>CBIHOX010000087.1:0-24995 GCA_966211685.1 uncultured Pseudoduganella sp.
GCAGCCTCCTCGGTCATGCGGCAAGGATATTGCGCCGCAGCATTTGATGGGTTCGTCTGATTCAGACCCATCATACGTCAGTTTCGAGAATTTTTGCTGCGGTGCGGCATACAGTGCGCGCCGGGCAGGCCCGGCGCTGAGGCGGCGGTTATGTGGCGCCGACGGTGCGGAAGAAGCGCAGCATTTCGCGGCTGGCGTCCGGCCCGCGCGTATCGGTGTAGCTGCCGTCGGCGCTGCCGCCGGACCAGGCATGGCCGGCGCCATGCACCACCCAGTGTTCGCCGAGCGGCGTGCCATCCGGGTGGCGGTGCGTGGTGCGCGTGTAGCGGCGCCCTTGCGGCACGCTGCCGCGGTCATGCCGGGCCTCGGCGCCGGGATGGTGGTGCAATTGTTGCGACATGACTTGTTCACCGTTGCGCGGATGCACGGTCGAGTCGCGGTCGCCATGGAACACGATGATGGGGCGCGCGCCGTCATGGCGGGCGGCATGGGCGGCCTGGCCGGCCGGCGCGCCCTGTTTCATGGCTTGCAGCGCCGACGGCAAATCCCTGGCCGATGCAAACGGCAAGCCGGAATGCACGCCGACCGCCGCGAAGACATCGGGATACAAGGTGCCGACAATCACTGCCATGGCGCCGCCGGCCGACATGCCGGCCACGTACACCTGGCCCGGCGCGACCGCGTGCCGCGCCGCGACCTGTTGCGCGATGCCGGCAATGATGGCGGGCTCGCCCTGGCCGCGCTGCTGGTCCAGCGCATTGAACCAGTTCCAGCAGCGCTGCTGGTTGGCTTGGCGCGATTGCGCCGGATACACCACCAGCATGCCCTGTTCTTCGGCCAGCGCGTTCATGCGGGTGCCGGCCGCGAAATCATCGGGGTCCTGCGTACAGCCGTGCAGCATCACCAGCAAGGGCATCGGTTGGCCGTGGTATGACGACGGGATATACAGCTTGTAATCGCGCGTGCCGGTGGCGCCCTGGTAGACGCCTTCGAGGAATTGCGCGCCCGGCGGCAACGGTGCGGGCTTGCGGGCCTTGCGCTGGCCGGGCAGGTTCGACAGGTCGGGCAAGTCGGCTAGTCCGGGCAGGTTCGACAGGTCGGGCAAGTCGCCCAATCCGCGCAGGTTCGACAGCTCGGGGAGGTCGACCAGTCCGCGCAGGTTCGACAGGTCGGGGAGGTCGGCCAGTCCGCGCAGGTTCGACAGCTCGGGGAGGTCGGCCAATCCGCGCAGCTGGGACAGGCCGGGAAAGTGCGACAAGTCGGGTTGGCCGGCAATCCCGGCCATGCCCGGCCAGCCTGGCTGTTTGTCGGCGTCGTGCTCGCGCGGTTGTTCCGGTGTCGTGCCGCCGGAACGGCGTGCGCGCATTGCGGCCAGCGCTTCCGCCATGCGGGCTCCCGCAGCCGGACCGGGCGCGGCCCCGGATGCGCCAGCGGTGCTGGCAGTGCCGGAAGTGCCGGAAGTGCCGGAAGTGTTGGTAGAGTTGGCAGAGTCGCCGGCATCGCCGGCGCCGGTGGGACGCCGGGCATCAGCCGCCGCGCGGTGGTCGTGCGCCGTGGCCGTGCCGTCTGCGCTGGCGCGGCCGGTGGCCGGCGCGGGCGCGGGATTCAAATCGCGCATCGGGCGCGGTTCCGGCGCGGCGCTGTCCTGGCCGGCCAGCGCCTGCTGGATGGCGGCGGTGGCGGCGGCCGGACCGTTGGCCAGCAATTGCCGGGTGGCGTCCTGCAGCTTGTTCAATAAAGCCTGGTTCATCTTTAACATCGGTTTCTCCTAGTGGATCCGCCCCGCGAGGGCGGCCTTGACGGCGGCGCTGGCGTGCAGCGCCCCCAATACCGTGATCGATTCAATCGTGGCCAGCGCCAGTTCGGCCGGCACGTCGGCGGCTATGCTGGCCAACCCGAGTACCTGGATCTGCAGGCGCTGGCCGGCCGCCTGCACGGCTTCCAGGTCGGCGCGGCTGTAGTGCTGCATGCCCAGTACCAGGCTTTTGCGTGCGACGGTTTGTTTCACCACGTCGGCATGCTGCGCCAACTGGTTGCGGATGGCGGTGCGGATCAGGTCAGTCCGGTTGGCGTAAAAGCCTTCCTGCACCAGCAAGTCGATCTGGCCCAGGTCGACCGGGCCGAGATTGATGGTGATTTTTTCGGAATCCGTATTTTTCAGCTTGAGTTCGTGTACTGCCATGATGCTCCATCTCCTTATCATCCATAAACCATCCATGTGGATGGTATTATAGGATTGAAGCATTCGATTTCAAGCACAATCGTTCACTTTCGGGTAAGGTGTCGTGTGGTTGGCCACAATGCCGCGGCGCGGCCACAACCGCTGCCGGGATACCGGCGCGGTAAAATACCGCACTTCTTATTGAATTTCTTGCAATGAGCACTGACATTCCAACCGCGGCGCCATTGGCCGGCGCCACGGTGCCTTCCCCTTGCGTGAGCTTGTGCAAAATGAACCGGGACACCGGTTTTTGCGAAGGCTGCCTGCGCACCATCGATGAAATCGTCGCGTGGTCGCGCGCCGACGATGACTTCAAGCGGGCCGTCTGGGAAGAAATCCGCCGCCGCGAAGCCCTGATCGATTTCGAATGACGCCATGACGGTCTTGCATGACAATATCCACGTATTCGAACGGGGCTGGCTCTCGTCGAACAATGTCTTACTGCTGGGCCGCGATGATGCGACCCTGGTCGACACCGGCTACGTGCTGCATGAACAGCAGACACTGGCGCTGGTGCGCCACGCGCTCGCTGGCCGGCGCCTGGACCGCATCGTCAACACCCACCTGCATTCCGACCATTGCGGCGGCAATGCGATCCTGCAGGCGCATTTCGGCAGCGCGACGCATATTCCGGTATCGGAAGCGGACCACGTGCGGCGCTGGGACGAAGACAAGCTCAGTTTCAAGGCCACTGGACAAACCTGTCCGCGCTTTGCGTTCGACGGTACCTTGTCGGCGGGCGACCGGCTGACCATGGGCGACCTGCAATGGGACGTGCTGGGCGCGCCCGGCCACGATGCGCATTCGCTGATGCTGTTCTGCGCGCAGGAAGGCATTTTGATTTCCGCCGACGCGCTGTGGCAAAACGGGTTTGGCGTGATTTTCCCGGAACTCGATGGCGAGTCCGGCTTTGCCGAGGAACGCGCGACGCTGGATTTGATTGCCTCGCTCGACGCGCGCGTGGTGGTGCCGGGCCACGGCGCGGTCTTCACGGACGTGGCGCAGGCATTGAAGCGGGCCCGCACGCGGCTTGACTTCCTGTCGTCGCAGCCGGCGCGCAATGCCGAATATGCGGTCAAGGTGTTGTTGAAATTCCTGTTGCTGGAAAAGCAGCGCATGAAAGTCGACGAGGTGCCGGCGCTGTTCGCGTCGTTGCCCATCATCGTGGCGGCGTCGCAACGCTACCTGGGCAAGAGCCCGGAAGAAGTCGCGCAGTGGACCGTCAAGCAACTGGTGCGTGCGTGTTCGGCGCGCATCGAGGATGGCTATCTGTTGAACGACGGTTGAATGGTGAGGGAACGGCTGTGAAACCTCAGGCGCCGCCGCCGGCCAGCTTCACCAGCTCGGCGTCCGAACCCTTGATGAAAATCTTGGGGCGCTCCATCACGCTGGCCAGCGCCGCATCCTGCGCGCGCCATCGGGTCCAGAACGTGTCGGCCGTATAGCAGGCCGGCGCGATCGCGCGTCCCAGCATGGGCGGCAAGGTGGCCAGCACATCTTGCAGCGGCGCGTGCAATTCCTGCGGCGCCACCGCCACCAGTTCGATGGTGCCGCCGCCATGCACGGTGCCTGCCACCGCGTCGCCATGGATGAACACCGCCTGCATCTGGTCCAGCACCGGCGCCAGCGCCGCCTTGATGGCTTCGCCGGTGCCAAAGGTTTTCACGACAATGCCGTGCAATTCCTCGAAGATCGGCGCTTCGTGGTTGACCTGGTAATGTTTCTGGTTGCCGGAGCGCCATGCGTGGAGCAGGCCGGATGCTTCCAGGCTCGCCAGTTCCCGCTGCACCGCGCCGGATCCGCAGGCGGCAAGGGAAATGATTTCGTTGGCGTAAAACGAGCGGTATGGCTGGCCATACAGGATGGCCAGCACACGTTGCTGTGTCTTGGAAAACAGTACGTCCGCAAAGATACCCATATTGGGCATCTTAGTACCCGGATTGGGTACAGTCAAAGGTAAATTGCTGATGAGAAATCCCGCCGGCAAGCCGTGCCAGGCACGACGGCCGTGGACTTACTTTGAATCTTCGGTCTTGATGGCCCACAAACCCGGCAAATTGCGCCAGTAGCCATACGCATCCATGCCGAACCCGACCACGAAGCGGTTGGGAATCGTGATGCCGACCAGGTCCGGCGTGACGGGTTTGGTTTTGCCGATGGCCTTGTCCGCGAACACGGCCAGGATGACTTCGGACGCGCCCATTTCCAGCAAGCGTTCCTTGACGTGCGCCAGGGTCTCGCCTTCGTCGAGGATATCGTCCAGCACGATGACGGTGCGGCCGGCCACGTTCGAGCGCGGGATGACTTTCCATACGACCTCGCCACCCTTGTCTTCATCGCCATAGCGGCTGACATGGATATAGTCGAATTCCAGCGGGAACGTCAGTTGCGGCAGCAGGTTGCCCGTGAACACCACGGCGCCGCCCATCACGCCCAGCACCAGCGGGAATTCCTGGTTGTCCGGGTTATCGAAGCGGGCGTTCAACTCATCGGCCATGCGCGTCACCGAGGCGTCGACCGTGGCCTTGTCAAAGATTTCTTCCGCAGATTCAAGCAGGGCGCGAGCGCGGTTGTGGTGAAAGTCTTGCATGATTGTTATGTGTTATGACAGCTGGTGGGAAGGCATTATTATCCGCCATATCCCGCCAGCCTGCGCCCACGTTGGTGGAAAGCCACAAAAATCATGAATAGTCGCGTACGTCGTCGATCACCTTGCCATCGTTCGGCAAACTGCCACGAACCGTGAACCGCACCTCGCCGCGCAGCTTGGTCAGGTCACGAATAGTCTCTATGATGGCCGGCGCATAAGCGGAGGCCGGATCATCGACTTCGCAGTGCAGCGTCATGACGTCGTTGGCCACGCGGCCCGACACCACCAGCCGCGCCTTCAGGATTTCCGGATGGCGGCGCGCGATTTCATTGACCTGGGCCGGATGCACGAACATGGCACGCACCTTGGTGGTCTGGTCGGCGCGCCCCATCCAGCCGCGGATGCGCACGTTGGTGCGGCCGCACGGCGACGGGCCGGCGTCGGCCAGCACGGCAGACAAATCGCCGGTACCGAAGCGGATCAGCGGATAGTCGGGATTGAACACGGTGACCACCACTTCGCCGACTTCGCCGGGCGCCACCGGTTCGCCGCTGCCCGGGCGCACGATTTCCAGCAAGATGTCTTCATCGAGCACCATGCCCGGATGGACCACGCCGGCGGTCGCGGTTTCATAGGCGATGCTGCCGGCATCGGCCGACGCATAGGCTTGCAGCACGCTGGGCACGCCATGGTCGATCAGCCAGCGGCGCAGCGATTCCGGCAGCGCTTCCGCGCTGACCAGCGCCTGCCTGAGGCAAGAAATGTCGGCGCCCATGTCGCGCGCTTTTTCAATGATGATCTTCAGGAACGACGGCGTGCCGACGTAGGTATCGGGCCGCAGCATCGTCATGGCCTGCACTTGCTGTTCAGTCTGGCCGCTGCCGGCCGGTATCACCGGGCAGCCCAGCCGCGCCGCCCCGCTTTCCACCATGAACGCGGCCGGCGTGAAGTGGTAGGCAAAGCAGTTTTGCAGCAGGCCGCCTGGGCGCACGCCGGCCGCGTACAGCGGCCGCGAAAAACGCCACCAGTCGGCGCCCACGCCTTCCGGATCGAAGATCGGGCCGGGCGACATGTAGACGCGCCGCAACTGGCCCACGGCGGTGGCGTTCAAGCCGCCAAACGGGCGTTCCTGCTGCTGCAGCGCCTTCAGGTCGGACTTGCGCGTGACGGGCAATGCCGCCAGCGCCTTGCGGCTGTGGATGTCGCGTGCATCGACGCCGGCCAGGATGCGGTTCCATCCGGGCGCGCCTTGCGCGCGCGCCACCAGGCCGGGCAGGCGCGCCAGCAATTCGCCTTCGCGCTGTTCCGGTTCGCGGGTTTCAAGGCTGTCCAGCGTGGCGCCGCCCAGGATTTCACTGAATTGGATCCCATCCATTACGCGCCTCCGATTTCACGCTGCAGTTTCTTGGTCAATTTGCCGAACACCAGTTCATAGGAACGCTTGAGCAGCTGCGCCGCTTCCGCGTCGCTGACCGCTTTCAAATCTTCGATCTTGACCCACTTGGCGCGCGCCAGGTAAGGCGCGGGGATGATGCCCGCGCGGTCGGTCAGTTCGAGAAAGCGGTCATCGTCGACTTTGAAACCGATGCCGCCGCTGCCGCCGGTCACCGCGAACATCTTTTCGCCGACTGAAAACACCAGGTCGGCGCCCCATTTGACATCTTCCGTCGCGCCGGGCAGGCTGCGGCACAGGGCCTTGGCTTTCTCGATATTCATGCAATTCCTCTTCAGGCCAGCCAGCGTTTGCGGCGGCGGTAAAACTTCATGTCGCGGAAGCTCTTGCGGCCGGCGCCGGACATGCCCAGGTAAAATTCCTTGACGTCTTCATTGTTGGCCAGGTCGGCCGCCGCGCCTTCCATCACGACGCGGCCGTTTTCCAGGATGTAGCCAAAATCCGCATAGCGCAGCGCCACCATGGTGTTTTGTTCGGCCAGCAGGAACGACACGTTTTCCTTGGCGTTCAAGTCCTTGACGATGTCAAAGATCTCTTCGACGATTTGCGGCGCGATGCCCATCGATGGCTCGTCCAGCAGGATCATCGACGGCTTGGCCATCAGCGAGCGGCCGATCGCGCACATCTGCTGTTCGCCGCCGGAGGTGTAGCCGGCCTGGCTGGTGCGGCGCGTCTTCAGGCGCGGGAAATAGTGGTACACCTTTTCCAGCGATTCGCGCAATTCCGCGCGGCTCAGGTTGCGCGTGTAGGCGCCGGTCAGCAGGTTTTCCTCGATGGTCAGGTGGCCGAAGCAATGGCGCCCCTCCATCACCTGCGACAGGCCGCGCCGGACCAGTTCATTGGGCGTCAACTGGTCGACCCGTTCACCCTTGAACGTGACTTCGCCCTTGGTGACGTCGCCCCGTTCGCCGCGCAGCAGCGTGGAAATGGTTTTCAGCGTGGTGGATTTGCCGGCGCCGTTGGCGCCCAGCAGCGCGACGATCTTCCCCTGCGGCACTTGCAGCGACACGCCTTTCAGCACGAGGATCACGTGGTCGTAAATGACTTCCACGTTGTTGACTGACAGGTAGGGCTGCACTGCATGGGCGGCAGCGGCGGTTTCCGGGGCGGTGGCAGCGTTCATCACGGTATTCCTTCGCGGTATTCCTTGGGAGTGAGGCTGGCGTCGCCTGCCGGCGGCGCCATGGCTGGGGTTACGACTTGGCGCAGGCCGGCGTGATTTTTTTCTCTTCCGCGTACTTGGCCGACGATTCGTCGACCAGCTTGCGGGTCAGCGCCTTGTCGCCCACCACCCAGGTCGGCGTGATGGCGTTCCATTTGGCGCCATCCCACTGCTGCACCTTGACCGCGCCGGAACCTTCGTGGTCGTCGCACGAGGTTTTCACCGGCGGGAACATGCCGAACGCGCCGAGCGCCTTCTGGCGCGCTTCGTCGATGTTCATGTTTTCCAGGCCCCAGCGCACCTGCTCGCCCGTCATCGGCTTGCCCTTGCCGAATTTTTCCTGCGCGTGGCGGATCGCTTCGGTCCACAGGATGCCGGCCGTCATGCCGCGCATGTGGTAGACCGAACCGATGCGGTTCTGGTCGGACAGGTTGCCCTTGCCGGCCGCGTAGACTTTCTTCTTCAACTCGTCGATGACGGGGTAGTTGCCCGGCGTGTTGAACGTCATTGCGGTATAGCCCTTGGCGGCGTCGCCGGCGGCCACCGTGTCGTCCTCGGAACCGGCCCACCACACGCCGAGCATCTTGTCGCGCGGGAAGCCATTGCGCTGCGCGGTCTTGATGGCCACGGAATTCATCACGCCCCAGCCCCACAGGATCACGTAATCGGGTTTGGCCTGGCGGATCTGCAGCCATTGCGATTGCTGTTCGCTGCCCGGCGGCGCGACGGGAATCTTGATCAGTTCAAAGCCGTGCTGCTTGGACAGCGCTTCCAGCACCGGCAGCGGTTCCTTGCCGAAGGCCGAATCGTGGTACAGGTGCACGATCTTCTTGCCTTTCAGCTTGTCGATGCCGCCGCTCTTGTCGCCGAGGTACTTGATCATGGCGGCAGCCTGGTTCCAGTAGCTGGTGATCAGCGGAAAGACGTAGGGGAAGACCTTGCCGTTGGCGGCGTCGGAGCGGCCATAGCCCAGCGTGGTCATCGGCACCTTATCGGTGGCCACGCGGTCCAGGATGCCGTAGGCGATGCCGGTCGACAGCGGTTCGACCAGGGTGGCGCCGCCGTTCTTGGTTTTCATGCGCTCGTAGCACTCGACGCCGCGCGCCGCGTTGTACTCGGTTTCGCATTCTTCCCACGTCAGCTTGACGCCGTTGATGCCGCCATTGGCGTTGACGAGGTTGAAGTAATCGATGATGCCGCCATAAAAGCCGGAACCGCCCGAGGCGTAAGGCCCCACGCGGTACGACGGCAGCGCGATGAATTGTTCGGAATTGGCGAAAGCGCCGCCCGCGGTGGCGAGCAGGACGGCTGCAGCGATGGTTTTAACGTAGGCCATGTTCAAGTCTCCTTGTTTAGTTGTACGCTCAGTGCGGGAAAGGCCACAGGCGCAATTTCTCTTTACCGATTTGCCACAAACGCGCCAGACCGTGGGGTTCCACGATCAGGAAGAAAATAATCAGGGCGCCAAACACCATCAATTCCAGGTTGGACGCCACGCTGGTCGGCAGCGCCAGGCTGTGCGCCAGGATGTTCAGGAACACCGGCAGCAGCACGATGAAGGCCGCGCCGAGGAAGCAGCCGAGGATGGAGCCGACGCCGCCAATGATGATCATGAACAGGATGCGGAACGACAGTTCCAGGTTGTACGCTTCCGGCTCCACCGTGCCGAGGTAGGCGAACGCATACAGCGCGCCGGCCACGCCGCAATAGAACGAGCTGACGGCAAAGGCCAGCAGCTTGGTGCGCATCAGGCGGAAGCCGATCACTTCGGCCGCCACGTCCATGTCGCGCACCGCCATCCACGAGCGGCCCACGTTGGAGCGCACCATGTTCTTCGCCAGCAGCGCCATCACGGCCACCACCAGCAGCACCAGCACGTATTTGCTGGCGGGGGTATCGAAGGCATAGCCGGCGATGTCGATCTTTTGCGCCGTGATGACCCCCGATGCGCTGTTGTTGGTCAGCCAGCCGATTTTCGTCAGGCACCATACCACGAAGAATTGCGTGGCCAGGGTGGCGGCCGCCAGGTAAAAGCCGCGGATGCGCAGCGATGGCAGGCCGAACGCAATGCCAACCAATGCGGCGCACAGGCCACCCAGCACGAACGCCAGCAGGATCGGGATGCCTGGGATGCGCAGCACGAAGTTATACGAGGCAAACGCGCCCACCGCCATGAAGGCGGCGGTTCCCAGCGACAGCTGGCCGGCATAGCCGGTCAGGATGTTCAGGCCCAGCGCGGCCAGGGAAAAGATCAGGAACGGGATCAGGATCGCCGACAGCATGTAGGGCGAGGCCACGAACGGCAACACCAGCAGGGCCACGGCCAGGGTGCCGAACAGCATGTTGCGGTCCTGGCGGATCGGCAGGATCTGGCCATCGGTTTCGTAACTGGTTTTGAACTGGCCGGTTTCACGATAGAACATGGGTTCTCCTTATATCCTGCGGGTGAACTGGTACGACGAGCCGCGGCAACCACGCTGCGGCGGTGTTTGATGGGCTCTCATATCCTGCGGATGATTTTTTCGCCGAACAGGCCTTCCGGGCGGACCAGCAGGAACAGCAGCGCCAGCACGTAGGGGAACCAGCCTTCGATGCCGCCGCCGACCAGCGGGCCGATATACACTTCGGCCAGCTTTTCCGATGCGCCGATGATCAGGCCGCCGACGATCGCGCCGGGCACCGACGTGAAGCCGCCCAGGATCAGCACCGGCAACGCTTTCAGCGCGATGAAGGTCAGCGCGAATTGCACGCCATTGCGCGCGCCCCACAGTAGGCCGGCCACCAGCGCCACCATGCCGGCCACCGCCCACAGGATGGCCCAGATGCGCTGCAGCGGAATGCCGACCGCCAGCGCGGCCTGGTGATCGTCGGCCACCGCGCGCAGCGCGCGTCCGACCTTGGTCTTGGAAAACACCAGCGACAGCACCGCCACCATGATGGCGCACACGCCGGCCGCCATCACGTCGAATTGCGAAACGATGATGTTGAACTTGTCGGCCAGGAATTCCAGCGGCACGTCTTCGATCGGCAATTCCAGCTTGTGGACCTGGTTACCCCAGATCAGTTGCGCCAGGCCTTCGATAAAGAACGTCAGGCCGATGGTGGCCATGAACAGCGTGATTTCCGGCTGGTTCACCAGGGGGCGCAGCACCACGCGCTCGATGCACAGGCCCAGGATCACCATCGCGACGATGGTGCCGGGAATGGCCAGCCACAGCGACAGGCCGAATTTGTCCATGATGCCGACGCAGGTCAGCGCGGCAAAGAACACCATCGCGCCCTGCGCGAAATTGAACACGCCGGACGCCTTGTAAATCAGCACGAAGCCGATCGCCACCAGCGCATACATGACGCCGGACAGCAGGCCGCCGATCAGCACTTCAAAGAAAAAGTTCAGGTTCATCTTTATCCCTCTAGAAACCGTTACAAAATGACTGCGGCCAGGCGTAGCGCCGCAGACAGTGCGCCTGCACGGCAAGGCGCTGCAACAACGCTGCGGGCTTTTTGAAACGGCTTCTCAATGGCCGCCCAGGTACGCCTTGATGACGTCCTGGTTGCTGCGCACCTCGTCCGGCGTGCCGTCGCCGATCTTCTTGCCGTAGTCGAGCACCACCACGCGGTCGGAAATGTCCATTACCACGCCCATGTCGTGCTCGATCAGCACGATGGTGGTGCCGAACTGGTCGTTCACGTCGAGGATAAAGCGGCACATGTCCTGCTTTTCTTCCACGTTCATGCCGGCCATCGGTTCGTCGAGCAGCAGGATTTCCGGCTCGGCCGCCAGCGCGCGCCCCAGCTCCACCCGCTTTTGCAGGCCGTAGGGCAGGCGGCCCACCGGGGTCTTGCGGATGGCCTGGATTTCCAGGAAATCAATGATTTCCTCGCATTTCTTGCGGTGCTCGATTTCCTCGCGCCGCGCCGGTCCCCAGTACAGCGCCTGCATCAGGAAATTCGACTTCATCTTGAGGTTGCGGCCGGTCATGATGTTGTCGAGCACCGTCATACCCTTGAACAGCGCGATGTTCTGGAAGGTGCGGGCAATGCCGGACTTGGCGGCCTGGTAGCAATCCATGTTCTTGCGGTGCTCGCCGCGGTAAATGATTTCCCCTTCCTGCGGGCGGTACACGCCGTTGATCACGTTCAGCATCGAGCTCTTGCCGGCGCCGTTGGGACCGATGATGGCGCGGATTTCATGCTGGCGCACGTTGAAGGAAATATTGGTCAGCGCCTTCACGCCGCCAAACGACAGCGAGATATTGCGCAAGTCGAGAATTTCCGGGCCAATGCGGCGCGCTGCGTTGAACAGCGCATCGGGTTCGTTCATTTGCATGCTGTTCTCCCTGCTCACGCCGCGGCCTGCATGGCAGGCAGCTTTTTGCAATCCCGGATCTTGAGGTCGGCCGACACCTTGCCGGTGCGGCCATCCTCGAACTTGACCTGGGTCTCGATGAATTGCGATTCTTTGCCGGCATACAGCGCGTCGATCAGCACCGCATATTTTTCCGCCACGAACTTGCGGCGCACCTTGCGGGTACGGGTCAGTTCATCGTCGTCCGGGTCGAGTTCCTTGTGCAGCACCAGGAAGCGGGAAATCTGCGTATTGCCCATGGCCGGTTCGGCGGCCAGGCCGGCATTGACCTGTTCCACGCATTCCTGCATCAATTCATAGGTGGCCGGATGCGACGCCAGGTCGGTATAGCCGGAATACGCGATGCCGCGCCGCTCGGCCCAGTTGCCGACCGCGCCCATGTCGATGTTGATGAAGGCGCAGACCTGGTCGCGGCCATGGCCGAAGGCCACGGCTTCCTTGATGTAAGGGAAGAACTTGAGCTTGTTCTCGATATAGTTCGGCGCGAACATGGTGCCGCAATTCATGCGGCCCACGTCGGCGGCGCGGTCGATGATCTTCAGGTGGCCGTCGCTGTCGAACATGCCGGCGTCGCCGGTATGGAAATAACCGTGCTGGTCGATGGCTTCGGCCGTGGCGTCGGGACGCTTGTAATAGCCGTCCATCAGGGTGGCCGATTTCACCAGCACTTCGCCATTGTCGGCCAGCCGCACTTCCACGCCGGGCGCGGGCAGGCCGACGCTGTCGAACTTGATCTTGCCGTCCGGTTGCAGGCACACGTAGGCGCAGGTTTCCGTGGAACCGTACAGCTGCTTGAGGTTGACGCCGATCGAGCGGTAGAAACGGAACAGGTCGGGGCCGATGGCGGCGCCCGCGGTGTACGCCACGCGGATGCGCGACATGCCCAGCACGTTTTTCAGCGGGCCATACACCAGCAGATTGCCCAGCGCATACTGGATGCGGTCGCCCAGCGGCACGGCTTTGCCGTCGAGGATATCGGCGCCGACGCGCTTGGCCACGCCCATGAAGTAATCGAACATGCCTTTCTTGAGCGCGCCGGCATCGTCCATGCGGATCGTCACGTTGGTCAGCAGGTTTTCAAACACGCGCGGCGGCGCGAAATAGCAGGTCGGGCCGATTTCGCGCATGTCGGTCATCACGGTTTCGCCGGATTCCGGGCAATTGACCGTGAAGCCCGCCACCATGGCTTGCGCGAGGGAAAATAGGCAATCGCCGACCCAGGCCATCGGCAGGTAAGACAGGATGTCTTCATTGTCGGTCAACTGGTCGAAGCCGACGCTGCCGGCGCCGGCCGACATCAGCGCGTGGTGCGTCTGGCACACGCCCTTGGGCTTGCCGGTGGTGCCGGACGTGTACAGGATCACGGCATTGTCGCTGCTGCGGCCCTGCCCGACTTGCTCGTCGAAAAAGCCGGGGTGCGCCTTGTCGTAGGCGCGGCCCAGTTCCTGGACCTGGGCGAACGATTGCAATTCCTGGTGCGTGTAATGACGCATGCCGCGCTCATCGTCATACAGGATGTGCGCGATAGCGGGACATTGTTCCTTCAATTCCAGCAGTTTGTCGACCTGTTCCTGGTCTTCCACCACGGCAAACCGGATTTCCGCGTTATCGAGCACGAATGCCATGTCGGCGGCCGGCGCATCCTGGTACAGCGGCACCGGCACGCCGCCCAGGCATTGCGCCGCCAGCATGGCCCAATACAGACGGGGCCGGTTATCGCCAATGATGGCAAGGTTCATGCCGCGCTGGAAGCCGAGCGCGGCCAGGCCGCAGGCCAGCGCGCGCACTTCGTCATTGACCTGGGCCCAGTTCCACGTTTGCCAGATACCAAGATATTTTTCCCGGTAGGCAGGCTTGTGAGGCCGCTCCTTCCCATGCTGCAATAAGCGGCGTGGGAATGTGTCCATAGCTGTCTGCACTTTCGTCTCCTTCATAGCCCCGGTTGGATGAAGCTGCGATAATGTCTTGTCTGACACGGGGTGCCGGGCCTCCAGGCCGGGCATCCCACACATCAGCTGTTAAGTGCTTTTTAAGTGTGATGAATATTAGCGTGCGTTTCTCAGCCATGTTGTCTTTTTGACGACAATCAAACGACTTTTTGATGTTGCTTTGCAACAATGACTACTAAGCTACCAGCCCAGCATCCGACCTTGCTTGAATCCCTGCACGCGGCCACCTGGGCGCCTGTCCTGACTGCGGAGCAAATGGCCCGCGTGGAGGCCGATTGCTATGAGACCTTCGTGCCCAAGGGCGGGTTCGTCTGCCACAAAGGGGAAGTGGTGGACCATTGGGTCGGCATCATCAGCGGGATGGTGAAGATGAATAACTTTTCACCGAACGGCAAGAGCGTGACGTTTACCGGTGTGCCGGCCGGCAGCTGGTTTGGCGAAGGGTCGCTGCTGAAAAACGAATTGCGCAAATACGACGCCATGGCGTTGCGCGACAGCCGCATTGCCCGCATGCCGGCCGATACCTTCAATTGGCTTTTGGAAACCAGTTTGCCATTCACCCGGTTCCTGCTCATGCAGCTCAACGAGCGGCTCGGCCAATTTATCGGCATGGTGGAAAACGAGCGCCTGCTCGATGTCGACACGCGCGTGGCGCGCTGCCTGGCCGGCCTGTTCAATACCCAGCTGTATCCGGGCACCGAACACCTGGTGCAGATTTCGCAGGAAGAAGTGGGCTTGTTGTCGGGGGCGTCGCGCCAGCGCGCGAACCAGGCCCTGCAGGTGCTGGAAAAACAGGGTTTGCTGCGCCTCGATTACGGCGGCATCCGCATCCTCGACCTCGACGGCTTGCGCAATTTCGAGGCGCACGGCTGAGGAAGCCGGAAGCAGGGCGGCTCCCCATGTCAAAATTCTGGCCCGAAATTCTGTGTTAGTGCGCTAACACTGACCGGCGTATAGTTGGATTAAGCTGTGGCATGGCACTCACCGACAATGGAGGAGCAAACATGGAAACCCTGGCACGCCAAGTAGGCGAAACCCTGGTCGCGCGCGGGACGGCGGCGGCCATTTCCCGATGGGGCATATGGAGAGTCGCGGGCTGGCTGGGTGTGGCCGCGCTGGTCGCGTATTACCTCGGCTCCCGTTACCGCGCACAACACGCCGTGCCGCTGCTGCCCGCGCCGGACGCCGCCAAGGATGCGGCGCCGCCGCCAGACCAGGAACGGCGCCGCGTGCCGGAATTCGAACACCACCAGGACGAGTCGCGCACGCTGCACTGAGCGGGCAGCCGCCGCAGGCGGCGCCCCGGCGCCGGCGCCGCGCGCCCGCGCTTTCCGGCGCGGCGCACGGATGTCCATGAGGCGTCCCCCGGGCTCCCACGTATTCGCGGCATGCGTGCCCGCCTGCCTGCCCGCATGTTTGCCGTGGGCCGTCCAGCGTCCCGCGCACCGGGTGCCTGCGTACCGGTATGGGCCCATTGGGTACCTGCGTACTTAGTACCCCCGGCGGCCATGCCGCAAGGTATGATAGAGCCAAGTAGACTGCATCCCCAGCTCATGCCTCAAACCGACCTTACCGCCATCGCCGGCCGTCTCGCAGCAGTGCGGGAAGCCATGGCGCACCAGCGCATCGACGCCCTGCTGGTGCCTTCCGCCGATCCGCACCTGTCCGAATACCTGCCGCCGCGCTGGCAAGGGCGCGAATGGCTGTCGGGTTTTGGCGGCTCGGTCGGCACCCTGGTCGTCACCGCGCAATTTGCCGGTGTCTGGACCGACGCCCGCTACTGGACCGAAGCGGAACAGGCGCTGGACGGCACCGGCATCGCCCTGATGAAAATCCCGTCCGGCGCCAGCACGCTGTACGTCGACTGGCTGGCCGACAACATGCGGCAGGGCCAAGTGGTGGCCACCGATGGCGCGGTGCTGGGCCTGGCCGTTGCGCGCCTGCTGGACCAGGCCTTGTCGCGGCGCGATATCGTGCTGCACACGGAAACCGACTTGCTGGACGAGGTGTGGCAGGGCCGCCCCGGCCTGCCGCAGGCGCCGGTGTTCGAATTGCCGGCCCCGTATGCCGCGGCGCCGCGCGCGGAAAAGCTGGCCGCGCTGCGCGCCGCGATGGCGGGGCACGGCGCCGCCTGGCACGTGATTTCCACGCTGGACGATATCGCCTGGCTGTTCAACCTGCGCGGCGCGGACGTGAACTTTAATCCCGTGTTCGTGGCGCATGCGGTGATCGGGCCGCAGCGCGCCACGCTGTATGTGGCCGGGCACAAGGTTCCCGCCGGGCTGGCCGATGCGCTGGCCGCCGCCGGCGTCGACGTGGCGCCCTATGACGGCTTTGCCGCGGCGCTGGGCGCGCTGCCGGCGTCGGCCACCGTGCTGCTGGACCCGCGCCGCGTCACCTACGGCACGCGCCAGGCGCTGCCGGCCGGGATCACCGTGGTGGAAGCCATCAATCCCACCACCCTGGCGAAGGCGCAAAAAAGCGCGGAAGAAGCGCGGCACGTGCGCGCCACGATGGAACAGGATGGCGCCGCCCTGTGCGAATTCCTGTGCTGGCTCGATGCGCAGCTGGCCGATCCGGGGCGCGAACCGTTGACGGAAGTGATGGTGGGTGATCGGCTGACGCAGGCGCGCGCCAAACGGCCGCATTTCATCAGCCCGAGTTTCGCCACCATTGCCGGGTTCAACGCCAACGGCGCCATCATGCATTATCGCGCCAAGCCCGGCAGTTGCGCCGTGGTCGCGGGCGACGGCTTGCTGTTGATCGATTCCGGCGGCCAGTACCTGGGCGGCACCACTGACGTCACGCGGGTGGTGCCGGTGGGCGCCGTGTCGGACGCGCAGCGACGCGATTTCACGCTGGTATTGAAAGGCATGATCGCGCTGTCGCGCACGCGCTTCCCGCACGGCGTCAAGTCGCCCATGCTGGACGCCATCGCACGCGCGCCGCTGTGGGCCGAAGGCATCGATTTCGGCCACGGCACCGGCCACGGCGTGGGCTTTTTCCTCAACGTGCACGAAGGGCCGCAATCGATTTCGCCGTCCACCCTGCCGGAAGCGCACACCGCCATGTTGCCGGGCATGATCACCTCGATCGAACCGGGTGTCTACCGGCCCGGCCAGTGGGGCATCCGCATTGAAAACCTGGTGTTGAACGTGCCGGCGCCGGCCGCCGGCGAGAGCGCGTTCGGCCCCTTCCTGCAATTCGAAACCCTGACCCTGTGCCCGATCGATACCCGCTGTATCGATGCCGCGCTGTTGCGCGACGACGAACGCCAGTGGCTCAACGATTATCACGCCGTGGTGCGCACGCGCCTGGCGCCACTGCTCGAGGGCGAGGCGCTGGCCTGGCTGCACACCCGCACGGAGGCTTTATGAGCAGCGCCCGATCCACCAAGGCCAGCAATGCGCTCGAACGCTTGAAGGAGCGCAGCGGCAACCGCCTGTATTCGATGTCGCGCACCGGCAGCGGCCATTTCTTCCTGACCGAAGGACCGGGCAAGCCGCCGCTGTGCCCACCGATGGAACTCGACGATTTCGTTGCCTTCGTCAATGCCCAGGGGCCGCAAAAACCGCAGCGCATCAGCAAACTCGACAAGGAATTTGAAAAACAGTTGACGAAGAAACCCGCCGCCGGCAAGTGACGCCACCGCGCAGCCATCCGCAGTGACCCCGCAGTAACCCATCAATAATAAGAAGGAGTGCGCCATGCCCACCTATCACATCCTGTCCGGTTACTGGTCGCTCAGCGAGCTGGCCACCAACATGCTGATCTTGCTGAACATCATCGGGGCGCTGTTGCTGGGTTTGCTGGTGGGGTATGAGCGTTCGTACCACGGCCGCGCGGCCGGCATGCGGACCTATGGGCTGGTGTGCATGGCGTCCTGCGCGCTGACGGTGATTTGCGGCTACCCGAACATGTGGTACGGCGGCAGCATGTCGCATTTGATCGGCACCGATCCGACCCGCGTGGTGCAGGGCATCGTGACCGGCATTGGTTTCCTCGGCGCCGGCGTGATCATGCGCGAAGGGTTCAACATCAGCGGCCTGACGACGGCGGCCTCGATCTGGGCTTCGTCGGCCATCGGCGTCATGATCGGCCTGGGGTTTTACCTGGGCGCCATGGGGCTGGCGTTCCTGTGCGCGATGTCGATGATCTTCCTGTCCAAGGTGGAAGCCTGGCTGCCGTCGCGCCACGCGGTGGCCATGACGATGCGCTTCAAGGCTGGCTTCGTGCCGGAAGAAAAAGCGCTGCGTGAAATCGCGCTCAAGCGCGGCTATGAAATCGCGGGCGGATCGATGATGATCGGCAGCGACCGCGGCATGCAGGAATGGCGTTTCGTCGCCATCGCGCTGAGCAAACGCTCGGGCGCGACGATGGCGGAACTGGCAAAGGAAATGTCGCAGTTCGATGGATTGGAAGGCTTCCAGATATCGCACGCGCGTAACTAATCTCACATCAGCACAGGAAGTCTTATGGAAACCGTCACTGCCCAGGATGTCCTGGATTTCTGGTTCCTGCCGATCGGCGTCAAGGGACACAATACGCAGCGGCCCGAATGGTTCCGCAAGGATGACGAATTCGACCGCGAAATTGCCGCGCGATTCGGCCATGTGGTGCAGGAAGCCCTGTCGGGCGGCTTGCGCCGCTGGGATGACGAAGGCACGCAGGGCACGCTGGCGCGCATCATCGTGCTCGACCAGTTCCCGCGCAATATCCACCGCGGCACGCCGCAAGCGTTTGCCGGCGATGCGCTGGCGCTGGAAGCCGCGCAGGCGCTCGACGACAGCGGCGCCAACCAGACCTTGCCGCCGGTGCAGCGCATCTTTGCCTTTTTGCCCTTCGAGCATTCGGAATCGCTGGCGATGCAACAGCGCTCGGTGGAATTGTTCGACATGCTGCGCTCGACGGCGTCCGGCTTCGACAGCACTTTCGATTATGCGCGCCGCCATTACGACGTGATCCGGCGCTTCCGCCGCTTCCCGCACCGCAACGCGATCCTGGGCCGCGAATCGACGGTGGAAGAACGCGAATTCCTCAAGCAGCCCGGGTCGGGCTTTTGACGCGCATGATGCGCAGTTTTTCCGTGATCGGCGGCGGCCACGTGGGCCGCGTGTTTGGCCGCCTGTGGGCCGGCGGCGCGTTTGCGCTGCACGATGTGCTGGCCCGGTCGCTGCCCTCGGCGCAACAAGCCGTGGCCTTTATCGGCGCCGGCACCGCGCGCGACAGTTATGCCGCGCTGCGGCCGGCCGATGTCTACATGCTGTCGGTGGGCGACGACCAGATCGGCGCGGCTTGCGATGCGCTGGCCGCCGCCGTGCCGCTGCGGGGCGCCATCGTGTTCCATTGCAGCGGCGCGCTGGCGTCGGACCGCCTGCAGGCGGCGCGCGCGGCCGGCGCCCACGTGGCCAGCGTGCACCCGATCCGCAGTTTTGCCGATCCGGCCGGTGTGGCGGCGGCGTTTGACGGCACTTTTTGCGGCATCGAAGGCGATGCGGAAGCCATTGCAATACTGGAACCGGCATTGATGGCCATCGGCGCCCGTCCCGTGGCCATCGACGCGGCCGCGAAAACCATTTATCACGCGGCGGCTGTATTTGCCAGTAACTATCTGACCACGGTGCTCGACGCCGCGCTGCGCGCATACCAGGCGGCCGGCATTCCGGAACCGGTGGCGCGCGAACTGGCGCAGCCGCTGGCGTCGGAAACCCTGGCCAATGTCTTCCGGTTGGGCGCGGCGCCGGCGCTGAGCGGCCCGATCGCGCGCGGCGACATGGCCACCGTGGCGCGCCAGCAGCAAGCCGTCACGGCCTGGGATGCGCCGACCGGCGCCTTGTATGACGCGTTGGTGGCCCCGACTGTGGCGCTGGCGCGCCGAAAGCACAACAGTTGAATCGTCCCGGGACGATGTTGCTTACGCGCACGACCGAATTCCTTGTAAATCCCCGGCGAAAGCAATAAGCTTAATTGTTGGAATTTTTCTGGATCAGAAAAACAAGTCAGGAAGCGCGCCCGGGAGGCGTTGCCCAGCAGAGGATAGAGGATAGAACATGTTATTTCTGAAAAGTACTTCGGTTACCAAAGCACCCGGTATCTACGACGTCGACATTGCCGCCAAGCCACCTGGCAAAACGTTTGGTGTGTACATTGCCACCGATCCAGACCATCCGCCCGAGCAAGTGATTGCCGCGCTGAAGGCTGCCGGCTTTGAAAACACCCACAGCTCCGGCTACACCCACAAGGACCGCGGCAAAGTGCTGGACCTGCATTTCCACAAGGATGGCACGGACTTGTTCAAGGGCTGGAAACCGGAAGAAAACGCCGCCAACATGGCCATCATCACGAAAGTGTTTGCCGATGTCGGCATCACCATCACACCGCGCGTGATGTCGCTGGCCGAAGCGTACGCCTGATCCCCGCACGTCTGGCGTTCCCCTGATCCGGACGCCAGACAGCGCCGCAGTGCGCGTGCAAGGCCAGGTGCGGCAACAACGCCGCGGGCTCGATGCAACGGCTGCCTACACGACGACCGCCTGCACTTCCACATGATACAAACCCCACGGGCATGAACCGAAGCGTTCGGCCACGGGTTTCTTTGCCATTTCCGGCACTTTATCCGCGTCATACACGGCCCACAGCGGCCCCAGTCCGCCCAGCGCGATCGGCGCGCCTTCCAGGTGCGTGGCTATGATGTAGCGTTGCGCGCGCGCCTGCGCCACCGTGATGGACGCCGCATAGCCGTCGATGGCGCGCAACGCGACGGTGCTGGTTTCCGTGAAGGTCGCGCCGGCCGCCTTCAGCACGTCCACCAGCAGCGGGCCTTTCAGCGTGTGCGGCTTGCTGTCGTATTCCAGGGTCGGCTTGATGGTGATGGCAGGCAGCGCCGCCAGCATCGCGAAATCAAACACGTAGGCTTTCGTGAAGTTTACCTTGTGCTTGACCAGCATCTGGTCGAAGCCGCCCGGATCGAGCGGGCCGCGGTTGGGTTTGCTGATAGGACCGGTCACGGTCAGCAGCACGGGGCCGCCGGTCTTGGCAGGCGTGGGCTGGGCCGAAGACAGGACGGGCAGCGCGCCGGCGGCGGCCAGCGCGGTAAAGAATTGGCGTTTTTTCATCAGATTTGCGCGTGAAACCTCGGCCTTCAGGCCGGGAGGCAGAGCGCGGAACGCACAGCGTTCCTTGCTTTGGTGGCATGCCGATCACGTCTTTTTAGCTACCAGTGAATAACCATATCCGTCCGCACGCTGAACGACTTGGCAGTGCCGATGCGATATGCCCTGTATCACGCCCTGCGGCGTTTGTATGTTGAAACTGCCACTGGCGCGTATCGCCACGCGCCCGGCGTACTGACCGATTTTCTTGCCTTTGGTGACGCAGGCTTTGACCATGTCACCGGTCTGGAAGCCGTGGATGCGCTTGCTGCGCGTCAGGTAGCCGCGCGGGAAGCCGAACGCATCGGGGCGGGTGCGCTGGTAGCTGCCGCGCCCGGTCGCCTTGATCGCCAGCATCGGCGTGCACCAGTTGTGCACCGTATCCACCTTACCCACACAAACGGCGTCAAGCGCGTGGGTTTTGGGGATGCCCAGCCGGCAGCGGTTGTATTTGGTTCGCCCGCCAGAGCCAGTTACCACCGGCAAACCGGTGGCCTTGAGTGCCTGCCACAGCGCCCAGCGGGTGGCGTTGACGGCGGCCGCGTCCCTGAGCGGGCACCGCAACCGCGCCTCGATGCGCGCCAGCCGTACCGGGTCACCGGCCAGGAATTGCCGCACGTCCTGCGCACCCTTCTTGCTGTTGCATGGGACGCAAGCCAGCACCAGGTTGGCGACCCTGTTCGATCCACCCCGCGCCCTGGCGTGCGCGTGGTCGATGTTGAGCGGAACGTTACCGGCGCCGCAATAGGCGCATTGGCGCTCCCATTTTTCCAGCAAATACTCGCGCACCTCATATCCCGCCAGCGTGCCTTGCTGATACGCGACACCGGCGATCTCCGGGTTGTCCATTTGCTGCATGTCGAAGCGCACCAGTTCCTGAGTGATGCCGCTGAGCGGGGCGAGCCTTTGCAACCGGCCCACCCATGCGAGTGTCGTGTCGATCCGGTGTTGCAGGCTCGGGGCCAGCCAGCCGCGCCCCTGGTTGCCACGATTGAGAAAGCGCGGAGCGCGGTAGCGCAGCTTGCCACGGCGGCGACGGCGCATTTGGCGGCGCGCGCTCAGCGCCGCACTGATTTGCTGGCCCCGGTGCGTCAGTTCGAACAAATCAAGGACGGTGATGGCGGTGCTAACTTCCCCGGTCGTAGCATCGACTGATTCGCTTTCCCGCACCAGGGCCATGCCGGTTGTTTTACTACCGGGGTCGAGCTTGACGGTGAGCGTCTGAAAGGTGCAATCGGCGGCGCCGCGGTCCACCAGCCGGATCGCAAACGGCACCAAACGATGTACGCGAGCCCGCCCGTTTGCCAGCAGCTTGCGCGCCCGTTTCTCGCTGCATGGCATCAGTGGCTCTTGCTTCCTGCTTAATACAAAGACAGCCATGTTGCCGCTCCAATGTGCGCTTACGCGCCTTGTGACGGGCGCCTTGCGGCGCCGCTCCCCTCGACAGTGTTGCAACGCAGCTTCAGTTCGGAGCGGTCACCCGCACTCTCACTTGAACCTTGCGGCAGACCGTTTCGTGCTTACCCTATGCTAGTCTGCTTCTGCCGCTTGCAGAGCCTGGAACTGAGGAAGCATTCCAGGGTGCGTCTTGTACTTCGTTGCAACGTAGCGCGGTACTTTGCGCTGAGTCTGGTCAACCGAGCTTTTTCCAAGCTCCGGCCTTTAGGCCGGGGTAGTTGACGCTGCTATGATACCGGCTATGGACTTGTTTGCCGATCAGAACAATACGCTGGACGCCATCCCGATCGACGATGGCGAATTGTATTTCATGCCGCTGCTGCCGCTGGCGCAAGACCCGGCCACGACGATGCAGCGCCTCATCGATGAAACGCCCTGGCGCGCGGAATCGATCACGCTGTATGGCAAAACCATGCCGCAGCCGCGCCTGAGCGCCTGGCATGGCGACCCGGGGGCGCGCTATACGTATTCCGGCACCACGTTCGAACCGGCGCCGTTCACGCCCTTGCAGCTGGAAATCAGGCAGGCGGTGGAAGCGGTCACCGGCTACCGTTTCAACAGTGTCTTGCTCAACTATTACCGCAACGAGCAAGACAGCATGGGCTTCCACAGCGATGACGAGCGCGAGCTGGGCCGCAACCCCGTGATTGCCTCCGTGAGTTTTGGCGACCCCCGCACTTTTATCCTCAAGCACAAGCGATTACCGAAGACCGTGAAGGTCGCGCTCGGCGGCGGCAGCCTGCTGTTGATGGCGGGCGACTTGCAGCACCATTGGCGGCACGGCATCAACAAGGAAAAGACCCCGCGCGGGCCGCGTATCAGCCTGACGTTCCGCAAGATTGTGGTTCCGTCGGTATCTTAAGCCGATCTTAAGCGAAGATCCGCCATCTTGAGGCGATCCCCTTCGTTTCAATAGCGATTACAACTCGTGACAATTCTTACGGAATTCCTAACGACGTAGGCAATTTCCCAATGCTATCTTGCCTACATCGCGATTCCGTGAAATTGCGATCCCAAGCAAACCTACCCACTTCTTTGCGAAAGATCGAAAAATGAAAAAAATCCTGACTGCCCTGATGGTTTCCGCTACCGCCTTTGGTGGTATTTCCGCTGCCCATGCTGCAGACGATGTCGGGCCTTACGCCGGCGTCGGCGTGGTGGCCAGCAAGCACAAGTACAGCTTGTCGAACGACACCACCAACGGTGACCGCAACAGCACTGAATGGTCCGGCAAGATCTATGGCGGCTACCAGCTGAACAAGACGTTCGCGGTGGAAGGCGGTTATACCGACTTCGGCAGTTCCGACTATAACTACAGCGTCGGCGCGGCCAATGGCCACATCGACAGCAAATCGCACGCATTCTATGTGGCCGGCAAGGGCAGTGTGCCGATCAACCAGCAATTGTCGGTATTCGGCAAGCTGGGCGTTGCCTACAACAAGAATGAAGTCCACGGCACCGGCCTGGCCACTTCGTACGCCAACGGCGACAACAACCGCACCAACCTGTATGCATCGGTGGGCGGCGAGTATGCGCTCAATGAAAAAGTGTCGCTGTCGCTCGAGTATGAACACTACGGCAAGAACGCCGTCGACCAGGGCCGCAAGAAAGGCGCCGTCTCGCTGGGTGCGCGCTACAACTTCTAACCCGGCGCCGCCCCCCACCGGATAGCCACCCGACTTTGGTGCCTGGCCCCGAAATGTCGACTAAAACTTCGGTGCCTGGCCCGGAAATGTCGACTAGATCGCACGTCGGAAACTTCGGTGCCTGGCCCCGAAATGTCGAGTAGATGCGTATGGTAGTAAAAATGGCGCCTTCGGGCGCCATTGTCGTTCAATTCCCCGGGCAGGCGGTTTTTTTCAAGGGGAAATCGATGCCCTTGGCCTTGCCTTTCATGGTGCCTTCGATGCGCGCATGCAACTGGTCGCCATCGCGCTTGTAGCTGATGCGCTGGGGGAAGTCGTGCTGCGGATTTTCAAATACCACGTGCTGGCCGTCCAGGCTGGCCAGCCGGAACGCGGCTTCCGGCTGGTTGTGCGGTTTCGCCACATACGCCAACCTGCCGTCGACGTCGCGGATGTGCAGTGTTTCCCACGCCACCGTCTTGCCTTGTTTGACTGTGCGGCTCATGCCCATCAGCGTGCCGCCGGCCGGCGTCATCCATTGTTCACCGGAACCGGCTTCGGCGCTGGCCGCGGCCCAGCAGCCGGACATCCAGCCCAATTGCTCGGCCGTGACTTCCTGCGCCAGCACGCCGCCGCACGCCAGGGCCAGCACTGCAACCATCGAGATCTTGCGCATCATGTTTTCTCCATAAAAAAATGGGACCGGAACCGGTCCCATTTTACTGCTGGCAACGTGGCAACAGATTACGTCGTCAGTGGCTTGTAGCGGATACGCTTCGGTTTCGCGCCTTCCTCGCCCAGGCGTTTCTTCTTGTCGGCTTCATATTCCTGGTAGTTACCGGCGAAGAACGTGACTTGCGAATCGCCTTCGAATGCCAGGATGTGCGTGGCGATACGGTCCAGGAACCAGCGGTCGTGGGAAATCACCATCACGGAACCGGCGAATTCCAGCAGCGCATCTTCCAGCGCGCGCAGGGTTTCCACGTCCAGGTCGTTCGACGGTTCGTCCAGCAGCAG
>CBIHOX010000088.1:0-24704 GCA_966211685.1 uncultured Pseudoduganella sp.
GCCCAGGAAGCCGCAGCGGAAGCCGAAGCCCAGCGCCTGCGACACTTCCGGCTCGTACATCAGCGCGGCGTCATTGAGCTTGAGCTTTTCCAGCGCGTCGCGCAGCGAATCGTACTGATTGGCTTCCACCGGGAACAGGCCGGCAAACACTTGCGGCTGCACTTCCTTGAAGCCGGGCAGCGGCGCCGGGGCCGGCTGGTTGGCCAAGGTGATGGTGTCGCCCACCTTGGCGGCGGCCAGTTCCTTGATGCCGGCAATGATGAAGCCCACCTGGCCTGCCGTCAGTTGCGGCAGCGAAACCGAACGCGGCGAGAACACGCCGACGTCGTCCACCAGCTGCACCGAATCGGTGGCCATCAGCTTGATCTTGTCTTTCGGCTTCAGGGTGCCGTTCACCACGCGCACCAGCATCACCACGCCGACGTAGGCGTCGTACCACGAATCGACGATCAGCGCCTGCAGCGGCGCGCTCGGGTCGCCTTTGGGCGGCGGCACCTTGGCAATGATGGCTTCCAGCACGTCATCGACGCCCAGGCCGGTCTTGGCCGAGCAATGCACGGCGTCGCCGGCTTCGATGCCGATCACGTCCTCGATTTCCGCAATCGCGGTGGGCGGGTCGGCGTTCGGCAAGTCGATCTTGTTCAGGACCGGCACCACTTCCACGCCCAGGTCCAGCGCCGTGTAGCAGTTCGCCACGGTTTGCGCTTCCACGCCCTGCGACGCGTCGACCACCAGCAGCGCGCCTTCGCAGGCCGACAGGGAGCGGCTCACTTCATAGGAAAAGTCCACGTGGCCCGGGGTGTCGATCAGGTTCAGGTTGTACACTTGGCCATCGCGCGCCTTGTAGCTCAGCGCAGCGGTCTGCGCCTTGATGGTGATGCCGCGTTCGCGTTCCAGATCCATCGAATCGAGCACCTGCGCTTCCATTTCGCGCTCGGACAGGCCGCCGCACAACTGAATGATGCGGTCGGCCAGCGTCGATTTACCGTGGTCGATGTGGGCGATGATGGAAAAATTGCGTATGTTGTTCATTAAACAAATCTAAAAAAGGACGGCCGCCATCACGGCGGTGACAGGCTGATATTTAAGCTAACAGGCTATACAAAAAAAAGCGCTCAGGACAGGGCGAAATGCCCCTGGCGAGCGCTTTTGTGACTTCCAATGCACGGAAACAAGAGCTTTCCAAACGGTGCATTTTACCGGATTTCAGAGTGGAAAGCCGGGTTTTCGCAGACTGGCGGGACGCGAAACATGGTTTCGCGGCCGGTTCCGCGGGTTGGCGCGGCTATTTATTGCCCGCCAACACGCTTTTGACGGCATCTTCGTCCAAAAAATAGTGGCACAGCTCAGGTTCGTCGAGATCGGCGAACAAAACCGGCACCAGTTCATCGAAGCGCGCCACCAGCGCCTCGTCCGCATCGACATCGATGACTTCCACCGTAAACGGGCGTTCCGGGGTTTGCAGGGCGGTCAGGGCGTCCAGCATGTCCTGGCACAGGTGGCAATACGAGCGGGAATACAAGGTGAAGTGCATGGGTGGGCCGTGGCGGAAAAAGTCCCCGCGCGGGCGGGGACGGTCGGGACAGTGGGTGCGGCGCGAAATCGCGGGAACCGCAGGCACCGCCGCGAGGCGGACGCCGCGCCCGCTCCCGGCCGCGCAATGCAATCCGGACGCGGCAGCGGCGCGCGCCGTCTTACTTCGACGATGGCGCCGGACGCAGCGAAATGAACTGCGCCACTTCGCCGCGGCGCACCAGCACCACGTGCGATTTCTTCGGATCGAGCTTGGCCACGGCGGCGTTGAACTGCTTGGCGTCGCGGATTTCCAGGTTGTTCAATTGCAGCAGCACGTCGCCCGCCTGCAGGCCGGCGCGCGCGGCCGCCCCTTCGGCCGCCACCACCACCACGCCGAAGTCCAGGCCCAATTCCTTCTTCTGGGCCGCGCTCAGGTCGCTGACCTTGAAGCCCAGCGCGTTGGCGGTTTCCGGCTGCGGCTTGTCGGCGCCGCCGGCCTTGGCGCTTTTCTCGCCATCGAGTTCCACCACGGTGACCGGCAAGTCCAGCTGCTGGCCCTTGCGCCAGACCGTGATGGTGGCCTTGGAATCGAGCGGCGCGCTGCCGATCATGCGCGGCAAGTCGCTGGAGCGGTTGACGGTGGCGCCGTTGAACTTGATGATGATGTCGCCGGCCTTGACGCCGGCCTTGTCGGCAGGACCGCCCGGCTCGACCAGCGTGACTTCCGCGCCCTGGGTGTTTTTCAGGCCCAGCGCTTCGGCGACTTCCTTGCCCAGCTCGCCAATGCGCACGCCGATGCGGCCGCGCGTGACCTTGCCGGATTTTTTCAGCTGGTCGGCCACGCGCATGGCTTCGTCGATCGGGATCGCGAACGAAATGCCGTTGTAGCCTCCCGACAGCGTGGCGATCTGCGAATTGATGCCGATCACTTCGCCGCGCATGTTGATCAGGGGGCCGCCCGAATTGCCGGGGTTGACCGCCACGTCGGACTGGATCAGCGGCAGGTATTCGCCGGTATCGCGCGACTTGGCGGAAATGATGCCGGCCGTCACCGTGTTTTCCAGGTTGAACGGCGACCCGATCGCCACCACCCATTCGCCGACCCGGATCTTGCTGGAATCGCCAATGGTCAGGCTGGGCAGCTTGCTGCCTTCGATTTTCAGCAGCGCCACGTCGGTGCGGGTATCGGCGCCCAGCACCTTGGCCTTGAATTCGCGCTTGTCGGTCAGGGTCACGTACACTTCATCGGCGCCGTCGACCACGTGCGCATTGGTGAGGATGTAGCCGTCTGGGGACGTGATGAATCCGGAACCGATACCGCGTTGCACTTCATCGCCCTGTTGCGGCGCATTGCGGCGCCCGCGCGGCGCCTGGCCTTGCGGGCCGCGCGGCGTCGGGATCTGGCCGCCAAAGAAACGGCGCAGGAATTCCTGCATTTCTTCCGCGTCGACCTGCCCGGGCGCATTGTTTTGCAGCTTCAGGCGCTCCGTGGTGCGGATGTTCACGACAGCCGGGCCGACCTTGTCGACCATGTCGGCAAAGTCGGGCAAGCCCGCGACAGAAGAGGACGCCGCTTGCGCCGCCGGGGCCAGGCCGGCCACGGCGGGAGCGAACAAGACACCTGCGCTGATCATCAGCGCGGACAACGTAGTGCGAGTACCAGTCGAGAAAGTCGTTTTCATTGGAAGAAGTGTCAATCTAATGGTGGATCCGGATCATGGAACGCCCGGTCGGCACATGGTAAGCGAAAACCAGGCTTGCAGCGCACACAAGATGTTGCAAACTGCAAGTTTTTTCAAGGGGGCTGGCCATGCAATTTTGCAGGTGTTGGCTGCGCAGCAGGCGCTGCTGGATTCGGCGCCGCCGCTGCCGCTTATCGGTCAGGCGCGGCGCTACCAGCGCCCTTCCGTGGCCTTGTCGATCAGCGGCTCGAGCCGCCCGGCAATGACTTCGCGCGCGCGGAAAAAGCGGCTGCGCACGGTGCCGACCGGGCAATCCATGACCACGGCAATTTCCTCGTAACTGAGGCCTTCGAGTTCGCGCAGCATGATGGTGACGCGCAATTCGGCCGGCAACGCTTCCATGGCGGCGCTGACGGTCAGCGCGATCTGCTTGCTGGCCAGGACCGATTCCGGCGTATTGTTGTCGCGCAGTTGTTCTTCCAGCGCATGGGCCTGTTCGCGTGCCTGCGCCGCCGTGGCCGCCACGCGATGCGCGTGCCGGGCCAGGTAATTGCGCGCGGTATTGACGCCGATGCGGTACAGCCACGTATAAAACGCGGCGTCACCGCGGAAGAAGCGCAGCGCGCGGTAAGCCTTGATCAGGGTTTCCTGCACCACGTCTTCGGCTTCGGCCGGGTCGCGCACTACGCGCTTCAGCAGCCGCGTCAGCCTGCGCTGGTATTTCATCACCAGCACGTCGAACGCGCCGCGATCGCCGGCTTGCGCCCGCTCGACCAGCACCTGGTCGCTTTCGCGTTCTGTCGTCACCGCGTCCCCCGGTCGCGGCCAGCCTGCCGGCGCAGGCAAACTGCCACAACAGTGTCACACGCCCCCGGCTCACAAGTCCCGTGCCGCGCACGCCCGGCACGCCACCGACAGCGGCCGGAACGCGCCGGGCGCCACGCTGTCCGGCAGCACCAGCACGCGCACCGTGCGGCCATCGGCCAGGCGCAGCGGCAATACCAGCAGCCATGGCCACAGCACCGCGCCGGCCAGCAACGCGGCGGGCTGCGGCGGCGGCATGGCCGCGGGAAGGCTGTGGTTCAGGTATACCGCCACGCGCAGAGCGCCGTTATCCGAAATATCAATCCGGCAGCCCTTGCCATTTCGGGGTTGCAGAGGCGGGTGGCACAACGCAAGCAAACCCGCCGCGCCGGCCAGCACGAGCGCGGCGACGGGCAAGCTGGACGCCAGCGGCATGGCGAGGGCGGACACGGCCAGCCCCGCCTGCAGCCAGCGCAGGCAGCGGGACGGATGCACCAGCAGCGACACGGCTATGCCCATGGCCAGGCCCGGTGAGGGGGAAAAATGAGCGGGACGTCAACGAACGGGACGTAAACGACAATGGCGCCGGGCAGGCCGGCGCCATTCAGCGCCCGCCCCGGTAAGACCGGGGCGGTGCGGGGAAGTTCAAGCTCAGACTTTGCCGAAGACCAAACTGCCGTTCGTTCCGCCGAAGCCGAACGAGTTTTTCACGGCGTACTGGATCTTCGCATCGCGCGCCACGTTGGCGCAGAAGTCCAGATCGCAGGCCGGGTCCTGGTTGAAGATGTTGATGGTCGGCGGAATCACCTGGTTGTGAATCGCCAGCACCGTGAACACGGCTTCCAGGCCGCCCGCGCCACCGAGCAGGTGGCCGGTCATCGACTTGGTCGAGCTGACGACGAGTTGCTTGGCGTGATCGCCGAAGGTGCGCTTGATGCCAACGACTTCCGCCACGTCGCCCTGCGGGGTCGACGTGCCGTGGGCGTTCACATATTGCACCTGGTCCGGATTGAGGCCGGAGTTTTTCAGCGCGGCAATCACGGCCTTGCTGCCGCCGCTGCCGTCTTCCAGCGGCGACGTCATGTGGTAGGCGTCCGCGGTCATGCCGAAGCCATGGACTTCCGCATAGATCTTGGCGCCACGGGCTTTCGCATGTTCGTACTCTTCCAGCACCATCACGCCGGCGCCCTCACCCAGCACGAAGCCATCGCGGTCCATATCCCATGGACGGGAAGCGGTCGCGGGGTCGTCGTTGCGGGTCGACAGTGCGCGGGCCGAGGCGAAACCGCCCATGCCCAGCGGCGACACGGTCGATTCAGCGCCGCCGGCCACCATCACGTCGGCATCGCCGTACTCGATGAGGCGCGCTGCCGCGCCGATGCTGTGCAGACCGGTGGTGCACGCCGTCACGATGGACAGGTTGGGACCACGCATGCCGTACTTGATGGACAAATTGCCCGAGATCATATTGATGATCGACGCAGGAACGAAGAACGGCGAAATGCGGCGCGGGCCGCGCTTGTCGTAATCGGCTTTCTGCTCTTCGATCATCGGCAGGCCACCGATGCCGGAACCGATGATGACGCCGATACGGTCGGCGTTTTCCTCGGTGACGACGATGCCTGCATCCTGGACCGCCTGAATGCCGGCCGCCATGCCAAAGTGGATAAAGGTATCCATGTGGCGCGCTTCCTTACCGGGGAGGTAATCCTCGATATTGAAGCCTTTTACTTCACCAGCGAAGTGGGTCGAAAAAGGCTGCGCATCAAATTTGGTAATGTTGGCGATCCCGGACTTACCCTCGATGGCGGCGCTCCACGCTTCGGCAATCGAATTGCCAATCGGAGACACGCAGCCGAGGCCGGTGACCACTACACGACGGTTTTTAGAACTCAAGCGATTCTCCTGGAGTCAAACGGGGAGGCAGCTTAGCCAGCCTTGACGTGCTGGGTAGCGTAGTCGATAGCCTGTTGCACGGTGGTGATCTTTTCAGCCTGTTCGTCAGGGATTTCCATTTCGAACTCGTCTTCCAGTGCCATCACCAGTTCAACGGTGTCCAGCGAGTCAGCACCCAGATCGTCGACGAAGGACGATTCGTTTTTGATGTCTGCTTCAGCGACACCCAGTTGCTCAGCGACGATCTTTTTAACGCGTTGTTCGATATCCGACATGTTATGGCTCCATTATGTTTGTTACGGAAAGCGCGCATTTTATCAGGTTTGCGCACTGAAAAACTAATTTCAGCAAGTGGTGCTATTTAGACTGAAATCATTACTAAATGATGGCTATGCACGGATAACTCCGTACATTTTCATCAATTCATATACATGCCGCCATTCACGTGCAGGGTCGTGCCCGTGATGTAGGCGGCCTGTGGCGAAGCCAGGAACGCCACCGCTGCCGCGATGTCTTCCGGTTTGCCCAAACGGCCCAGCGGGATCTGCGTCAGCAGCGCCGCGTGCTGGTCGTCACCCAGCGCACGGGTCATATCGGTATCGATGAACCCGGGCGCCACGCTGTTGACGGTGATGTTGCGGCTGCCGATTTCACGGGCCAGCGCGCGCGTCATGCCTTCCACGCCGGCCTTGGCCGCCGCGTAATTGATCTGGCCGGGATTGCCGGCCGACGCCACCACGGACGTGATGTTGATGATGCGGCCGGTCTTGGCCTTCATCATGCCGCGCAACACGGCGCGCGACAGGCGGCCCACCGAGCTCAGGTTGGTGGCGATCACGCTGTCCCACTCTTCATCCTTCATGCGCATGGCCAGCTGGTCTTGCGTGATGCCCGCATTGTTGACCAGGATGCCCACCGCGCCATACGCCTTGGCGATGTCGTCGATGATGGCGCCGCAGGCGGCCGCATCGGTGACGTTCAATACCATGCCCTTGCCGGCTTCGGGATTGATTTCCGCCAGGTAGGCCGAGATGGCTTGCGCGCCGGCTTCGGTGGTGGCGGTGCCGACCACGCGGGCGCCCTGGCGGGCCAGTTCCTGCGCGATGGCCTTGCCGATGCCGCGCGATGCGCCCGTGACCAGGGCGACTTGATTCGACAGAGTCATGTAGTTCCTTTATATGGGGCGGACCGGCATCAGGCCCGGAGCCTGCGCGATCCGCCTGGCGTCGCCAGTGCCGCATGTTGGGCGGACCGCAATCCGCGCCGCATCCGGCATTGCATCGACATGGTTACTTGTAAGCGGCGATGATGCTGTCCAGCGTGGCCTGGTCGTAGACCGCACTGCCCACCAGGTTGCCGTCGATGCGTTTGGCCAGGCCCATCAGGACCTTGCCGGGACCGCATTCGATGACTTGCGTGATGCCGTCGGCGGCGACTTTCTGCATCGATTCCACCCAGCGCACCGGGCTGGCGGCCTGGCGCACCAGCGCATCCTTGATGGCGGCCGGATCGTTGACGATGGCGACGTCGACATTGTTGATCAACGGGATTTGCGGGGCGTTGAACGTGATGCCGGCCATGTAGTCGCGCAGGCGGTCCGATGCCGGCTTCAGCAGCGACGAGTGGAATGGCGCCGACACCGGCAATTTCAGCGCGCGCTTGGCGCCCTTGGCCTTCGCCAGTTCGCAGGCGCGCTCGACGGCGGCAACGTGGCCGGCAATCACGACTTGCGCGGGCGCATTGAAGTTGACCGGCTCGACCACGTCGCCATTGGCCGCTTCAGCGCACGCGGCGCGCACGTCGTCGTCCGACAGGCCGAGGATGGCGGCCATCGTGCCCTGCCCGACCGGCACGGCTTCCTGCATGGCTTGCGCGCGGAAGCGCACCAGCGGCACCGCATCCTTGAACGCGATCACGCCGGCCGCCACCAGCGCGGAATATTCACCGAGGCTGTGGCCGGCCACCACCGACGGCGCCGGGCCGCCGGCGGCGATCCATGCGCGGTAGGCCGCCACGGCGGCCGTCAGCATCACCGGTTGCGTATTGGTGGTCAAATCCAGTTCTTCTTTCGGGCCTTCGGCCATCAGCTTGCCGATGTCGAAGCCGAGCGCCTCGGACGCCTCGGCAATGGTCTGCGCCACCACCGGGTTGCCCGCGAAGCCATCCATCATGCCGATGGCTTGCGAACCCTGGCCCGGGAATACAAATGCAAATTTGCTCATATCTGTCTCGTTATCTTTCATCCGGGCGCCGGCCGGCACCCGATATTGCTGTCAGGACTACGGCGTGCCATGGTAGGTCAACTGCCCGGGCCGTCCCAACTTTTAGAACTCTAATTCTAGAGAGCGTGCTATTTTACCGCGCCGCCGGCTGAAATCACATCCTTGCCAGGACCGCGCCCCACGTGAAGCCGCCGCCTACGCCTTCCATCAAGACGTTATCGCCTTTCTTGATGCGGCCATCGCGCACCGCGATATCGAGCGCCAGCGGGATCGAGGCGGCCGACGTGTTGCCGTGCTGATCCACCGTGACCACCATTTTTTCTTCCGGCATGCGCAATTTTTTCGCCGTGCCTTTCATGATGCGGATATTGGCCTGGTGCGGAATCAGCCAGTCCAGCTGTTCGGCCGTCATGCCGGCATGGTCCAGCGCTTCGTTGGCAACCTGCTCCAGCACGGTCACGGCCAGCTTGAACACGGCCTGGCCATCCATGTAGAGGTAGGAACTGCCGGCCACGGCGCCGCCGGCCAGGTTGCCCGGGATGCTGAGGATGTCGGCATGGCGGCCGTCCGCGTGCAGCTTGGTGGCCAGAATGCCGGGCTCTTCGGACGCACTCAGCACGATGGCGCCGGCGCCGTCGCCAAACAGCACGCAGGTGGTGCGGTCTTCGAAATTGAGGATGCGGGAAAACACTTCCGAACCGATCACCAGCACATTGCGGTGCACGCCGGCGCGGATAAAGGCGTCGGCCGTCGAGACGGCGTAGACGAAGCCACTGCAGACGGCCTGCACGTCGACCGCCGCGCTGTGGTTGGTCATGCCCAGCTTGCGCTGCACGATGCAGGCGGTGCTGGGGAAGCTGCCGAAGAAGTCCGGCGTCGAACTGGCCACGATGATCAGGTCGATCTGGTCCGGCTGCAGGCCGGCCATGTCGAGCGCCCTGCGCGCCGCGTGCACGGCCAGGTCGGATGAATTCTGTTCGGGCTCGGCATAGTGGCGCGCCGAAATGCCGCTGCGGCTGACGATCCAGTCGTCGGATGTCTCGATGCCCTTGGCCGCCAACTGGTCGGCCAGGTCCTGGTTGGTCACGCGTTTTTCTGGCAGATAACTGCCGGTGCCTATAATTTTGCTATACAAAGTCATGCCGTTTCATCCATTAGATAATCGGGCCGGCGGCGCGGGAAGTTCGACCGGGCGGCGCCCGGACCTCCCCGAACTTGCGCTCCCGCGTTACGCCTGCTCTTGCGTTGGTTCCGCACCGCGCGGCATCAGCTCTGCGATCATGGTCGCGACCTGGGCCTGCACGTCATTTTTTGCTGCCTCGTACGCCCTGCGCAGCGCCCATTCGAACGCATACGCATCAGCCCCGCCGTGGCTCTTAAATACCAGGCCGCGCAAGCCCAGCAGGCCGGCGCCGTTGTAGCGGGACGGGTTGAATTTGTTTTTCATGGCTTTCAGGGCGCCGCCGGCAATCACCGCGCCCAGCATGGTGAAGATGTTGCGCTTGAATTCCGTGGTGATCACGGTCTTCATGAAGTGCCCGAGGCCTTCCATGGCCTTCAAGGTGACGTTGCCGACGAAACCGTCGCATACCACCAGGTCCACGGTGCCGCGGAAAATGTCGGTGCCTTCCACGTTGCCGTGGTAATTGAGCGCGCCGCGCTCCTTGTCGGCCTGCAGCAGCTTGGCCGTGGCCTTCACCACTTCATTGCCCTTGATGTCTTCGGTGCCCACGTTGAGCAGGCCGATCGTGGGGCGCGCGATGTTTTCCATCGCGTGCACCAGCACGGACCCCATGATGGCGAACTGGTGCAGATGGTGCGGTTCGCAATCGACATTCGCACCCAGGTCCAGCATATAGGTGGGGCCGCCCTTTTCATTGGGCAGGATGCTGCAGATGGCGGGACGGTCGACGCCGGCCATGGTTTTCAATACATAGCGGGACACCGCCATCAGCGCGCCGGTATTGCCGGCCGACACCGCGGCTTGCGCCTTGCCATCCTTGACTTGCTCGATCGCTACGCGCATCGACGAATCTTTCTTGCGCCGCAGGGCAACCTCGAGCGGGTCGTCCATGGTGACTTGTTCGGAAGCGTGCTGGATGGTGATGCGCGACAGCGCATCGGCGCCGTGTTTTTTCAATTCCGTGCGCAGCACGTCTTCCAGGCCAACGAGTATCAGCTCGACATCAGGCATTTGCCTGGCAAAGGAAATGGCGGCTGGAATAGTGACAGACGGGCCATGATCGCCGCCCATGCAGTCAATGGATATTTTTATTGTCATGTGGGACAGATGCGGGGGCCGAACGGGTTGCGTTCAGTCCTGCTGGATACAGATGACGGGCTGAAAAACAGCCGAAAGAAAAGAAAAAAGCGGCGTAACGTCAGTCAAGCTCACGTCGCACCGCCTTTATTCTGGTAAAAACGTCGATTACTCGTCGTTTTTGGTCTTCAGCACTTTACGGCCACGGTAGAAACCGTTCGGGCTGATGTGGTGACGCAGGTGCGTTTCACCGGTGGTTGGCTCGACTGCCAGGTTTGGTGCAACCAGGAAATCGTGCGAACGGTGCATGCCACGCTTGGATGGGGACTTCTTGTTCTGTTGAACTGCCATGATGACTCCTAATACAAAGTTCTAAGATTCTAACACATTCGACCAGCAAATACATGCGAATCGAGTATCCCTGCGGCAAATGGTTAGGAACTTATTCCACTTGCCAACGACTACTTTTTACTACCACTACAACAATGCCAATACTCGATCGACTGCACGCGTTTGACACGTTTTTTACTACTACAAGCTTGTTTATACGGCGATTTAATACGGTTATTTTTTCAGGTTCTTCAAACCTGCAAACGGCGACTGCGTGTCGGACTTCAAGGAGTCGAGCAGCGACGTATCGGGACACACCTCGTGCCGGGGCGACTGCGGCAACGCCAGCAGCGCCTCATCTTCCACCAGGTACATCAAGTCCATTTCGCGGGCGCCGACAATCACGTCGACCGATTCATCATCGATGATCTCTTCGATCTCATCCGCATTTGCATCGTCCTTGCCCAGCATCAGCAGGGTCGACGAATCCAATTCATGGGCAAACGGTTGCATGCAGCGCTGGCACACCAGTTGCACGGTGCCCTTGACTGCCAGGCGCAACTGCGGGAAGCCATGCTTGCTGGTGCCGCCTTCGGCCTGCCAGGCGATTTCGCCGGTCGGCACCGCGGTTTCCCTGGCCAGCCGGGACATGTCGGCGACCGGCGTGACGCCGTCGCGGGTTCCATTGGTCCGACAAAATTCAAACGCGTCGATCACAAAGGCAGTCATTAGCAGCATTCCCCGGAAAACCTGCGATAATAGCAGGATTTTCCGCCGTGCGCCTGTTTACCGGCACATTTTTATTTGCGCCGGATCACGAGCGCACAGAGCATATAACAAAACCCCGTGCAGGGCCAGTAAACCGATGCCGATTATTCAAAATTCCCCTCCAGACAAGCCGGTGCGGCTGGTGCTGGCGTCCAGCTCCGTCTACCGCCGTGAATTGCTGGGCCGGCTGCAATTGCCGTTCACCGTGGACGTGCCCGATATCGATGAAAGCCCCCTGCCCGGCGAGTCGCCAAGCGCCACCGCGCTGCGCCTGGCCCGCGACAAGGCCGCCGCCGTGGCGGCGCGCCATCCGGGCGCGCTGGTGATCGGCTCCGACCAGGTCGCCACGCTGGACGACGAACAGATCGGCAAGCCCGGCAGCCATGCCGCCGCGCTGGCGCAATTGCAGAAAATGCGCGGCCGCGACGTGGTGTTCCATACCGCGTTGTGCCTGTGGGATGGACGCAACAATTCCGCGCAACTGGACGATATCCAGACCATCGTGCGCTTCCGCGACTTGCCGGACGCCGAGCTCGACGCGTACCTGCGCATCGAACAGCCGTACGACTGCGCCGGCAGCGCAAAAAACGAGGGACTGGGCATTGCCATTCTTGAACGCATTGCCACCGACGACCCGACCGCGCTGACCGGCCTGCCGCTGATTGCCCTGACCGGCATGCTGCGCGCCGCCGGCGTGCCTTTCTTTCACCTGACCCCGCAACCATGACCGGCACCCTGTTCCTGATCCCGAATACCCTGGGCGACACCGCTTCGCTGTCGCACGTCATCCCTGAACATGTACAAGCCACCACGGCCGGCCTGGTACATTTCGTCGCGGAAAACGCCAAGACTGCGCGCGCCTTCCTGAAACTGGTCGGCGCGAACTATCCGCTGGCGCGGCCGATGCAGGACATCCGCATCAGCGAATTGAACGTCAACACGCCGCCCGCCGCGCTCAAAGGTTTGCTGGCGCCGCTGCTGGACGGCGAAGACGCCGGCCTGCTGTCCGAAGCCGGGGTGCCGGCCGTGGCGGACCCGGGGGCGGACCTGGTGCGGCTGGCGCACCAGCACGACATTGCCGTACGGCCGCTGGTGGGGCCGTCGTCGCTGTTGCTGGCCGTGATGGCCAGCGGCTTGAATGGCCAGAGTTTCGCCTTCAACGGTTACCTGCCCACCGACGCGGCGCTGCGCAGCAAGCGCCTGAAGGAACTGGAAATCCGTTCGCGCCACGAGAAGCAAACGCAGCTGTTCATTGAAACCCCATACCGCAACAGCGCCATGCTGGAAGCCATCACCACCAGTTGCCATGGCACCACCCTGCTGTGCGTGGCCACCGACATCAGCCTGCCCGGCGAGACCATCCAGACCATGACGGTGGCGCAATGGAAGGCGCACCTGGCGGCCGGCAAGTCACCGGATTTCCACAAAAAACCCACGGTGTTCCTGATCCTGGGGCTGTAAGCGGCGCCATGCCCCTGCGGCATGGCTGCCGGTGGCTTTTCTTGCCATCTTTGCTATATGATGACGCCCCACCCACCTGGAGCGCAGCATGCAGCCACTTTCGTCCATCACCGCGCAGCGCCTGCACAACGTCGATGCTTTGCGCGGCTTCGCCCTGCTGGGCATTTTATCGGTCAATATCTGGGCTTTTGCCGATCCGCATTTTGCCGCCGGCGTCGGCGCCAATCCGGCGTTCCAGGCGCCGCTGGACCATGCCGTGCGCTTCCTCGTCGCGCTGCTTTTCGAAAGCAAGTTCTACCTGCTGTTTTCCTTCCTGTTCGGCTACAGTTTCACCCTGCAGATGGGGGCAGCGCAGCGCGCCGGCGCCAGCCTGAAGCCGCGCATGCTGCGGCGCCAGGCCGGCCTGTTCGCGCTGGGACTGGTGCACGGACCGGTGCTGTACCGGGGCGACATCCTCACCACGTACAGCCTGCTGGGATTGATCCTGCTGGCATGCCGCGACAGCACGCCACAGCGCGCCGTGCGGCGCGCGATCCTGCTCGTTACCGTCAGCGGCGGCCTGCTGCTGGGCTGCGGGTTACTGGCGCTGTGGCTGGTTCCGCCATCAGGCGGCGGCCCGGCCATGCGGGAAGTGCAGGATTTGCTGGCGGCCTTCCGCGGCAGCGCATGGCAGACCCTGCATTACCACCTGACGCATTACGCGACGAACGCGGCCTCCGCGCTGCTGGCGCAGGGCCCGTCGGCGCTGGCCATGTTTTTCCTCGGCTATGCCGCCGGCCGCCAGCGCCTGCTGGAACAGCCCGGTATGAATGCCCGGCACCAACGCCGCCTGCTGGCGCTGGGATTGCCGGCAGGCTTGGCCGGCGCCGCGTACTACGCCGCCACCGCCCAGGCCACGGCCGAGGCGCCATTGCTGCTGGGATTCGGCGTGACCATGCTGACCGCTCCGTTCATGACGGCCGCTTACGTGATCGGCATGCTGCGCCTGTTCGCCACCGGGGCCGGCCAGCGCCTGCAGCGGGCGCTGGCGCCGATGGGCAGGATGGCGCTGTCGAATTACCTGTCGCAGTCGTTGATCATGAGCCTGCTGTTTACCGGCTATGGCCTGGGTTGGATCAACCGGCTGGCGCCTGCCGCCGTGATGGCGTGCGTGGCGGTCATCTATGGCGTGCAACTGCTGTGGAGCCGCTGGTGGCTGGCGCGCTTTGCCTATGGGCCGGTGGAATGGCTGCTGCGGGCCGTGACCACCGCGTCGCTGCCGCGCTGGCGTCCTGCCGCACCGGACAGCGCGGCAGGCGCGCTGCCGGTGCGGCAATGAATCAATGTACGCCCATCCGGTAACCGTTGACCCAGTCATAGGCGCCGACCTGCACTGCGAACAGGTCCGACGGCTGCAAGTCCAGGCCCTCGAGCAGGCTGGCCAGTTCGTCGCCGTCGCCGGCGCGCTCGACGTGCTCGATCAGTGACAGCATGTCGCCATATTCGCCGCGCCGGTACAGCAGCGCGGCGCGCACGTCATCGATGACGTTGACGCTGTCGAGGATTTCTTCCATCGGCACGGAAAACAGCGTGTTCATCAGCGACATGATGCCCACCGTGAACCCGACGTCGGCGCCGGTGCGCTGGCCCGGGTGCAGCCGTTCCATCATGAGTTCCATCATCTTGCCGCGGGTGGTGGCCAGCAGCAGCAGCGGCGAATCGAATTGCTGCTCAGGCCCGCTCTTTACATAGAGCAGAATCTGCAGCCAGCGCTGCAATTGCCGCCGCCCCAGCACGATCAGTGCGTGGTTGACGGAATTGATGCGGAACCGTGCGCCCACGGCAGGCGTATTGACCAGCCGCAGCAGGTTCAAGGTAATCAAGGCGTCGTGCTTGACGCTGCGCTCGATTTCCTGCTGGTCCGCATCGGTATTGAGCAGGTTCAGCAGATGCAGGATCGCCATCTGCGACGGTTCGATCTTTTTGCCGGACAGGATCACGGGGCGGGCAAAGTAATAGCCCTGGAAATATTCGAATCCCAGATCGAGGCACTGCTGGAATTGCTCGACGGTTTCGACTTTTTCCGCCAACAGCTTTTGCCGGGAATTTTTCAGGCGCAGCGCCAGCGCCGCAAGTTCGGCGCGCGGCGTGTCGCGGATATCGACCTTGATCACGTCGGCCATCGGCTGGAATTTCTGCACGTCTTCGCTGTCGTGGACCACGTCGTCCAGCGCAAAGCGGAAGCCCTGCTCTTTCAATTCCCTTACCCTGGCCAGCACATCAGGCGTGGCGTGCACGGTTTCCAGGATTTCCAGGATGACCTTGTCGGTCGGCAAGAAATGAATGAAGTCGCTCATCAGGCCGACTTCATCGACGTTGACGAACGCCATCTGGTCGCCCACCACCTGTTCCATGCCCAGTTCGCTGGCATGGGCAATCACGGACGCGGTGGCGGCCGCGTTGTCGGTGAAGTGCGCAGCATCCGCCTCGGCATGGCGGAACAGCAATTCATACGCCACCAGGCGCTGGCTGCGGTTGAGGATGGGCTGGCGGGCCAGGTAAAACTGGTTCGCGATGGCTGGGTCAAAGTCCGCAGGCATGGTCATGACAGGCCTCATTCTGCAGGTTGGTCATTCCGCCGCGGCAGGCGCGCACGGCGGCAGGCACGCCGGGCACGGTCGAATGCCGCGCCCGGTCAGCTCTAGCCTAACTCTAACGATGCCGACTTGACAATACTTTTCGTTACAACTTTTTTAACCCTTGCGTGGGCCGTTGCGCGGCCCCGACGTCCGGCCGGTGCCGGCAAACGGCTTGCCGGCGGGACGCGCACCACGCCGGCCCGCGCCATCGGCGGCGCCGGAACCGCCCATGCCCGCCGGACGGCCGCCGCCATGGCCGCCGTTGCCGCCGCGCTCGTTGCCGCCGCGCGGCGCCCGATCGCCATAGGCGCCTCGGTCGCTATCGGTATTGCGGTCGTTGCGCCCTGCCCGGCCACTATCGGCATAACGGTCGTCGCGTCGCGCCCGGTCGCCATCGGCATTACGCTCGCCGCGCAGCGCCCGATCGCCGTAGGCATCGCGGTCACCGCGCCCGGCGCCGGCGCGCTGGCCTTCGCCGATGCGGTCCATGCCGGAACGCGCGGGACGCTGTTCGTAGCCGCTGTCGCGGCCGGGACGGGCATCACGCATACGTTCGCTGCCGGGACGGCCGCGGCTGGCATCTCCGGCAGCGGCGCGGTCGCCGCCCGCCGCCTCATTGTCGAAGCGGCCTCCGGCCGGGCGCTCGTTGCGCGGACGCATGCCGGCACCGCTGCCACCGCGGGCCTTGCCGCCGCCATAGACGCTGGCGCCGTCGCCGCCGTCCGGGCGTCCCGGGCCGGCGCGCTTGCCGCTGCCGCGCGGCGACGCCGCCGCACGCGGACCATCGGCGTGCGGGGTGGCCGTCAGGCGCGGCGTGGTGGCGGCCAGGCCGGATTCCAGCACGAACGTGGCGCCGGCGTCGACACCGAGCACCTCGACCAGGTAGGGCATGACTTGCCGCAGGGTGGCTTCCAGCGTGTACGGCGGATTGATGATGAACATGCCGCTGCTGTGCAAGCCGCCGAAACCGTCCGGTCCCGGCGTGCGGATGGTCAGCGACACATTGAGCCACTCGGTGCCCGGCAAGTGCTTCAGGCGCTCCGCGAAATTGCGCGCTTCGATGCGCTGCAGGATCGGGTACCAGACCGCGTATGTTCCGCCGGGGAAGCGCTTGAGCGCTTCGTGCAGCATGTCGGTGACCTTGCGGTAATCCTGCTTGTCTTCATACGGCGGGTCGCACAGCACCACGGCCCGGCGCGAAGGCGGCGGCAGCAGCGCCTTGAGCGACTGGAAGCCGTCGGCGCGCGTGACCAGCGCACGCTGGCCCCGCACGGAAGGGCGCTGGCCTTGGGCCGCCGCGTGCTCGGCCAGCTTGCGGAAATTGTCGGTCAACAGCTTGAAGTCGGCCGGGTGCATTTCATACATGCGCAGGCGGTCCTGTTCGCGCGCCACCTGTTCCGCGCAATACGGCGAACCCGGATAAAACCGCAGCTTGCCGCTCGGGTTCATGCCGCGGATCAGGTTCACGTACCCGGCCAGCGCTTCCGGCAAGTCGTCGCGCTCCCACAGCGGGCCGATGCCGGTGGCCGATTCGCCGCTCTTTGCCGCATATTCCCCGTCCAGCTGGTACACGCCGGCGCCCGCATGGGTGTCGATATACGTGTACGCGGTGTCTTTCCGGTTCATGTATTGCAATAACTGGATCAACACGAAGTGCTTCAGCACGTCGGCGTGGTTGCCGGCGTGGAAGGCGTGGCGGTAACTGAACATGGGATTTTCCTCTGGATGGCAAATGCTGCAAGGGACGCATTATACAGGCGGGACCCGGGCCGAACGCCGCACCCCGGCCGGCCCGCGGCCAGGGAGGAAAGCTGGCCGGCCGGATTCAATTGACGGGAGCGCCGTCAGGCGACTTTTTTCGACCCGTCGAAAAATTGCTCGTTTTCCGTGGACCCGTGCAGCGCCGTGGTGGAGCTCTGGCCCTGCTGGATGGCTTGCGTCACCGCATCGAAATAGCCGGTGCCGACTTCGCGCTGGTGCTTGACGGCCGTGAAGCCTTTTTCGGCCGCCGCGAATTCGCATTCCTGCAATTCCACGAAGGCCGGCATCTGGCGCCGCGAATAGCCATGCGCCAGGTTGAACATCGCGTAATTGAGCGAATGGAAACCCGCCAGCGTGATGAACTGGAACTTGTAGCCCATCGCGCCGAGTTCGCGTTGGAAGTTGGCGATGGTGGCGTCGTCGAGGTTCTTTTTCCAGTTGAACGATGGCGAGCAGTTATACGCCAGCATCTTGCCGGGGAAGCGCGCATGCACGGCTTCGGCAAACCGCTTGGCGAACATCAAGTCCGGTTTGCCGGTTTCACACCAGACCAGGTCGGCATACGGCGCATACGCCAGCGCGCGCGACACGGCCTGCTCCATGCCGGGGCGCACCTTGTAGAAGCCTTCCACCGTGCGCTCGCCGGTGCAAAACGGCTTGTCATTGTCATCCACGTCCGACGTCAGCAGGTCCGCCGCTTCCGCATCGGTGCGGGCAATCACCAGGGTCGGCGTGCCCATCACGTCGGCGGCCAGGCGCGCCGCCGTGAGTTTTTCCACGGCTTCGCGGGTCGGCACCAGCACCTTGCCGCCCATGTGGCCACATTTTTTCACGGACGCCAGCTGGTCTTCGAAATGCACGCCGGCCGCCCCCGCCTCGATCATGGACTTCATCAATTCATAGGCATTCAATACGCCACCGAAGCCTGCTTCCGCATCCGCCACGATGGGCGCGAAATAATCGAGGTCGTCCTTGCCTTCGGCCCACTGGATCTGGTCGGCGCGCAGGAACGTGTTGTTGATCCGGCGCACCACCATGGGGACGGAATTGGCCGGGTACAGCGACTGGTCCGGGTACATTTCGCCAGCCAGGTTGGCATCCCCCGCCACTTGCCAGCCTGACAAATAAATCGCCTTCAACCCTGCCTTGACCTGTTGCATGGCCTGGTTGCCCGTCAGCGCGCCCAGCGCATTGACGAACGGTTCATTGTTCACCAGCTGCCACAGCTTGTCCGCGCCGCGCCGCGCCAGCGTGTGTTCGATGCGCAGCGAGCCGCGCAGCCGCACGACATCGGCGGCGCCATAGGTGCGGGTCACGCCTTTCCAGCGCGGATTGGTGTCCCAGTCTTGTTGCAGTTCAGCGATTTGCTGTTCACGGGTAGGCATGGTGTTCTCCTGTCTGAGCCATATGCAAAGTTAAGCCTGTTACAGACATGGTAGGTGCTGTTGTTCACTGCAGCAATACTCTTATATAAGACACATGAGCAACAAGAAATCATTTACAAACAGGCATTTGCACCAATCATTTCATGTTATGGAATGAAATTTCTTGTAACGGGAGCCATCCGATGCGGCAGGGCCGCATGGTTTTTGCGATATGAAATCAATGTTCCGCCAAGTGAAAAATGGGACGAAATTTCTTTGTATTAAATTTCATTTCCAAATAGGAAATGTAATTATCGTAGGAAAATACAATCTGACATCCGGACGGGGTCTGCTATCCTGAATTCACCAAGCACAAAACACATCAAGAGCAGCCGGCAGCACGGCCCGGGACTGGATGATGTCGACGCCAGCGGAGTTGTCCGCTGCGGATATCCAGCCGCCGGACTGGCCCAAGGCCCGCTCCGCCGCCCGTCCGGAAGGGTGGCGTGAGCGCATCGACCGCACCACTGGGGCGCCAGGGTGCGGTTTTTATTTGGACCTTCAGGCTTTCTGCAGGCGTACCGCGCGGGTATTGCCGCCCACGCCCACCGCGGTGGCAATCGCCATCACCTGGAACAGGCCGATGCCGACAAACAGCCACGCCGGGCGGCCCGCGTCCATCAGTGCGCCAAACAGCAGCGGCGCCACCGACAGGCCACTGTCGAGGCCGGAATACACGACGCCAAAGACACGGCCGGTGGCGTTGGGCGGCGCGGCGGCCTTGATCATCAGGTCGCGCGACGGTCCCGCCAGGCCGGCGGCAAACCCGATCGCGCCCATCAGCACGAACGCCAGCCACGCCGGCACCGTGCCCGATGCCAGCACAGCCGCCAGCAACGCCGCCAGCGTGAAGGCCAGCGCGATGGTCTTGTCGTGGTCCTTGCGCCCGGCGGCCAGGAAGCCGCCCAGCACCATGCCCACCGCCGACGCGCCCATGTAGGCCGTATAGCTGGAGGTGGCCAGCGCCAGCGACATGCCGTACAACGACACCAGCGCCGGCGACGCGAAACTCTGGATGCCGCCCAGCGCCAGCGCCGTCACGAAGAAGAAGGCAAAGCACATCCAGACCGATTTCAGGCGCAGGAAATCCAGCGATGCGCCGCCTTGCGCCTGGCCGTGGCGCACGATCGGGTCGGGCCGCAGCGCATCGCGGTTCAGCGCGAGGATCGCCAGCACCGTGAACGGCAGCGCGGCGGCGCACAGCAGCGCCGTGCGCCAGTCGGTCAGCGTGGTGACCGCCGTCATGAACAGCGGCGACAGGCCCCAGCCGATATTGCCGCTGATGCCGTGCACGGAAAACGCATGCGCCATGCGGCCCTGCGACACGCGCTGGTTCAGCAGCGTGTAGTCGGCCGGGTGGAACACGCTGTTGCCCAGCCCGGCCAACATGGCGCCGGCCATCAAGACCGGGTAATGCCGGGCGCCGGCCAGCACCAGCGCCGCTATGCCCAGCAGGCCGACGCCGGCAAACAGCACGGCGCGCGCGCCGAAGCGGTCGACCACGAAACCGGCGAGCGCCTGGCCGATGCCGGAGACGACGAAAAACACCGTCATCAGCAGGCCCACTTCCACGTGCGACAGGTGGAAGTGCGGGATCAGCCACGGGAACAGCGCGGCCAGGATCACGTGGTAAAAGTGGGAAATGCCGTGCGCGAGGCCGACCAGGCCGATCACGCGCGCATCGGCACGGAAAGTGGCGGCATCGGTGGCGGCATCCGTGGCCGGTACAGTGGGGGGCATCGGTGACTCCTGTCAGTGGGCTGGCGGCCAGTGTAAGCAAAATTACCGCGTCTGAATTAAGATGGAAAGACATCCTTTATCGCAAAACAGCCAATCTCAACAATCACCCACCGTCCTCCCGCCATCCCTGCCCTGCCATGCCTGTCCCCATCGTCACCCACACCGATCCCCACCTGCAATGTCCCCACCCGAGCGCGGCGCGCCCCGTCACCTTGCGGGCGCGCGACCTGCAAGTCTCGTACCAGATGGAGCCGCACGAGCACGTCTGGGGCCAGGTCACGTTCACGCTCGAAGGCGTGGTGCGCGTCACCGCCAACAACAGCAGTTGGATCGTGCCGCCTCAGCGCGCCATCTGGATACCGCCCAACGTCACGCACGCCATCGAAGTACTGGAAACCGCGCGCCTGCGGCCGCTGTTCGTGCTGGCGGCGCGCGCGCCATTCGCCGGCGGCGAGTGCAAGGTGCTGGCGGTGTCGCCCCTGATGCGCGAAATGCTGGTGGCGCTGGAGCAGCTGGACCCGGACGACCACGGCGTGCGCGCCACGCTGTTGTGCGAACTGATCCTCGACGAAGTGGCGCGCCTGGCCACGCGCCCGATCCGCGTGCCGCTGCCGGACGATAAACGCCTGGCCGCCCTGTGCGCCGCCCTGGTGGCCGATCCCGGGGCGAACCACACGCTGGGCGCCTGGGCCGCGCAGGTGGGCGCGTCCGAACGCACACTGGCGCGCCTGTTCGAAAAGCAGTTGGGGATGACGTTCGGCCAGTGGCGCCAGCAGGTGCGCCTGGCCCATGCCGCGCCGATGATCGCGCGCGGCGTGCCGCTGGCGCAGGTTGCCGAACAGCTGGGCTACGCCAGCCAGTCGGCGTTTTCCGCCATGTTCAGGAAAACCTTCGGCACCACGCCGTCGGCGTTTTTCGCGGAGGCGGGATAGAGGCGGCGTGCGCTACGCCAGTTGATCCAGCAGCGCGCGCGCCGTTAGCAGGTCGCGCGTGCGCGAGCCTTCGGTGTAGCGGCCATGAATGGCGCGCAACGCGGCCAGCGCCTCGCCTGCCCTGCCCTGCGAATGGCGCAGGCGCACCAGGCTGGTGGCGGCGCGCAATTCCCAGGCGCCGGCGCCCTGTTCGCGCGCGGTGGCCAGCGCGCGCAGGAACAGCTGGCCCGCCTGCTCCGGCGAGCCTTCGCGCCACAGCGATTCCCCCCAGCTGCGCAACACTTCGGCGCAGCACCAGCCGGCCTGGCCGGCGTCGGCGCGGGCTATCGCCCGGGCGCTCAGCAGGCCTGTATGCAAGGTCGCCATCACGTCCACTTGCATGTCGCCGCAATACGGGCTGCGGTGCAGCGCCTGCACGGCGGCATCGTGCGCATCGAGCGTGCCGTCCAGCAGGTGTTGCGCCACGGTGAACCCTTCGCCCCAGAAATGCCAGTGCGGCAGCGCGCAGCGCTGCGAATGGTCGAGCATCATGCCGGTATAGCGGCGCGCCTCGTCCCGGTCGCCGGACCAGGTGGCCACCGTGCATGCCAGCAGCAGCGCGAAGCACAATGAAATGCCATGGCCGACGCGCATCGCATCGTCGACGCACTGGCGCGCCACCTGTGCCGCCTGTTCCGGATAGCCCTGCAGCCACAGCACGCGGCCCTGGATCGCCAGGGTGGAAACATGCTGGTCGAACTGGAAGCCGCGGTGCAGCGCGTGGCGGTGGTGGCTCAACGGGTGGTGCGCCACGTATTCCACGTGGGCGCGCGCGCGCTGCTGGTGTCCAAGGTAGTGCATGCTGCGCGCCAGCATGCGCACGTGGCCGACCCGCGCCAGTTCGCCGCCATGCGCGGCCGCAGCGCCATAGCGCTGGGCATAATCCAGCGCGGCATGGTAATCGCCGCCGAAAATCGCATCGGTATAACAGCCCCATAGCGCCGCCATGCGCGCGGCGCCGTCGTCCAGCCGATCGGCCAGCGCCAGCGCGCGCGCAAACGCATCGGCGCGGCGGCGGCTGTCGGCCTGCCCGCCCACGTGCACCAGCGCGTGCCCCATGGCCAGTTGCAGCCGCATTTCCGTACCGGCGTCGATGCCGTTGCGGCGCAGCGCGCCATCGCGCACGCGCGCCATGGCCTGCTCCAGCCGGCGCCGGTATTCGTCCATCAGCGACAACTGATACCACAGGGTGGCCGATGCCGCGCACAGGCGCAGCCCCAGGGCCAGGCGGTCGCCGGCGGAAACGCCGGCGCCGGGACCGTCACTGCATCCGTCGGCGCGATTGTCGCAAATACTGCCAGCGGTGCCATCGTCGCCGCAGTTGCTGGGGACGCTGTCACAAGGGCCATTGCTGTCGCTGCTGTCGCTGCCGCCGCTGCCATGCATGGCACCGCCATCGCCGCCCCGCTCCGCGCCCGGCAATCCGGCGCCATCGCCCGCCCCCAGCGCCCAGTCCAGCGCGGCGCGCACGTGGCCGATGCTGCCGCCGTAGCGCCCCAGCCAGCGCGCCAGCGGCAGGCTGTCGAATTCGGCCTGCGCCTGGTCCATCAGCGCGCAACAGCATTGCGCCTGGCGGCGCGCCACGCCATCGAGTTCGCCGCTGGCGCGCAGTTTGTCCAGCGCGTAGGCGCGGGTGGTGCACAGCAGCCGGTACAGCGTGTCGTTGCCCCCGTTGTCCACGCTGAGCAGCGACTTGGCCGCCAGGTTGGCAATGCTGTCGAGAACGTCGTCGCGCCCGGCCTGCCCGCAACGCGCGACGTCGACGGCACAGTCAAGGCTGAACGGTGCGCGGAAAATGGCCAGGCGCCTCAGCACCGCCTGCTCCGGCGGCGGCAGCATGTCGTAACTCCAGTCCAGCGTGGCGCGCAGCGTCTGGTGGCGTGGCAGCGCCGTGCGGCGGCCCCGCGTCAGCACGGCAAAGCAGTCTTCGAGGCGCGCCGACAGGCCCTGGATGCCGAAAAAATCCGCGCGCCCGGCCGCCAGTTCGATGGCCAGTGGAATCCCGTCGAGACGGCGGCAAATCTCGGCTACGCAGGCGGCGTTGTCCGGCGTCAGCGTGAAGCCATCCATGCCGCTGGCGGCGCGTTCGGCAAACAATTGCACGGCTGGGCTGGCGGCCAGCGCGGCAAACTGCGCCGCATCCACCCGGACGTGCCCCGGCCCAGGATCGCCGGCACGCGCTTCCGCCGCCGGCAGCGGGGCGGGATGCGGGGCGGGATGCAAGGCCGGCAACTGAGCCGGTTGGACGGCAGGTATGGCTAACGGTCCGGCCGGCTGCATGACCGGCTGTATGGTCGGCTGCATGGCCGGCGATGCCGCCGGCAACTCGGGCAGCGCCAGCGGCGGCAGGCGGTGCACGTATTCGGCTTCGGCCCGCAGCGGTTCGCGGCTGGTCGCAAGGATGCGGATCCCGGCAGTATCGCGCAGCAGGCGCTCCGCCAGCGCGGCCGCCGCGTCGATCACGTGTTCGCAATTGTCGAACACCAGCAGCGCGCGCATGTTGCGCAAATGCGCCAGCAATCCGGGCACGGGGTCTTGCGCCAGCGCCGGCACACCCAGCGCCACCGCCAGCGCGCTGCCGAGCTGCGCGGCGTCGGCCAGCGGCGCCATGTCGAGCACGTGCACGCATTCGCCGCGTGCGGCGCGTCCGGCCGCCACCGCCAGCGCCACCGCCGTCTTGCCCATACCGCCCGGCCCCGCCACAGTCACCAGGCGGCCCTGGGCCAGCAGCGCATCGAGCCGCCGCAGCGTGTCATCGCGGCCGAACAGGCGCGGCTGCGCCGGCAGCGGCGCCGGCATGCCCGGCTCCCCTGCCGCAGCCGCGCCAGCCGCCGCGCCGGACGCCAATCGCCGCACCGGCGCCACGAAGGTGTAGCCGCGTCCCACCACGTTGTCGACATAGGCGTGGCCTCCGTCTCCCTGCAGCACCTTGCGCAGCGCGGCAACGTGCACCCGCAGGTTGCCCTCCTCGACAAACGTCTGCGGCCATACCCGGGCGATCAACTCGTCCTTGCCGATGACCTCGCCGGCGCGTTCGACCAGCGCCAGCAACAGGTCGAACGCCCTTCCATGCAGGCGCACCGCGCCGTCGCTGCCATACAGCGCGCGTTCGGCGGGTACCAGGCGGAAAGGGCCGAACAGGAAGATGGTATCGGGCGGCAGCATGTCGTCCTGGCATGGATTGTTAGCAAATTTGCTTAACACCAATTTACAAGAATTTATGCGCGGGTGCAGCAATTAGTTTTTAAAATG
>CBIHOX010000089.1:0-24416 GCA_966211685.1 uncultured Pseudoduganella sp.
GGTTCAGGTCCATGTGCCGCGAGGTGTGGGGGTTCGAGTCCCTCCGTGGGCACCACAGAATTCCGCAGGAACGCCGCAAGCTTTCACGAGCTTGCGGCGTTTTGCATTGCGCTACCGGTATGCAAGTGTGTTGTTACCGTAAGGCACCTTGTACTACACTGGGCTAACTTTCTGCATTCCTGGAAAACCGCTCCATGGCGTCGACTCGGCCGCAAACCATCTTGATCGTCTCGGGCGCCGCCTATGACATCGCGGCGCTGGAGGCAGCGCTGGCGGAATATGGTTTCCGCGTGCAGGTCGTTAACCGCGGCGACGCCGCGCTGGCCGCCGTGCGCGAAGGCGGTATTTCCCTGGTCCTGGTGGAAGCCGCGCTGGCCGGCAGCGCCAGCTTTGAACTGGTGCAGCGCCTGCTGGCGGCGGCCGAGGAAGGCAAGCTGCCGGTATTGATGATGTCGCCCGCGCCATCGGACGACGAACACCGGCGCGCGCTCGAAGCCGGCGCCAGCGGCTACCTGCAATTGCCGCACTCGGTCGAGGGTGTGGTGGAACAGGTACTGGTGGAATTGACCGTGCGCCACGCCTGGCCCACCCGTCCCGGTTCCGCCCAGATCGATGCGGAAGCGCTCGAAGTCAATTACTTTTCCATGATGCTGTCGACCCCGGACAGCGTGATGCTGTTCGATGCGGAACACGGCCACCCGATTGCCATCAACGCCAGCGCCGAGCGCTTGCTGGGCCGCTCCAGCGCGCAGTTGCGCACCCTGCGGCTCGAAGATTTGTGCCCGCCGGAGCAGCCGGACGGCACCCCGTCATCCCAGGCAATCGAGGATTTGATCCGGCGCGTGCTGGCCGGCGAAGTGCGGGTATTCCAGGTCACGTTCCAGCACAGCAGCGGGCGCCGCATCGATTGCGATTTGCGGCTGGTCATGCTGAACAAGGATGGCCGGCGCCTGTACCACATGCGCATGGTCGACGTGACCGGCCACAAGCTGGCCGAGGCGCTGCGCTTTGGCCAGAACAAGCTGCTGGAAATGATCGCGCGCGGCGCACCGCTGCAACAGACACTCGACAGCCTGATGCTGCTGATCGAATCGCAATCACCCGGCGTGCTGTGCTCCACGCTCTTGCTCGACACCGACGGCAAGACCATGCGCACAGGTTCGGCGCCCAGCCTGCCGCCGCAATATGTGCAAGCCATCGACGGCACCGCCATCGGCCCGGAGGTCGGGTCGTGCGGCACCGCGATGTTCCGCAAGGAAGGCGTGATCGTCAGCGACATCGCCACCGACCCGCTGTGGCGCCCATATGCCGCGCTGGCCGGGCAATTCGGCTTGCGCGCATGCTGGTCGATGCCGATCCTGCTGGACCAGGACACGGTGCTGGGCACCTTTGCCATGTATTACCGCGAACCGCGCAGCCCCGGCCCGGATGACTTGCGCCTGACCGGCGTGGCCACGCACCTGGCCGGCATCGCGATTGCCCGCACCCGGCATGAAAACGAATTGCTGCGCCACCGCGACCACCTGGAAGAACTGGTGGCGGCGCGCACGGCGGAAATGCGGCGCGCCATGCATGCGGCCGAACAGGCCAACGCGGACTTGCAAAAGGCGCTGGAAAACCTGCGCATGACGCAGGATGAACTGGTGCGGCGCGACAAGCTGGCCGCGCTGGGCGCGCTGGTATCGGGCGTGGCGCATGAATTGAATACGCCGATCGGCAACAGCCTGATGGTGGCCAGCACCATGGTCGAACGCACCCGCACGCTGCGCAACACCACCGACGCCGGCACCTTGCGCCGTTCCGAACTGGAAGCCTACCTGCAGCAGGCGCAGGAAGCCGACGACATCGTGGTGCGCAACCTGCGGCGCGCCGCCAACCTGGTGCAAAGCTTCAAGCAGATCGCCGTCGATACTGACAGCGCGCAGCGCCGCCACTTCTTCCTCGACAACTTCGTGTCGGAATTGCTGTTGCCGCTGCACGCGATGGTCAAGCACACGCAAGTGCAGGTGGAACAGGATATTCCTTACCATTTCGACATGGATTCTTATCCGGGCCAGCTGGGCCAGGTGATCCAGGTCTTGTTTGAAAACAGTATCACGCACGGTTTCGCCGGCCGCAGCGGCGGCCATATCCGCATCAGCGCGCGCCGCCTGGAAGACAACACCACGCGCCTGGTGTTCGAAGACGATGGCGCCGGTATCCTTCCAGAACACCTGGGCCGCATCTTCGACCCGTTTTTCACCACGCGCCTGGGCGCCGGCGGTTCCGGCCTGGGCCTGCACGTGGCGCACAATATCGTCACCGGCGTGCTGGGTGGCCGCATCAGCGTGGAAAGCACGCCGGGCGCCGGCGCGCGTTTTATCCTGCTGCTGCCATCGAGCGCCCCGCTATAATCGCTTCCATGAAAACCTTGCCTGCCCTGATCCTGGCCGGCGCCTGTGTGCTGCTGGCTGCCGAATTGTCCGCCGAACCCGCCCCATGGTACTGGTGGGTCAGCAAGATCGATGGCGCCCGCGTCTGCTCGCAATCCCCGCTCGGCTCCGGCTGGGAGCGTATTCCCCGTCCCTATAGAGATAGCCGTTGCGAAAAATTAGCAATTGCCAAATAATGGGTTCACAACAAGACTTACGTACGTACGCAGTCCCACCACAATGATGACGAGGAGAGCCGATGTTTACAAGTCCTGAACAATTCGCCGCCACCACCAAGGCCCTGTTTGAATTCCAGCTCGAGACGTTCAATACCCTGGCCAGCAAGACCGTGCAGGGCGTCGAACAAGTGGTGGCCTTGAACATGGCGACGGCGAAATCCAGCCTGGAAGAGCAGCTCGCGGCCGGCAAGGACCTGAGCCTGGCGCGTGACCCGAAAGCCGTGCTGGCGGTGGCGGCCGCCAAAGTCCAGCCCGGCATGACCAATGCCAGGGAATACCACCAGCAGTTGGGCGAAATCATCACGGAAATGCGCGATGAATTCAACCGCGCCGCCGACGCCCACATGACCGAGGCAAAAACAACACTGTCGGCCCTGATCCACGACGTCACGAAAAACGTGCGACCTGGTTCGGAAAACGCGGTGCAGATCGTCAAGACCGCGATCGACAATGCGTTTGCCGGCTATGAGCAGGTCACCACGGCGGCGCGCCAGGCCGTCTCCACCGTGGAAGCCCAGATCGCCAAGGCCGCCGCGCAAGTCACCGACGAGTAATTCCCGGCGAGCCGTTTACCGGCCCGTCGTTGACCCGCCCGCCATGCACCGGCGGGTCATTCTCCAGGGCGGCCAAGGCTGCCCCGGCCGACACATCCTCCCCTATCCAACCGCCGCCATCCGCGCTACACTACTGTACAAAAATACAGCTGGCAGTCTGCATCGATGGTCAAGGTTCTGGAAAACCCGTTTTATTACCTGGATAATTTCCAGCAAGTCTTGCAGTGGATCGCCGCCCGCTATGACGATTTGCTGGACGACGCCGAGCGCGCGTTCCTGGTGCAATTTGCCGCCCTGCCCCGGCCGGCGCGCGCGCTGTTTGTGCGCATGACCATGCGCAAGGGCGTGCTGTTCCGCGCCTCCAGGCTCGTGTATCCGGAAATCGGCGATACCGGCGCCGCCGCCGCGCCGCTGGCGGCACTGGGCTGGATCGATGCGGCGCCGCGCCTGGCGCTCGATGATTTGTTTGCCGTGTTGCAAAAACCGGAACTGGCGCGCCTGTTTGCCTTGAGCGGGGCCGGCAAGGCTGCGCGCAAGGCCGACCAGCTCGAAGCGCTGCGCGCCCACTACCCCGATGCGCTGCCGCTGGACGGCTGGGCGGCCGCCACGCAGGGCGCCGCGCCGGACGACACGGTTTACCACCTGCTGCTGCAACCGCTGTGCGACCGCCTGCGGCTGGTCTTTTTCGGCAATTTCCGCCAAGACTGGTCGGAATTCGTGTTGTCCGACCTCGGCATTTACCAGTACGAAAAAGTCGATTTCCCGCCCTCGGCGCGCGGCTTCCGCACCCGCGCCGACATCGACGCCTACCTGGCGCTGCACGCGTGCCGCGAGCGCTTTGCCAATGGCGAAGCGCCGCACGAGGTCATGGCCGCGATGGCCGGCCTGCCCGCCGCCGACGGCAACGAATGGCTGGAGAGCCGCCGCCACCGGCTGCAATTCCAGATGGGGCAGCATCTGGAAAAACAGCAGGACTGGGACGGCGCGCTGGCCCTGTACCAGGGCTGCCCGTATCCCGGCGCACGCGCCCGCGCCATCCGCGTGCTGGAAAAAAGCGCCGCCACCGGCGAAGCCTATGCGCTGCTGCGGCAAGCCATGGCGGCGCCGGAAAGCGAAGCGGAACGCCAGCAACTGTTGCGCATGGCGCCGCGCCTGCGCCGCAAGCTGGGCCAGCCCAAGGAACCCGCCGCGCCGGCCGCGCCGGTGGTGCGGCTCGACTTGTCGCTGCCGATGCCGCAGCAGGACTGGTGGGTCGAAGGGGTGGTGCGCGACCATTTGTCGGGCCCGGAATCGCCCGTGTTTTACGTGGAAAACGCGCTGGCCAACTCCCTGTTCGGCCTGCTGTGCTGGGAAGCCGTGTTCACGCCGATTCCCGGCGCGTTTTTCCATCCGTTCCATCACGGCCCGGCGGACTTGCATGCGGCCGACTTCCACGCGCGCCGCGCGCTGCAATTCGACGCCTGCCTGGCGCGGCTCGACGATGGCAGCTACGCCGACACCATCCGGCGCAATTTCGCCGCCAAGTTCAACCTGCAATCGCCATTCGTGTACTGGGGCGCGCTCGATGAAACGCTGCTGGAACTGGCGCTGGCCTGCATCCCGGCCGCGCACCTGAAGCGCTGGTGTGAACGCATCCTGGCCGACATCCAGGCCAACCGCAGCGGTTTTCCCGACCTGATCCAGTTCTGGCCCGATGAGCGCCGCTATCAAATGATCGAAGTGAAAGGCCCCGGCGACCGGCTGCAGGACAACCAGTTGCGCTGGATCGCCTATTGCGCCGAGCACGCGATGCCGATCACGGTGTGTTACCTGCAATGGGCGGCGTGAACTACCACGTCGCGGTGCGCGCGCTGTGCGAATTCACCGCCAAGAGCGGCGACCTCGATTTGCGCTTCACGCCCACGCCGACCGCGCAGGAAGGCATTGCCGGCCACGCGGTGGTGGCGGCGCGCCGGGGCGACGGCTATGAAAAGGAAGTCAGCCTGTCCGGCGAATACGGGCCGCTGCGCGTGCGCGGCCGCGCCGACGGGTATGACCCGGCCGCCAACCGGCTGGAGGAAGTCAAGACGTACCGCGGCGACCTGGCGCGCATGCCGGCCAACCACCGCGCGCTGCACTGGGCGCAATTGAAGGTCTACGGGCACTTGCTGTGCGCGTCGCGCGGCTTGCCGGCGGTGCGGCTGGCGCTGGTGTACTTCGACATCGGCAGCCAGCAGGAAACCGTGCTCACGGAAGATGCCGGAGCGGCGCCGCTGCGCGCGTTCTATGAACAGCAGTGCGCGGCATTTTTGGCCTGGGCCGAACAGGAAATCGCGCACCGCGCCGCGCGCGACGCCGCACTGAAGGCCATGCGCTTCCCGCACCGCGATTTCCGGCCGGGCCAGCGCCAGCTGGCCGAAGCCATGTATAAGGCCAGCACGCGCGGCTGCGGCTTGCTGGCGCAGGCGCCGACCGGCATCGGCAAGACCGTCGGCAGCCTGTTCCCGCTGTTGAAGGCCAGCGCCGAACATGGCCTCGACAAGATTTTTTTCCTGGCCGCGAAAACCTCGGGCCGCGCCATGGCGCTCGATGCGGCGGCCACGCTGACCGATGCGATGGCGGCAACGCCTGCGATCGCGGCGACGGCCACGTTGTCCCCGCTCCACGCCTTGCCCGCTCCCGGCGGCGCGGCGGCCGCACCTGATGCACCTGATGCGCCGATTGCACCTATCATCCCCTTGCGCACACTGGAACTCGTGGCGCGCGACAAGGCGTGCGCGCATCCGGACAAGGCGTGCCATGGCGAATCGTGCCCGCTGGCGCAAGGGTTTTATGACCGCTTGCCGGCCGCGCGCGCTGCGGCGGTACAGTGTTCCATGCTGGACCGCGAGACCGTGCGCGCCATCGCGCTGGCGCACCAGGTCTGTCCCTATTACCTGGCCAGCGAACTGGCGCGCTGGGCCGACGTGATCGTGGGCGACTATAACTATTATTTCGACGGCAGCGCCATGCTGTACAGCCTGACCGTGCAAAACAGCTGGAAGGTCGGCGTGCTGGCCGACGAAGCGCACAACATGGTGTCGCGCGCACGCAAGATGTACACGGCGGAACTCGAGCATGCGCCATTGCGCCTGTTGCGCAAGACCGCGCCGGCATCGCTGAAGAAAGCGCTGGACCGCGTGCACCGGCAATGGCAGGCACTGGAAAAAGACCAGCTGGCAAGCAGTCAGCCGGATTACCAGGTGCATCCGGAATTGCCGGAGAAATTCACCGGCGCACTGCAGACCGCCGTTACGGCCATCGGCGAGTTTTACGCGGAACACCCGGCGCACGTGGACCAGGAGCTGCAGCGTTTTTATTTCGATGCGATGGCGTTCATGCGGCTGGCCGAGTGCCATGGCGACCACTCGCTGTTCGACGTCACGCTCGACGCGAACCATGCTGCAGGCGCGGCAACGCGCAGCGGCGCGCGGGCCGACGCCACGCTGTGCCTGCGCAATATCGTGCCGGCCCCGTTCCTCAAGCCGCGTTTTGAAGCGGCCCATACGGCCGCGCTGTTTTCCGCCACGCTGAGCCCGTGGAATTATTATTGCGACCTGCTCGGCATGCCGCCCGATACCGCATGGGTCGACGTGGAATCGCCGTTCATTGCCGAACAGCTGGCCGTGCGCGTGGCCAGCCGTATTTCCACGCGCTACCAGCACCGCGACCGCTCGCTGGCGCCGATCGCGCAACTGATGGGCGAACAGTATGCGCGCCAGCCCGGCAATTACCTGGCGTTCTTCAGCAGCTTCGATTACATGGACAAGGCGGCGCGCGCTTTCAGCGAACGCTGGCCGGACGTGCCGGTCTGGCTGCAGGAGCGGCGCATGGATGAAACGGCGCGCGCCGCGTTCATCGCGCGCTTCACCGAGGACAGCCGCGGCATCGGCTTCGCCGTGCTGGGCGGGGCCTTTGGCGAAGGGGTGGATTTACCTGGCGCGCGCCTGATCGGCGCGTTCATTGCCACCCTGGGGTTGCCGCAACTCAATCCCGTCAACGAACAGGTGCGCCAGCGCATGGAGGCCATGTTTGGCGCCGGCTACGATTACACTTACCTGTATCCGGGCATGCAAAAGGTGGTGCAGGCAGCGGGGCGCGTGATCCGCACGGAAACCGACCGCGGCACGGTGTACCTGATCGACGACCGATTTGCGCGGCCCGAAGTGCGCGCCCTGTTGCCGCAATGGTGGCACGTCGACATCGACGGTTAGCCAATTCAACGCCGATTCAATGCCGATTCATCAGCACTGCACGTTCCACGCGGTCAATTCGCGCCCGCGCTTGCGCACCGTGACGTGCGCTTCCGAATCGCGGTCGCTGCGGTAGGTCAGCACCAGCATGCCTGCCTTGTCCATGCCCAGTCCCACCAGCTTGAACGGCAACGCGCGGATCGGCGCGCATTGGGTATTGCCGGCAAACAGCAGGCGCGCGCCCTGCAGCACGGCGGCCTGCCCTTCCAGCACGGTCACGATGTCGCGGTCGCCCAGCGCCGCCGTCAACAGCACCCGCTGCGGCGCCACCCCGCAATCGCTGGCCCGGTCCAGCCACACGTAGCGCCGCTCGGCGCCGGTGGCGCGCCACGCCTTGCCGTCAAACGCATGGCCATGCCGCTGCGCCAGGCACAGCGACCAGGCCGCGCGCTGCGGCTTGTCTTCGGTCCACGCCTGCACGGTCCAGCCTTGCGCGGCGCCGCCACGGGTGATCTCGAACGCCGGCCGCGCCACTGCGCCAAGGGGCGCCTGGTAATAGGCCGCGAACGATTGCATCTCGCCTTCATTGGGCGCGCGGGTATCCTGCCCTGCCGCCACCGCCACTGCGGCCATGCCGCCCACCACCGCGACGGCCGGCGCGAACAGGCTGGCAGTCCGCTTCGGCCACTTCAACCACTTCGACCACATAGTTTTCATTGGAGTATGCTGCGCACTTTCTGGTATCCGCTGCGGCTGATCGGTAATTTGCCGCCATCCTTCAATACTGCCACATGACTGTCCTTGCCGGCCTGTTCAATACGCGCCAGGCATTCCAGGTTGAGCAGGTAGGAACGGTGGATGCGCAGGAATTTGTCGGCATCGAGCTGGCTTTCCAGGTCCGACAGCCGCTGGTTTTTCAGGTACGACTTGCCGTCCGTATGGATTTGCACGTAATCGTCCTGCGCTTCGATGTAATCGATTTTTTCACTGGCGATCACGTGCACCCTGGCGCCATCGCGGATCACCACCCGTCCCAGCGGCTTGCCGCGCGCGGCGTCGCGCGCCACGTCCAGCACCGCTTCCTGCTGCGCCCTGGCCGCATCGCCCTGTCCCAGCGTGGCGCGCACGTGGTTGATGGCCTGGTCGAAGCGTTCCTGGCTGAATGGCTTGAGCAGGTAATCGAGCGCCCGGTATTCGAACGCCCTGATGGCGTACTGGTCGAACGCGGTGGCGAACATGATGCGGCATTTGCCGGCTACCAGTTCGGCCACTTCGAAGCCGTCGAGCTTGGGCATCTGGATATCGAGGATGGCCAGGTCCGGCCCCAGTTCCGTGATGGCTTTCACGGCCTCGAAACCATTGGCGCATTCAGCCACCACTTCCACGTCCGGGTGTGCCGCCAGGTATTCCCGCACCACGCCGCGCGCCAGCATTTCATCGTCCACTATGATGATGCGCATGTCACTTGTCCTCCCTGTCGTTGCCGGCCTGCGCCGGCAGCGTCATTTCCACCACAAACCTGCCGTCGCGCAGGCCCCAGTGCACCGATGCTTCCGCGCCATGCATGCCGGCCAGGCGCTGGCGCACGTTGGATAAACCGACGCCGTTACCTTCCTTGCTCCCGCACAGGGACGGGTCGGCATCAACCGCATTATCCACCACGATGTTCAATTGTGAACCGGCCCGGCGCGCGGCCACCCGCACCACGCCGCCTTCGGTCAAGCCGGCAATGCCATGCTTGACCGCGTTTTCCACCAGTGGCTGGATGATCATCGGCGGCACGAGGCAATGTCCGGCGGCCGGTTCGACGGCTTCCTCGAGCCGCAGCCGTTCGCCGAAGCGCACTTTTTCCACCGCAAGGAAGTGGCGCACCAGCTGCATTTCCCGCGCCAGCGGGATGGCCGTGCGCTCGGCCACGGCAAGGCTGAGGCGGAAAAACCCGGCCAGCTGCAAGGTCATGTCACGCGCGCCTTTCGGGTCCAGCGACGTCAGCGCACTGATGGAATTCAAGCTGTTGAACAGGAAGTGCGGATCGATCTGCGTGCGCAGCATGCGCAACTCGGCTTCCCGCGCGGCCAGCCGCGACTGCAGCTCGCGCTGCTGGGCGGCGCTGGCGCGTTCGGATTCGGCGGCCAGGTAATTGACGGTGGCCAGCAAGCCGTACAGCAGCACGCCGAGGCCGAAGAGTACCGCCTTCAACGGCGGCGTATAGGCGATGCCGGCCCACGGCGTATCGAGCCAGCAGCACAGCGCATTCCAGCCGCCCAGCAGCGCGCACCACAGCAGCGCGGAAATCACGGCGGACGCGCCGAGCGAGGTCACGACACCGGCCAGGCCGCGCTCGGCCAGTGGGTAGGCGCGGCACAGGTAATACGCTGAAAAGCCCGCGCCCACGCCGAACATGACCGTGGCCGGGACCGCGAACAGCATGGCGTTGATCCATGGCGCATCGAACGCGGCTGCGATGGCACCGCCCAGCACCACACCCAGCATCAGCCAGGCCAGCAGGTACAGCGCGGCGCCGCGGCGGTTGCCGGCAGGCGGGAACATCAGGCGCCCTCCCCGGGTGCGCCCATCTCAGTTGCGCACATCGACGCCGCCCATCAGCGCCACGCCGCGCACGATCAAGCGCTTGCTGTTGTCGCGCGGCGCGCTGGTTTTTTCACTGAAGCCGCCCAGCAGTGGCGTGCCTTCCAGGCTGACGGTCCAGTCGTCCGGTACCTTGATTTCAATGCCGCCCCACAGGGCAAACACGTTCAGCACCGCTTGGCCCTGGATCGATGCCTGACGCAAGTCCAACTGGCAGCCGCCCATGATGGCGGTGATTTCACCGCCACGGAAATCCGGCGTGTAAACGCGCCGCTCGATGCCACCCAGCAGCGCCGTCAGCCGCACGACGCTGTCGTGTCCGGCGTCCTTGTCCGTCGGGCCGGCCGTGCCGGCGCCGCGGTCCTGGGCGGACTTGAACACCACCAGCAAGCCGGCGCCTATCATCAGCAGCGGCGCCAGCACGCGCCAGCTGATGTAGAAGATGCCCAGGCCCTTGAGCAGCAGCACGGCGCCCAGCGCGATGAAGATGGCGCCTGCCGCGCGGCCGCCGCCGGACGTGCTTTGCGTGAATTTCAGCACGCCGGCCAGGATGAAGATCGCCGGCCACAGCTGGAACGCGTAATCGAAATCCACGATGCCGAGGTTATCGAGCAGGAACAACATGCCGATGGCAATCACACCGAGGCCGATCACCATTTGCCCGGCCGCGCTGCCGCCGCGGTCCTTCCTGTGTCCGTTATCGCGGTCCATGGCTTATTCCCCCTTGCCCAGGCGTTGCACCAGCAGCGGCTTCAGCGCAACCTTCACGCCCCACAGGATGATCAGGATCGGCCAGCTGTTGTGAAAACCCAGGCCCCACAGGTGTTCAACCGAGACATAGAACCAGGCGCCGAAGGCAATCGTCGACAGGCCGTTCAATACCAGCCTCGGCGTGGTGGGCGGCACCAGGTTGGACAACCCGGCCACCACCACGAACAGGGGCCAGTAATGCCACAGGCTGCCAATGTCGAACTGGCCCGTGCGGTCGAGCAGGAACAGCACGCCAACGGCAATCAGGATGGCGCCCCAGGTCATTTGTTCGCGCCAGGTACGTTGTCTTGCTTCTTTCATGTTCATCTCCCTAAGCAGGTGTGCGGTATGGACGTAACGATACCTGCGCGGCGCGCGCGGTGAAACCGCAAATCGGTGAATGGCGGCTGGCAGCCGGTGAATGGCGAAGTTTTCAGCCAGTGGCGCGCCGGTCGCGGCGAGTGCGGCGCCCATGGGGCGACTGGCGGCGACTGGGCTCGCGGCGCCAGCTGCTGTGGCAGGCCTGTTGAAAGCGCGGCCCCGGATATGACGAGGGCCCGGCCTGTATGGCGCGGGCCCCCGTGTGCGGAGCGTGAAGCAGTGTGGCGGTACAGCGTGACTATGGTCAGGCGCGGTCCGCTCAGGAACGGCCGCTGTTCATCTTCTGGTCGAACATCATCAACCCCCAGCCCAGCTGGCGGCGGATTTCCTCCGGCGTTGGTGGTGGTTTGACTTCCTGCGAACGGCGTTCCAGATACTCGCGTACGACGTACTTCGATGGGTGGTTGGTCTGTGCCATGATAGCCTCCGTTTGGTCGAACCTGGCTGGTTGGCGACTGGCGCCTGGCCTGCCCGCTGCGTTGGAATTGGTGCCGGTCCTCGAGGCGGCCGGCCAGCCTGCGGGTGGGAAGCGGTGCTGCGCACAGTGTTCATGAACCGCTGCACCAATCATCTACCACGCAGGATCAGTGTAGGCGCGGGGCCGGCCATGGACCGTTCGGTGCCGCACACTGTATGCGGCGGTTGCTGCGAAAACGTAAAAAATGGTGTAGGAATAATTCCTGTCTTTTTGCGTGTGCGTTCTTACAGCTTGCGCTGCAAGAATTCGAGGAAGCAGGAAATGCGGCGCGCCAGCTGCGTATTGCGGTAATAAACCGCGTGGATTTGCTGGCGGTAGCCAGTCGCGCAGTGCTCGAGCAATGGCACCAGGCGGCCCGCGGCGATATCGGCGCGCGTCATGAAATCGGCCAGGCACACGATGCCCTGTCCGGCCAGCGCCAGCTGGCGCAGAGTCTCACCGCTGGAAGCCGACAACGCGGGCGTAACCTGCAGCATGTTGCCGGCGCCATGGCGCAGCGGCCACAGGTTGCCCGCTTCATATTGCGCGAAGCCGAGCAGGCTGTGCCGCGATAAGTCTTCCGGCGTGGCGGGCGCGCCGTGATGCGCCAGGTAATCGGGACTGGCCAGCACATGCAGCGGGCTGGCCGTCAGCGCGCGCGCATGCAAGGTGGAGTCGGCCAGTGCGCCGATGCGGATCGCGATATCGGTGCGGTGTTCGATCAGGTCGGCAATCTGGTCGTTGCTGGTCAACTCCAGCCGGATGCGCGGATACAGCGCGCGAAATTCCGCCACGTGCGGCACCACGCAATGCAGCATGAATGGCGACGCGGCGTCCACGCACAGGCGTCCGGCCGGCTGCTGGCGGCGCATGCGGATGGTTTCCTCGGCCGCCTCCATGCCGGCCAGGATGGCGCGCGCATGGTCCAGCAATAATTGCCCTTCTTCCGTCAAGTCCATGCGCCGCGTGGTGCGCGTCAGCAGGCTGGCGCCCAGCTTGTCTTCGAGGCGGGACAGCGCGCGGCTGACGCCGGAGGTGGTTTGACCGAGGTGGGCCGCCGCCGCGCTCAGCGAGCCGCTGTCGATTACCGTGACAAACGATTTCAAGTCATCCGAATGGAGATCCACGTGGTGTGCCTGGCGATTTGCAATGCGTTGATTATAGGAGGTCAATGGGCGACTCACTTGAAGGCTCTGCGATGGCGCAGTGAAAGCCCGGTGGCTGCCTGCATTATGTCCGCCATCGTTGACCATGCGGTACGTTGCTGCCGCGCCCGGGATCGCCTTCGGATAGTCGAATAACCGTTCATGGATGGGTTAGAAAGTTATCAAGATGCATATCATAACGATTAAAAATTGATAAAAAGTCAAACATTGTCACACGCTGCACTGCAACACATTTCATTAATGAAGTAATTCAGACTCAGCCTTATGATATATTGCCAATGTTGGTAGATAGGAAAACTTGCCGTAAAGACAAAACTGTGATGGGGATTGCAGTTTTCCGTCTACCGGCAATGTTTGATTATCCAAAGGGGTATCACAAATGAAGAAATCCATCTTCAGCATGGCTGCCGCCCTGCTGTTGTCCGCCGGCGCGCTTGCCACGCCTGCGGCAATGGCGGAAGTGCTGGTATTCGACGGATCGGGCAATGCCACGTACGGCGCGTCACACGCCGACCCGGGCGCCTATTCCGATGAATTCCTGTTCAGGGTGGCCACTGAGAGCCAGGGTTGGGCCAGCGGGACTGCCATTGCCGGCAAAACGCTCGTAGGCCTCAGCCGTCTCTTCAACTACGGCATCACGGGAGTGGAATTTTTCCGCGTGAATGCCGACAGTTCCCGCAGCATCCTGGGGACTGACACTACTACCGGCAATTCGGTCGAGTTCTTCCCGACCGACACGCTAACTGCAGGAAACTATGGTTTTGTCATTCACGGCAATACCACGCTCGATGGTTTGGGCGGCTCTTACGCAGGCAACTTGAACCTGGTCACCGCCCCGGTGCCGGAGCCAGCCAGCTACGGCATGCTGGCAGCCGGATTGGGTATGCTGGCGTTCACGGCGCGCCGCAAGAAGAGCCAAAAGCTGCACTGATTTCCTGTATGCGCATCTGGTGGCGGTCACGGCATTTGCCGTGGCCGCTCACTGGTTTTTCCGCCGCGCCGATCCGCTGTCTTGTTCCACACACGCCCCGCAGTTTTCACCGCCTTTCCAAGAATTGATACGGGTTTTTTCCGCGTATTTCCGACTCTCATACAGCTTTGTCGCATTTTAATTTTTTCAGGTTTTTCCTTGTTTCTTCGCCATTCATTGTTTGCTACTATCGCGGCTCAATTCGCCCATAAGGAGGAAACAAATGTTTCAACATAAGACGGCCCGTTTGATGGCTGCATTTATCGGCACGTTTATCTTTGCAACGGCCCAGGCGCAAGAAGCAGCGCCACACAAACTCGCCAACGTCGCCATCCTGGCAACCGGCGGCACCATTGCCGGCAGCGGCGCCACGTCCACCACCACCGTCGGCTACACGGCCGCCACGGTCGGCGTGCAGCAGCTGATCAACGCGGTGCCGGAATTGAAAAGCGCCGCCAACGTCACCGGCGAGCAAGTGTTCCAGATCGCCAGCGAAAGCATGACCAATGACCACTGGCTGAAACTCGGCAAGCGCGTCAATGAATTGCTGACGCAAAATAATGTCGATGGCATCGTCATCACGCACGGCACCGATACGCTGGAAGAAACCGCCTATTTCCTGAACCTGGTGGTGAAGAGCCGCAAGCCGGTCGTGCTGGTCGGCGCCATGCGCCCCTCGACCGCGCTGTCCGCGGACGGCCCGATCAACCTGTATAACGCCGTATTGCTGGCCGCCAATCCTGAAGCCGCCGGCAAAGGCGTGCTGGTGGCGCTGGGCGACCAGATCCACGGCGCCCGCGACGTGACCAAGTCCAACACGTCGACGCCGGACGCGTTCCGTACGCCGGAACTGGGCATGCTCGGTTACATGCAGGGTAACAAGCCGTACTTCTACCACGTGACCACCCGCAAACATACGACCGACACGGAATTCGACATCAGCAAACTCGACGCACTGCCGCAAGTGGACATCGTGTATGGCTACGCCAACATGAACACCGTGGCGCTCGACGCGTTCCTGGCCGCCGGCGCCAAAGGCATCGTTCACGCCGGTACCGGCGATGGCAGCGTGGCCGCGAAAGTCAAACCAGGCTTGACCGAAGCACGCAAGAAAGGCGCCATCATCGTGCGTTCGGCGCGCGTCGGCAACGGCATCGTGGCCCGCAACGGCGAAGCCAATGACGACCAGCTGGACTTCGTCGTATCCGACACGCTGAGCCCGCAAAAAGCCCGCATCCTGTTGATGCTGGCGCTGACCAAGACCAACAATACCAAGGAAATCCAGCGCATGTACTACACCTATTGATGGTGACGCGCAGATGAAAGACCGGGCCGCTGGCCCGGTTTTTTTTCGTCCATCGGCGTGCTCCGCCTTTCAGTTGCGTAAGCGTATGGTAAGCAACTGCGCTTACGATCGCCCTGTCCACAAGGATTAATGCCGGGTCAACCGGCCGAGCCAACAATAGAATGGGAGACAGAGATGGATCAAGATATCGTTCAACGGGTCAAGGCGGACCCGAATTACCACAAGCTGGTCAAGACCCGCTCGCGTTACAGCTGGACACTGGCCTGGGCCGTGATGGTGGTGTATTACGGCTTCACCGCGTTGAACGCCTTTGACAAGCCGTTCATGGCGGCCAAGCTCGGCGACGGCGTCATGTCGCGCGGCGTGCCGCTGGGCCTGTTCGTGATCGTGTTTACTGTCGCCATCACCGGCATTTACGTGCGCCGCGCCAACCGCGAATTTGATGCGCTGACCGAAGCCATCCACAAGAACGCCGCCGAACCAGCACGGGAGGCCGCATAATGTCCCGCCTCTCTTTGCGCTTTACCACGGCGGCAGCCTTGCTGGCCGTGGCCGGCGCCGCCGCCGCGGCGCCTGATCTCGGCCAGGCCACCAAGCAGGCCACCAACTGGACCGCGATCGTCATGTTTGCGGCATTCGTGCTGCTGACGCTGTTCATCACCAAATGGGCCGCCAAGCGCACCCGCTCGGCCTCGGACTTTTATACCGCAGGCGGCGGCATCACCGGCTTCCAGAATGGCCTGGCCATCGCGGGCGACTTCATGTCGGCGGCGTCCTTCCTCGGCATTTCCGCCGCGGTATACGCGAACGGCTTTGACGGCCTGATTTACGCCATCGGCTTCCTGGTCGGCTGGCCCGTGCTGACCTTCCTGATGGCCGAGCGCCTGCGCAACCTGGGCCGCTTCACGTTTGCCGACGTGGCCGCCTACCGCTTTGCGCAAAAACCCGTGCGCATGTTTGCCGCGTCCGGCACACTGGTCACCGTGCTGTTTTACTTGATTGCCCAGATGGTGGGTGCGGGCCAGTTGATCAAGCTGCTGTTTGGTCTCGATTATTACGTCGCCGTGATCCTGGTCGGCGTCCTGATGATGGTTTACGTGCTGTTTGGCGGCATGACCGCCACCACCTGGGTGCAAATCATCAAGGCTGTGATGCTGCTGGCCGGCACCAGCTTCATGGCGTTTTCCGTGCTGTCGATGTACAACTTCAGCCTGTCGTCGCTGTTTGCCACGGCCGTCGAAGTACACGCCAAGCATGACGCCATCATGGGCCCCGGCGGCTTCATCAAGGATCCGATTTCCGGCATTTCGTTCGGCATGGCGCTGATGTTCGGTACCGCCGGCCTGCCGCACATCCTGATGCGCTTCTTCACGGTCCCGAACGCCAAGGAAGCGCGCAAGTCGGTGCTGTGGGCTACCACGTGGATCGGTTACTTTTATGCGCTGGTGTTCATCATCGGTTTTGGCGCCATCGTGCTGGTCGGCACCAACGCCGGCTTCAAGGATGCGGCCGGAAAACTGCTGGGCGGCGACAACATGGCTGCGGTGCACCTGGCGAAAGCCGTTGGCGGCGACATTTTCCTCGGCTTTATCTCGGCCGTGGCGTTTGCCACCATCCTGGCGGTGGTAGCCGGCCTGACGCTGTCCGGCGCCTCGGCGGTATCGCATGACCTGTATGCCACCGTGATCAAGAAAGGCCGTCCGGCGCCAGGCAGCGAACTGCGCGTGTCCAAGATCACCACCATGGCGTTGGGCGTAATTGCCGTGTTGCTTGGTATCGTGTTTGAAAAGCAAAACGTGGCCTTCATGGTATCGCTGGCATTCGCCATCGCCGCATCCGCCAATTTCCCGGTCTTGTTCATGTCGGTCCTGTGGAGCAAATGCACCACCCGCGGCGCCACGATCGGCGGTTTCCTCGGCCTGATTACCGCGGTAACCTTGACCGTGCTGTCGAAATCCGTCTGGGTTGATGTGTTCCATAATGCCTCGGCCATTTTCCCGTACACGTCGCCGGCGCTGTTTTCGATGACGGTCGGTTTCCTCGGCATCTGGGTATTTTCCTTGACCGATACCAGCCAGCGCGCCGCCATTGACCGCGCCGGATTTGAAGCGCAGGAAGTACGCTCTGAAACCGGTATAGGCGCAGCGGCAGCCAGCGCGCATTGAACGACATTTGCGATATTTGCTGCAATAAAAAACCGGGCGATTGCCCGGTTTTTTTATTGCCCGAGGTTTATTTCTTTGCACGACCGCGGCGCTTGGGCCGGCCGGAACTGGCAATCGAGCGGCAACAAAAAGTCCCGCGTCGTACCATATTCACGCTGGTAATGGTTGAGGATCTGGTCGATTTCACCTGACGCATACAGTGCGGCAATGCCGCGTTCAAATGCATCGCGCTGTCCTTCGGAACGAAACGCCAGCCAATAGAAATTTCCCGGCCCCAAAATATCATGAAACACCAATTCATCTTCCCGGCTGCGCGCATCCGGCATTTGCCGGCTCAGATAATAGAGAAAAATATCCCGCTGGCAAATCATCACATCCATGCGGTTGTAAAACAAACCTGCCGACGGTATCGACAAGGCTTCGCGGTATTCCGGATTTTTCGCCATGGCGGCGTCAAATGCATGGCCCATGACTTTGCGCGCATGGCCAAATCCCACGACCCGGTATTGCGATAATTCATCAAGGTTATTCAAGACGGGAATACGGCTGCGCAGCGTAATCGCCATATTATGGAAATGCGTGACGGGCCAATGACTGAGATACGCCTTCGATTGATATTGCGGCTTGGCCAGCGTACTGACGTCGACCTTTCCTTCACGTAATTGCTGCTCAAAACGCGCATTGGGCAAATAAATGAATTCGGTGGCGATATGCTGGGTGGCAAACGCTGCACGCAATACGTCGACGAACAAGCCGCTTTGCTGGCCCGGCATGACAAATGGGGCTATCACGCTTTGCAAGCCGATTCTCAGCGTGGCAGGCGTGGCGCCCTCGTCTCCATTTGCCCGGGCAGACAATAACGCCATTGCGCACGCTGCCAGCATTGTTCGGTATGAAATCGCGGCCATGATGGAATCCCCCACAGGAAGATGGGCCAATTCTACGCCTTTATACCAGTTACAAGCACGATTATGCTAAAAATTAGCTTAATATGGCGAAAAAACCCGCGAAATGCGCATGTGCAGGGAAATGGCGGCCTGTCCAGCAGGAATCGAACCTGGGACCCTCGGCTTGGAGGGCAACTAGCCGGTACTACGGAGAACCCGGAACACGGTAACTGGTAACAAGGAAAACCAGCGTACCTTGCAGCAGAGAGCAGCAGGAAGCAACTTTATAAAGAAATCGGCAGGTCCAAAAACATGGAATATGAACTGTAAGGCCGTGCCCGCCTTTTAGCCGAAGTTCGAAAAACGTCGAACAGCGATTGATTTGCATGTTGCGCCAACTTTTTCTTCCGTGGCTTGTGCTTTTGTGCGCGTTATTGAGTAAATTTCGCAGCAGGCAGCCAATCGCTCTTAGCTACAGCTGGACAGATGCATAACCAAGGGCATTCAACTCGACCTCCCACTTCCGATAGCAATGAGAGAAAAAACGGTACTTTGATGACAAATAGTCCAAACGCCAGATATGTACACCAAAGATTATTCTCCTGCCTTTCCTCCGCTTTCAGTAAAATCGCCCCGCCCCCCAGAGTAATATTTTGGATCATCCTCTTCCCGAGGAACCATATTTCCAGCAATCCAGGAAACGTTATTTCCAACAGCAGGAACCGCTAAAACAAAAGACCTGAAAGCAGACGTTGCAAGGACAAGAATGGGCGCCTTCCAAAGGGGTATTTAGCGGCAGTCCGATTGCCTCTTCGTGACCGGGCTGCGGCCCGGACACGGCTGGCCGTCAAATTCTCCATGGCTTCTTCGACGGCATGGTCGAAGGCGCTTGGCAGGGGCGGTTAATTATTATGTCAGCAATAATTCAAGTTCTATACCACTCTGGATCGATGTAGTACTACAACAGGATGGAGAAGATCGACGATGGTTATGCTATTGTGGCTCACGCAATTGTTGCCGACAATCATTCTGGGATACATGGAGAAGCCGTTGTATGCGAAGGCCACGTAAATCCATATTTTGCGTTATTTTGTCCTTGCTCGCGATAACGCTCACCTGCCGCGCCACCAATGTCGACGCCGCCACGCTGACGCTGGCTTGTGATGCCGTTGGCCTTGGCGAGCAAGTCTGCAAGGAAGGCGTCGAGGCATGGGCCAAGTCTACCGGCCATTCTGTCAAATTGGTCCCCGTTCCGCGCTCGTCGAGCCGCCGGCTGGAACTGTATAAACAACTTTTGCATGCGAGGTCGCCGGCTGTCGACATTTATATGATCGACATTGTCTGGCCCGGCATCCTGTCATCCCACTTCATTGATTTGAAGAGTGCTGTCGCCAGCGTGGAACGCCAGCATTTCCCTTCGATTATAGCGACCAACACAATTAACGGCCGGCTGATCGCCATGCCTTGGTTTACCGACGCCGGACTGTTGTTCTATCGAAAAGACCTGCTCGCACGTCACAAGCTGGCGGTGCCGCAGACCTGGGCCGAGCTGGCGCGCGCGGCCCGCATCATACAGGCCGGCGAACGGCATCGGGGCAACGGCAAATTCTGGGGCTACATCTGGCAGGGCAAGGCCTATGAAGGCCTGACCTGCAACATGCTTGAGTGGATTGCCAGCAGCGGCGGAGGAACAATCGTGGACGCCACAGGCCGGATCACGATCGATAACCGCAATGCCGCCGAGGCAATGCAAATGGCGAAGAACTGGATTGGCGACATCACGCCGCCCAGTGTGCTTGCGGCGGACGAGGACGAATCCGTTGCGGCATTCAGTGCAGGGAACGCCGCGTTTATGCGTAATTGGCCATATGCCCTGGCACAGGCGAACGCAGTGGGGAGCCCCATACGCGGACAGGTTGGCATCGCCCTGCTCCCCCACGGCCAAGGCGGGGATAGTGTGGCAACCCTGGGTGGTCAACAGCTGGCTGTGTCGCGCTATTCGAATCATCAGGGAGAAGCGACAAGTCTCGTGCTGTACCTGACCAGCAGGGCTGAGCAAAAGCGTCGCGCCTTGGTACTTGGGGTCAATCCCACCATCGCCTCGCTCTATACTGATCCGGACCTGCTGGCGGCAAGGCCACACGACGCCGTCTTGAAACAGGCCATCGCCGGAGCGATCGCGCGGCCATCCTCAGTGACCGGAGAACATTACGAAGGCGTCACTCAGGCGGTTGCCGAAATGACGCACAGCATACTTGCGGAAGGCAAAGACGCTCCCAGTATAGTGAAAAGCCTGGGGGGGCGGCTTGAAGCCCTTCGAGGCAACGCCGGTTGGCACGGTCGTGCGACAGGACGGAGCCTCCCGTGAGCCGCAGCCAGCGCTTACCAGCCCCGATGATGTTAACGGGCGCCGGCTTGGCGGCCACGGCGTTCGGCATAGTCACGTCAGCGGGATGGCTGACGGGCGCCACGGCCATCGTGCAATGGCGCCCAACCGACGCTCCAACGCAGTTCAACACTGCCATCGGCCTCATAGGTTGCGGTGTGGCGCTGATCTCCCTCGGTGTGCGTGCAACGCGGCTTTCCGCGCTGGTCGGATTCATGGTCGCGCTGCTTGCACTGCTGACGCTGTCACAAGATGTGTTCAACGTCCATCTCGGCATCGATACTGCGCTGTTCGATCCCTACCTTACCGTGCAAACTTCCACGCCTGGCCGGATGGGGCCCAACGCGGCGCTCTGCTTCGCTTTGCTGGGGCTGGGGCTGGCGCTTGGCGGGCTTCGCCTGCGCCCTCCCCTGGCAGCAGGCCTGCGCGGGCTGGCCGCCATGGCGTCTGCCGCGATTGGATCGATCGCAGCCATAGGATACCCGCTGCAGGTCGAAATGGCCTATGGCTGGTTTGGGCTGACGCGACTGGACCTGCCTTCGGCTCTCGTGGTCGCTGGCATCAGCGTGGCCCTTGCGTGCCATTGGATCCGGGACTGGGCTGCCGATCGGTATCTTGCACGGCTGCGCGTGCCGGGATCGATTTTCGTGGTCATGTCCACGGTCACCTGCATTATCTGGCTAAGCCTGCTGGACGCGGAACACCGCCAATTGCGCCTGACCGCGAACGAGGACCTGCAGCGGCTGGCGGCACGCTTGCAGGGAGCCGTTGGCGCCGAGTTGCAGTCGCTGGCGCGCCTGGGGCAGCGCTGGCAAATTGACGGGGGCATGGACCAGCGTCGCTGGCGGATCGACGCGGGGGCGATCACGCGCGACTCGGAAATGTTGCGCGCGGTCGCCTACGTCGATGCCCGGCGCCACATCGCCCTGGTCGCGCCACAGCCCCTGGAGGCAACATTACGCGACGCAGACCTTGGCGCTTCACTTGACGGGCTTGCGGCACTCGAGGGCGCACGGGCCAGCGGCAGGGCGACGTTCACCCACGTGGTGCCGTTGCCGCAAGGCGGCGCGGGAATGATGGCGTGCCTTCCCTTGCGCCAGGACGGTTTTATAGTGGGCATGTTCGACATCACGGGAGAATCGGCGCAATCCATCGCCCGCAATGCGCTGGGTCGCCTGTACGGGCTCGAATTGTATGACGGTGAACAACTGCTCTACCGCGGCCCCGGGCAGGATGCCGCATCCCGAATGACGCCCGAGTTTGTCCTGGAGCAGACCGTCAACCTACAGAACATCGCCCTTCGTATCCGGCTATGGCCGACCGAACGGCTGGTGCAAGTGAGTTCCTCCTGGATCCCGGCAGCGGTTCTGTATGCCGGACTATGTATGTCGTTGCTGCTAGCCAGTATTTCGCTGCTGGTCCAGCTCTCGGTTAGCCGGGCTCGGCGCCTCCAGGAAGAAGTCGCCGAGCGTGAAAGCGCCGAGCGACAAAACGCCCTGCTGCTGGCAGAGCTCGAGGTAGTATTTGCCAACGTCGTGGTCGGCATCGCGCTGATCAAGGATGGGTACACGGTGCGCTGCAATGCCCGATATGCACAGCTGCTCGGCATTCCGATGGAACAGGTCCTCGGCCAGGCTGTCGGCCCCGGCCACCCTGCCGCGCTACTCGTGCGCGACCAGGCAAATCCCGGGCCTGACTACGATCTCGAACTGGAACTGACCCGCGCCGACAAGACCACATTCTGGGCAGCCTGCCACGGCAAATCGCTGGACGTGGCCGACCCCAGCCGGGGAATGGTGTGGGTCATCGAAGAGATCTCTGCACGTAAGCGCGCGGAGGAAAGCCTGTTGTACCAGGCGCAACATGACGCGTTGACAGGATTAGCGAACCGCATACGCTTCGGTACGTGCCTCGATCAGGCGCTTGCCCGCGCAGCGGCCGATGGGCGGCAAATGGCGGTCTGCTACATCGACCTGGACCGGTTCAAGCACGTCAACGATACGTTCGGCCACGATGCCGGCGACTACCTGCTGATCAGCGTAGCGCAGCGCCTGCTCAGTTCAGTACGCGAAAGCGACACAGTGGCGCGTCTGGGCGGCGACGAGTTTGCGCTCATTTTCTGCGGAAATATCGACCGCGACGTGATTGCCGGCGTACTCGACCGAATTCTCGCCAACCTGGCGCTGGAGCTGGAATTCGCGGGGCACCGGTTTGCCATTTCCGGCAGCATCGGCATGGCGATCTTCCCCGACCACGGCAGCGACGCGCCAACGCTCCTCAAGCACGCCGATATCGCAATGTACGAAGCCAAACAGAGTGGGCGCAATAACTGGCGCATCTACGCACCAGCCTCCACCGGCGCCGTTGTGCCGGCCATCCCGGCGCAGGCTTGAGGCGGGGTGTCGTCACGCCCCCCGCTGCCCTACGGTTGGACAGGGCGGCACGCCACGGTTGCAGTCTGCCGTCGTGCGGACATTGCACCAGATGGGCGATAGCATGCCAGGCAGGTTGTCCTCCTGCGCGAGGATTGCATTAGCGCTTCTTCAGATCTTCCATGCGGAACCACAATTCCTTGCGCGCCAAAGGCGTTGCATTACTCATGAATGGATTGGACAACTCAATTACCACGCGCTGGCTCAGGCGCGCCCGCACGATACTCTCAAGAAATTTTTCATAAAACAGCTCATCAAATGAGCCATCGGCAATTGCCGCTTCCAAGCCGGTCCGGATTGCTTCAGCAAGTCGGCGATTATTGCGATTAACAAAGAAGTACTCCGCAGCGGGATAACGGATCACCACGTAAGGGTCGACCACCAGATTCGGGTGATGCAACTGCTCCGTCCAGATTTCCTTGATCGACCGTGGAAAATAGTCGAAGCGACCCGCAGCCAACATGTTGAACAGACTGCCATAACTGGATGACCCATCCACTTGCAATCCATTCCACCGTAACACATCGGTATCAGGCCAGTTACGACCTTGACCGGCCTGAAACAGGCTCAGGTCTGCCAAATTCTTAACGGAGCGAAATACCTCCCGCCGCTCACCTTTGAGAAGCGCAAGGCGCCAACCGATCAACCCCTTGTCTAAAGGAATGCGGATCGGCAATAACATTTCTTCGCGCTCGGTCGAGGTCATCGTTGCCATGACATCGAGCCGCCCGCTTCCGCTGGCTATTTCGTGCAGCTCGCGTCCTTGCTGCATGCGGTGCGACGCGCGCTTGATTTCATACTGCCCTCCGGCTTTTTTCAGTGCCAGCTGAAGGAGCCGCAGTTCATGCTCGCCTCGATTATCTGTATCGCTCTCAGGCGCGGGGTAATGCACGATTGTCACTGCCGAAGCCAGCGACAGCATCCCAATGAACAAGGTGAGGCCGATTAACACAACGGCTGACGATCGTACGCTGACGCTGAAATTGAACTGACTCATCCCGTTCTCCAGGCACCATTGCATGCATTACTATCGTTTTCCGTGCGCGACAGCGACCGTTTTATGCATTGAATCACCAATTGTTATCGATGTCAATTGAAATGACATCGATAACATTGTCAGATCTAACAGATTCTACTGACGCGGTGCATGCCCCCCGGGGAAACCAATGGTTAATGTTACCTAGAAGACAATTCTGGAGGCTGTATGTAGCCCTTGTGCAGGAAGCATCCTGTACGGCCTCGGCTGGCACCGAAAAAAGCCTGGCTTTACCAGCCATTCAAACAGGAACAATGTGTCGGTGCTAATCAATTGATGCGATAACTGTCCTGACGCGCGCCGTCACCGAGCTATCAGTGCGCAATATTAGCTCCGCCATGCCGTTGCGATAGTCGTACACCGTGCGGGACCGTTGCACCAATTATGAATCAGCAATTTTCTTCCTCTTGAAACTGCTAAAGATGGTGCCCCACGACGTGGTGTATGAAGACTTCGCCGGAGTCGGCGTTTAGGAA
>CBIHOX010000090.1:0-24122 GCA_966211685.1 uncultured Pseudoduganella sp.
GGCGCAGGCTTTCCAGCGTGCGGTTGCGGGCGCCCTGGTGCATGTCGCCATGCAGTGCGGCGGCCGCGAAGCCGGCGATGTTCAGGCGGTCGGCGATGGTGTCCGCGTCGCGCTTGGTGGCGGTGAAGACCACGGCCTGGTCCATCGTTTCGTCGCGCAGCAGGTGGTCCAGCAGACGGTTCTTGTGCGACAGATCGTCCACGAAGTGTACGCGCTGCGTGATGTTTTCATGCTTGTTGGCGGCGCTGGCGATCTGGATCACCAGCGGATCCTTGGTGATGCGGCGCGCCATGTTGCCGACCACGCCGTCCAGCGTGGCCGAGAACAGCATGGTCTGGCGCGTGGACGGGGTGGCTTCGACGATTTTTTCGATGTCGTCGATGAAACCCATGTCCAGCATGCGGTCTGCTTCGTCCAGCACCAGGATTTGCAGTTGCGAGAAATCGATCTTGCCCGATTCCATATGGTCGATCAGGCGGCCAGGGGTGGCCACCAGGATGTCCGGGTTGCGCGACAACAATTGCATCTGTTTCGGGTAAGGCATGCCGCCCAGGATGGCGACAGCCTTGATACGGCGCAGGTTGGCGCAGTACTTGTCGGTATTGGTGGTCACTTGCAGGGCCAGTTCGCGGGTCGGCGTCAGCACCAGCATTTTCGGCTGGGCAGGCTTGAAACGCGGACGCTCGCCACGGGCGCGCGCCGACTGCGCTTCCTGCGCAGGGGTGCGGCCGGCGGGGGCCGATTCATCTTGTGCCAGGCGGTGCAGCGACGGCAGCATGAAGGCCGCGGTCTTGCCGGAACCGGTCTGGGAGGACACCAGCAAATCCTTGCCCTCGATCGCGGCAGGCACGGCCTGCTCCTGTACCGGGGTCGGCTTGGTGTAGCCGGAATCGGTCAGCGCTTTGAGGATGGATGCGTGGAGGCCAAGTGCTTCAAAAGTCATTCAGTATCTTTCGTAAAAATCAGCGTATTGCCAAAAGCAGTACGCAAAATAGCAACGCGAACCAAAGCGAAATGACTCTAAACGGGTGTATTAGAAATTTCGGCACAAAAGCTTTGCGCCGGGACAGTGCCATGTGCGGCACTTAGGGCGGGGGGCTTTATATGGGGCGACATCCAGTCGATGCGCCCAGGCTGCGTAGCTGCTCTGTTCAGGTGCGCTCAGGTGTTGATACACGTGTTGCAACGCACAAGCGAGCATGATACATCATTTCGCCGTGCGATGCACGGATAAATTCTTACGCCAATCTTACAACATACAAAGTTATTACAAAGAACATATATGCCGGCAAGGCGCTGCGTGGTAATTGCGCAAACTATTTTTGCAACGGCTTAACCCCGCCGCCGGACCCGTACCGTTACATGATGGTGCCGGCTGGTCCGGATTCAAGGAGGATGCCATGCAATGCCCTTGGCCTGTGTGCCTGTTACGCCTGTTGTCGTTGTTGTTCATGCTGTGCGCGGCCCCGTGGCTGGCGGCGCAGCCATTGATGGAAACCCTGCGCGGCGAACGGCCCGTGCGGCTGCAAAGCCTCGAGATAGAGGCCGCCGTCAGCGGCGGCATGGCGGAGACACGCGTGCGCATGGTGTTTTTCAATCCAAACAACCGTGCGCTGGAAGGCAACCTGCAATTCCCGCTGGCCGATGGCCTGCAAGTCACCGGCTTCGCGCTCGATATCGATGGCGCCATGCGCCCGGCGGTCCCGGTGGAAAAAAGCCGGGGGCGGCAAATCATTGAAATGGAAGAGCGGCGCGGCGTCGACCCGGCGCTGCTGGAGCACACACAGGGCAACCAGTTCCGCCTGCGCGTCTACCCGATTCCCGCCCAGGGCACGCGTACCGTGGAGCTGGCGTATGCCGAACCCCTGGCGCGCGAGGGCGATGGCTGGGTGTACCGGCTGCCGCTGGCCTATGCGGCCGGCGTCAAGGATTTCCTCGTGAATATCGGCGTGCAGGGGGCAGCGGCCATGCCGCGCTTCGGCGGCATGGACGGCATGCCGGCCTTCAGCCCGGCGCCGGGGCCGAACGGCAAGGCAGGCGCCGGCGATAACGGCGCCACTGCCGCCAACGGCGACACGGCGCAAGGCTGGCGGGTGCGCCTGGACCGCCCGGCCGTGCCGCTGGTGAGCGTGCACATTCCGGCGGCCCGCCATGTGCAGGCTTACACCGAACGGTTCGGCAACGACACGTATTTCGTCGCCGAAGTGCCGGTCGATGCGCAGCGCACGCCGCGCCCCCTGCCGCGCACGGTGGGCTTGCTGTGGGACGCCTCCGGGTCTGGCGCGCGCCGCGCCATCGATGACGAACTGGCATTGCTGGACCGTTATTTCCATGCGCTCGGCAATGCGGAGGTGCGGCTGGTGCTGTTGCGCGACCGGCCGGACGCCGTGCAACTGTTCCCGGTCCGCGACGGCAACTGGGATGCGCTGCGCAAGGCCCTGCAATCGGTACGGTATGACGGCGCCAGTGCGCTGGCGGACTGGCGGCCTGACGCCGCCGTCCAGGAATACCTGCTGGCGTCCGATGGCCTGGTCAATTACGGCGCACGCCGCTTTCCCGTGCTGGCGCCAGGCCAGCGGTTGTACGCCATTGCTTCCACGCCGGGCGCCGACACCGTGCGGCTGGCCGCGCTGGCCGAACGCAGCGGCGGCGCGCTGGTGACGCTTGCCGCAGGGCAGGGCGCCGAAGCGGCCAGCCGTTTGCTGTTGACCGACGGCCCGCGCGTCACGCAATGGCGTGCCGACGGCGCCGCCGACGTGCTGGTCGACGCCGGTTCGCTCGGGCAGGGTATGTTGCGCGTCGCCGGCAGGTTGACGCGCCCGGCGGCGCGGGTGCAATTGCAGCTGGCGCAACGGGGCAGCACCATGCCGGTCAGCGTGCAGGTCGATGGCGCCGCCGCGCCGCACCCGCTGGCGGCCTGGCTGTGGGCCGGTTACCAGTTGCGCGCACTGGAAGCCGACCACGAGGCGCACCGCGGCGCGATCCGCCGCCTGGGCAGCCGGTTCGGCATGCCGACCAGGGAAACCTCGCTGCTGGTGCTGGAGCGGCTCGAGGATTACGTGCGCCACGATGTGACGCCGCCGCCGGCGCTGCAGGCCGCCTTCGACAAGCTGCGTGCGCAGCAAAGCCGCACCACGGCGCAGCGCCGCGACAAGCAGCTGGAATCCGTGGTGCGCCAGTTCGAGCAAAAAATCGCGTGGTGGGAGAGTCCGCCGCGCGCCAAATACTGGCCGGAGGGCCATGAACCGGAATTGCGCGAAGGCCATCCCGCCACCGGCATGATCCTGCGCCGCCAGGACGGCGCCACGCAGCGGCGCGAACCGGGCGCCCCGGTCCTCATGGAACGCAAGGCGCTCCCCACGCCGGTCATGGAGATGGCGCCACCGCCGGCCGCGGCCCCGGCTGCGCCAATGCAGGCACGCGCCGCGGCGCCGGTGTCGGCCGCCATGCGCGAAGACGCGCGCATGCCGATGGGGGAAGCGGCAAAGGCCGCGCCCGCGGGCCGTGAGGGCGCGGCGGCGCCATCGATCGGCATTGTATTGAAACGCTGGAGCCCCAATGCGCCATACGTGGCGCGCATGAAGGCCGCCGCGCCGGATGCGCTGTACGCCATTTACCTCGATGAAAAGCCGTCATGGGAAAACAGCAGCGCGTTTTACATCGATGTGGCGGACTTGCTGCTGCAAAAGGGCAAGCGCGAGCTGGCGCTGCGCGTGCTGTCGAACCTGGCGGAAATGGACCTGGAAAACCGCCACGTGCTGCGCGTGCTCGGTTACCGCCTGTTGCAGGCGAGCGCGCCGCACCTGGCCATACCGGTGCTGGAACAGGTGAAGCAACTGGCGGAAGAAGAGCCGCAATCGTTCCGCGACCTGGGCCTGGCGTATGCGGCGGCGGGCCGGCGGCAGGAAGCCGTCGACCACCTGCATGAAGTGGTCCTGCGTCCGTGGGACGGCCGTTTCGCGGAGGTGGAATTGATCGCGCTGGCGGAATTGAACGCCATCGTCGCGGCCGCGCCGGCAGGGGCCAAACCCGATACCAGCCACATCGACAGCCGCCTGCTGCGCAACCTGCCGCTCGACGTGCGCGCGGTGTTGACATGGGATGCCGACAACAGCGACATGGATTTGTGGGTGGTCGGCCCGGACGGTGAAAAGTGCTTCTACGGCAACCGCGACACGCAACAGGGCGGCCGCCTGTCGCGCGATTTCACCGGCGGCTATGGCCCCGAGGAATTCTCGCTGCGCCGCGCGCGGCCCGGCAAATACCGCGTCTACGCCAACTACTTCGCCGACCGCCAGCAACTGGTGACCGGCGCCACCACACTGCAACTGCGGCTGACCACGGGATTCGGCACGGCGCGCGCGAAGGAAGAGATGGTGACGGTGCGGTTGAAGGAAGGGGGCAGTACGGTGCTGGTGGGGGAGTTTGAGGTGAAATAGGGCCAGGGCCGCTCATCGGACGGCAGACCCGCAGCATTTGGAGCAGGCTGCGGCAGTCTTACCGCCCCAAGGCCTCGCGCAACGCCGCCGGCACGGGATAGTCGGGGAATGTCGTGCGCAGGCGCTCCCATTCGGCTTGCGCCTCGTCACGCTTGCCTTCCTTCAGCAAGCGCTCGATGCGGGCGACCAGGCCGGGTGGCGAGATCAGCGCGCCGGGCGGCTCGGCTGACGCCGTAGTGGCAATTCCCGGCTGCGTTGGCGCGGCGGCACGGCGCTCGGCGGAGGGATCGCGTTTGGGCTGCGGGGAGGCGTTCTGTGTCAATGCCGGCGCCGGCGCAGGCGCAGGCGGCGCAAGGACATAAGCCGGCGCCGCGGCGTCGGCGTCCGCCCTGGCTGCGCCTGCCGATACAGGGGGCGCCGGGGCTGGCGCCGTCCCGGCCATTGCCGTGGCGGGCGCCCGCTCAAGGACCGGCGCCGCCTGCGCGGAACGCTGTTGCACCGGCTCGGCAGGTACCCACGCGCGCTCGTCCTCGACCGTCTGGCCGGCCGTGCCCGCCCGGGCTTCCTTGCGTGCTTCCGGGGCGTGCCGTTCGGCCGCTGCCTTGCCCGCTTCACGGAGCGCGGCGCCCTGGGGCGGCGCCTGCACCGGGGGCGCCGGCGTGGCGGCGTTACCGTCCGCGCTTTCGCTGGACGCTGGTTCCTGCGCAGCGCCCGCCGGGACGGCCGGTTCCGCCGCCGGTACGGCGGGAATCTGCATATCCTGCATGTGCGCATCGACGGCGCGCTGCTGCTGGGCCACTTCATCCTGCCAGATCGGCAGCGCAATGGAAATCGCGGTGACGCCGGCCGCCAGCGCCACGGGGATGCGCCACCGTTCACGCCAGCGGCGCGGCTGGAAGTCGGGCGGGCCCTGTTCATCGTTGGCCGCGCCACCTGCCGGCAGCGCGGTGTCGGGCAGTGCTCCCGGCGCGGCGACTGTGCCGTATCCGGCGCCCATGCCTTGGGCCGCGCCAGCGCCAGTCTTGCCCAGCGTTGCCGACGCGGCGCCCGCCGCCGTTGCAGCGGCCGCGTCCGGCGCCAGGCCGGCCGTGACTTGGGCCAAAACCGCCGCGTCCAGCGCGGCCGGCGGCTCCGGCTGCGGCACTTGCGCCAGCCCGTGCGCGAGCGGACCCTTGCCTTGCAAGAAGGCTTCGAATTCCGCGTCGTCTTCGTCGTAGGGCTGGCCCGTCATACCGGCTCCTTGTCGGCATCGGCAGCATAATGCTGGCGTAATTTTTTCATGGCGTAGCGCAGGCGGCTCTTCACGGTTTCCACCGGCGCCGCCACCAGTTCGGCAATTTCTTCCAGGCTCATGCCGCTGAATTGTTGCAGTATAAGCGCTTCCTTTTGTTCGCCGGGCAGTGCATGGATGGCCGCGTGCAGCGCCCGCGTGCGCTGGCGGTGTTCCAGCGCCGTGTCGGCCCCGGCGCCGGCGAGCCCGTCCGCCTGGCCACCATGGCCAGTCTGGTCCAGGTGGTCGAACAGCGTTGCGTCGTCGACCAGTTGCGCCTGCGGCTGGCGCAGCAGGTCGAGCAGGCGGTTGCGGGCGATCTGGTACAGGTAAGTGCGGAAGCTGGCCAGCGGTTGGTACTGCAGCCGGGCCTGGTGCAGGCTGATCCAGCTGTCCTGGGCGATTTCATCGGCCCATTCGCGGCGCGGCGCGTGCCAGGCCACGAAACGGTACAGGCCGCGGCTGTGGCGGCGGTACAGTTCCTGGAAGGCGGGCAAGTCGCCTTCCTTGTAACGCAGCATCAGCGCTTCGTCGGACAATCCGTTCAGCATGCGGAAAATGAAAACGGGGCCGGGTCCGCGCGGTGCATCGGACCCGGCCCCATTTGCTCAGGTGAGGATCAGGTAAGGATCAGGCGGGGATTACTGGTAATCGGATGCGTTCAAGCCCATCACGTGCGAGAAGCCGCCGTCGACATACAGGATGTCGCCGGTCATGCCGGACGACAGGTCCGACAGCAGGAAGGCGGCGGTATTGCCCACTTCGTCGATGGTCACGTTGCGGCGCAGCGGGGCATGCGATGCGGCAAAACCCAGCAGCTTGCCGAAGTCCTTGATGCCGGAGGCAGCCAGGGTCTTGATCGGGCCGGCGGAAATGCCGTTGGCGCGGATGCCTTTCTGGCCCAGGTTTTCAGCCAGGTAACGCACCGACGCTTCCAGCGATGCCTTGGCCAAGCCCATCGTGTTGTAGTACGGAATAGCGCGCACGGCGCCCAGGTACGACAAGGTCAGCAGGGAGGAACCTTCGCGCAGCATCGGCAGCGCGGCCTTGGCCATGGCAGGGAACGAGTAGGCTGAAATGTCGTGGGCAATGCGGTAGTTTTCGCGGGTCAGGCCGTCGAGGAATTCGCCGGCAATCGCTTCGCGCGGGGCAAAGCCGATCGCGTGCACGAAACCGTCCAGGAATTCCCAGCTCTTGTTCAAGTCGCGGAACAGGGCTTCGATCTGTTCGTCGCTGGACACGTCGCAATCGAACACCAGGTTGCTGCCGAACTCGGCGGCGAATTCCGTGATGCGGTCCTTGAAGCGCTCGCCCACATAGGTGAAGGCCAGTTCGGCGCCTTCGCGGTGGCAAGCCTTGGCAATGCCGTACGCGATGGAACGGTTGGACAACAGGCCCGTGATGAGGATTTTTTTACCTTGCAGGAATGCCATAGTGACTCCGATTACTACTGCTGCGATGGCACGCACCGGGGCGGCGTCAACGACAGTATGGTTGATTGGTTCGCAAGAGCGAGATTGTAGGGGCTCGCTGCCGCAACTGCAACTTTTCAGTCGCAGGGCGGCAGCACGTCCGTGCTATTTGGACGACCGTGACAGCTTAATTGTTACGGGATTTCTTCTTGCCGGCGGCATCGCGGGAGACGCGTGCCTTGACCAGGGAAACCGGCGCATTCTTGCTGTTGGTTTCACCGGTGGCTTGCTTGTAGCGGCTGGCCTTGGGTTGGCCGCGGTCCGCTTCCAGCGCCAGGACGGCGCTGTCGGCCACTTCCGGCGCGATATCGACATCCATCGAGGCCGACGTCTTCGGCACCAGGATGGTGGAACCGGCTTTCAGCACGGTTTTTTGCGGGATATTGTTGGCCTGGCGGATCACGTCCGGCGTGGTGTGGAATTTCGACGCCAGGGTTTCAATGCGTTCGCGGGCGCTGGTGATCTTGTGGGTGGTCCAGCTCGACAGCGCGCGGCCCCATTGCGCCAGGTTGGCCGCGAATTTTTCCGCGTTGGCCTTCGGCAGCAGGATTTGCGTTTCATCGCCCGTGATGACCGGCTTGTTGAATTGCGGATTGAGAGCCTTGAATTCCTCGATCGGCAACTCGGCCAGTTCAGCAGCCACCTTCAAGTCGATGTCGCTGGTTTTTTCAATCGCGGTGAAATACGGCTGGTTATCGATGTGCGGCAAATGCAGGCTGTATTGCGCCGGATTGGCCACGATGTTTTTCACGGCCTGCAGGCGCGGCACATAGTTGCGGGTTTCCGCCGGCATCTGTTCGGCCAGGCTTTCGAAATCGATGCCCTTGCCGGCCGCCTGGTTGCGCTTGATGGCTTTCTGGACGTTGCCTTCGCCCCAGTTGTAGGCAGCCAGCGCCAGTTGCCAGTCGCCGAACATGTCGTACAGGCGCTGCAGGTAGGTCAGGGCCGCGTCGGTGGACGACAGCACGCTGCGGCGGTCATCCTTGAACGCATTCTGCTTGAGGTTGTAGTCGCGTCCCGTGCCCGGCACGAATTGCCACAGGCCGGCCGCATTCGCGCTCGACAGCGCCTGCGGGTTGAACGCCGATTCAATGAACGGCAGCAGCGCCAGTTCGGTCGGCATGCCGCGCTTTTCCAGTTCCGTGACCACGTGGAACAGGTAGCGCGATGCGCGCTCGCCGGTGCGGGCCATGTGTTCCGGATGCGCGCTGTAGTAAGTGATGTGCTTGCTGACCAGCGAATTGTTCAAGTCGGGAATCGCGTAGCCGGTGCGGATACGGCCCCAGACATCGGTTTCGCGGAACGCGTCTTCGTTGATGGCTGGTTTGACTGCTGGGGCGGGTTTTGCTGCGGGGGAGGCGGACTGCGAGATCAGCGCGGAGGAGGCGGTGGCGGCGGCAGGGCCGCTGTCCAGCGCTCGGGAAATGCCCGGCGCCACGCTTAGCAGCGCCATCGCGCTTCCCGTCAGAATCAATTTAAATCGTTGCATAGTATTCTTTGTCGCGTTGTCGATAAGAAACATCGGACTGACCATGATCAAGGGGGCAGTGTAAGGGCGTTATATGGCTGGGTCAAGAAATATGTCACGCCGATGACAGTTGCTTTTTAGAAATCATGGTGCATATTGCAGGGGAGTTGACGGCAATAGAAGGCAAGTTCGCAGCAAATAGGAAATCGCTGGCGGAGTGCGTACAATGGCGCCTCTTTGCGGGAAATAAAGGACCACCATCATGACTCAACAGGCGCCCGATCACGATACCGTCATTGCTGCCACCCAGAAATGGCTGGAAAAGGCTGTCATCGGCCTGAACCTGTGCCCGTTTGCAAAAGCCGTGCACATCAAGAACCAGATCCGTTACGTGGTCAGCGATGCGACGACGCCGGAAGCGCTGCTGGAACAGTTGATGGATGAATTGCAATTGCTGTCCGATACCGATCCGGCCAAGATCGATACCACCTTGCTGATCCACCCTGGCGTGCTCCAGGACTTCGAGGATTACAATGAATTCCTCGACGTGGCCGACGCCGCGCTGGAAGACATGCAGCTCGACGGCGAATTGCAGGTGGCCAGTTTTCACCCGGATTACCAGTTTGCCGACACCGATAAAAACGATATCGGCAACTATACCAACCGCTCGCCGTACCCCACCTTGCACCTGCTGCGCGAAGACAGCATCGACCGGGCGGTGGAAGCGTTCCCGGAAGCGGAAGAGATTTTTGAAAAGAATATCGAGACCATGGAAAAACTTGGTCACGACGGCTGGGACCAGCTATGGAAATAAAACGCATGGCGTCCGCCATCCATGACGCCGCGTTGCCTGCGGCAACGCAGGCCGCGGCACCGGCCGCAACGCCGGTACAGCGGCCCGATACGCCGTGCGTGGCGGTATGCTCGACCACGTTCGATGAAATCTGCCGCGGCTGTGGCCGTACTTATATTGAAGTCGCGCACTGGGTGTCCATGACGGACGAACAAAAGGAAGCTGTGTGGCAACGTATTACGGCGCAGGGTTATCCGCGCCGAAACACTTGATTTTTTTACGTCAGAACGTGCCGATGTAATCTTTCTTGCCGATCTCGATACCGTTGTGGCGCAAGATGTTGTAGGCCGTCGTCACGTGGAAGAAGAAGTGCGGCAGCGCATAGTGGTGCAGGTAAGTCTGGCCTACCCAGTGCTTGGTTTTTTCACCGGAACCGGTGGTGATTTCACGGGTTTCCGCGCCGCTGAAGGCGTCGGCCGGCAAGCTGTCCAGGAAAGCCAGCGTCTTGCTGATGCGCGCTTTCAATTCGGCAAACGACTTTTCCGTGTCTTCGTACGATGGCACGTCCTGGCCTGCAAGGCGGGCGCCGGCGCCTTTCGCGAAGTCGGCGGCGATCTGGATCTGGCGCGTGAACGGCAGCATGTCGGGGAACAGGCGGAATTGCAACAGTGCATTCGCGTCGATTTTCTTGTCGCTGACGTGGGCTTCCGCTTTGTCCAGGATAACGAGCAAACTATTCAACAATTGGCGGAATACGGGCACGGATGCGGTATACATGGGAGAAGTCATTTTGGTTCCTTCGGATAGGGAGTGGCGATGATAGCAAGCTTGCCAACTTTGTGCAGGACGGTGTGGCTCGCACGGCCACGCTATAGTCGTGACTTCGCGCCGCGTTTACGTGCATAATTGTTGCTACTGAAAAATTCCCTTCGACGACGGTTCGGCCAGTCTTATCAGTCCGTGCATGATTAGTAATTTATATAAGAGAATGCGCTCGCGGCTGAGCGCGTTGTACGGCCTGTCCATCTACGGCGCTTTGTTGCTGGTGGTGTTCGGCGGGCTCGTCATTCCTGCGATTATCGGCAGCTACCTGCTGATCGGCGTGCATGAACAGCAGTCGGCACGCACCGCGCTCAACGAGTCGTTGCAGCGCAATGCCGACATCCTGGCGCTGGGCATGCAGGAATCGCTGTGGAACATGAATGCCGAATCCGCGCACTCGCTGGTCGAGTCCGTCATGCGCGACCGCTCCGTGCTGCAGGTGCAGGTGACGGGGCAGGCCGATACCCAGTTCATGAACGTCAAGTCGCCGCGCCAGGTGGTGGGCCATGTGTTCCGCGCCGAGCGGGAAATCCTCGTGCGCGGCGAACGCATCGGCCGCATCATGGTGGAGATGGACGACGCCCGCAGCCAGCAGGAATTGCGGGAAAAGCAATTGTCGTATGTGTTCGTGCTGGCGGCGCAGCTGACCGTGTCGCTGCTGTTGATCGTGCTGTTCCTGAACAAGCGCCTGATCACGCCGCTGCGCAAGCTGATGCGCTTTTCCGACCGCCTGTCGCACGGCGACTTTGAAACCCGGCTGGAGTTGACGGGGCGCGACGAGCTGGGCCGCCTGTCCGGTCAGCTGGAACAGATGAGGGTGGCGATCAAGCACCTGTTCGAAGACATCGGCCAGCGCGAAGAGCGCTTCCGCACCATCGTCACGCAGGTGCCGGGCGCGGTGTTCCGCTTCCGGCCGGACGGACCGATCGATTTCGTGTCGGACGCCATCGAAGACATTTCCGGCTATCCGGCCGCGCAATTCATGCGCTCGACCACGCATTCCTGGGCCAACCTGATTTGCCCGGAAGACCGCCGCGTGCACCGCCGCGCGCTGGCGCAAGCGATCCGCGACGGCAAGCCGTACGAAATCGAATACCGCATCGTCGACGCCACCGGCACCGAGCGCTGGGTGGCGGAAAACGGCCAGCCGCAGCCCGGCGAGCGCGGCGCCGACGCGCCATGGGTGGACGGCATCATCTCCGACATCAGCCAGCGCAAGCACAATGAAATGCGGATCGAGGCGCTGCTGGCCGAACAGAGCGCGATCCTCGACAACGTGATGTTTGGCGTGATGTTCGTGCGCAACCGCCGCATCGTATCGGTCAACCGCCGCTGCGAGGAATTGTTCGGCTATGAACCGGGCGTGATGGTGGGCGAATCCACGTCGCTGGTATTCCCGACCGACCAGGAATTCGAGGATGCCGGCGAACGCCAGTATCCGGCGCTGGCCGATGGCGAGGATTTCAGCGAAGAGCGCCAATACCGCCGCAAGGATGGCTCGCTGTTCTGGTGCCTGGTGTCCGGCTGCGCCATCGATTCGGCGCGCGCCAACGAAGGCTCGATCTGGGTCTACGCCGACATCACGGCGCGCAAGGAAGCCGAGGAAAAACTGCGCCTGTCGGCCACCGTGCTGGAGCATATTGCCGACGGCGTGATGGTGATCGATGCGCAGGGCACCATCGTGGCGGTCAATCCCGCCTTCACGCAAATCACCGGCTACACGCAAGCCGAAGCCCTGGGGCGCGACCGCACCCTGACCCGGTCGGCGCGCCATGACGACGCGTTTTATCGGGACTTGTGGAATGAATTGGTGGCGACCGGCTTCTGGCGCGGCGAAATCTGGAACCTGCGCAAGAATGGCGAGTTGTACCTGGAATGGCTGACCATGTCGGCCGTGCGCGACACCAAGGGCGTCACCACCCACTATGTCGGCGTGTTCAGCGACATCACGCTGGTCAAGGAAGCGCAGGAAAAACTCGACCACCTGGCGCACCACGATCCGCTGACCGCGCTGCCGAACCGGCTGCTGTTCCACGACCGCCTGCACCACGCGCTGCAGCGCGCCACGCGCGAGCACGAGGAGCTGGCGGTGCTGTTCATCGACCTGGACCGCTTCAAGAACGTCAACGATACGCTGGGCCACCACATAGGCGATGAATTGCTCAAGCAGGTGGCGCGCGCGCTGCAGGACAAGCTGCGCGAAGGCGATACGCTGGCGCGCCTGGGCGGCGACGAGTTCATCGTCCTGCTGGAAAACGTCGATGGCCAGTTCGGCGCCGCGCACGTGGCGGAAAAACTGGTGGCCATGTTCGAGCGCCCGTTCATGGTGGCGGGCCATGAACTGTTCGTCACCTGCTCGGTCGGCATTTCCCTGTTCCCGGCCGATGCGACCGACTTGAACATGCTGATCCGGAACGCCGACGTGGCCATGTACCAGGCCAAGGCGCGCGGGCGCAACGGCTACCGGCTGTATGCGCCGTCGATGTCGGGCGAAGGCGTGGAACGCCTGCGCCTGGAAACGTTCCTGCGCCGCTCGCTGGAAAAAGATGAAATGTTCCTCAACTTCCAGCCGCAGGTGGAAATCGATACCGGCCGCCTGACCGGCGTGGAAGCGCTGGTGCGCTGGAACCACCCGGAACTGGGGCTGGTGCCGCCGATCCGCTTCATTCCGCTGGCCGAGGATACCGGCTTCATCAACCAGCTCGGCCTGTGGGTGCTGGAACAGGCATGCCGCCAGATGGTGCGCTGGGACCAGGCCGGCCTGCACGTGCCGAAGATGGCGGTCAACCTGTCGGCCAAGCAGTTCGACCGCGGCAGCATCGCCAGCTGGGTCGGCGACATCCTGCGCGAAACCGGCCTCGAACCGCACCGCCTGCAGCTGGAAGTGACGGAATCGGTGATCATGAACACCGGCGATGCGCTGGCCTACATCAACGACCTGCACGCCATCGGCGTCGGGCTGGCCATCGACGATTTCGGCACCGGCTATTCCTCGCTGGCTTACCTGAAGCAGATGCCGGTGCAGACCCTGAAGATCGACCGTTCGTTCATCAAGGATATCTCGACCGACGTCAACGACGAAGCCATTGCGATTGCCATCATCCAGCTCGGCAAGAGCATGAATCTGTCCGTGATTGCCGAGGGCGTGGAAACCGACGAGCAGGCAGCCTTCCTGCTGCGCCATGGCTGCAACCTGGCGCAGGGCTATTACTACAGCAAGCCGGTGCTGGCCGATGAATTGCTGGTGCGTTGGCGCGAACCGGAAGCCGTGCAGCTGTAAGCGCGCCGCCGCGGGCGGTGCGCCGATCGCGGGGCCGTGCGCCCCGGCGTGGATGGCCCGGATGGTGGTGCGGAGGGTTCAGGCTGCGTTCAGCAGCGTGCGCAAATTGCAGTGTTGCTGCCATTCGCGGCGCTCGTCCGTGCTGTTGGCGTATGCCGCCAATTCACTGTCCGACATGGCCGATTGCGCCTGCACCAGCCGGTGCGCGACATTCGCGTCGGGCAGCATGGTGCCGAAGAACGCCACGTGTTCATGGCGCTGGATCAGCAGCGTCGGGAAATTCTCCACATCGAGGTCGCCCACCACGTCGGCGTGGTCTTCGATATCGACCCACAGGAAGTATTTGTCGGGATGGCGCGCGGCCAGTTCGTCGAAGGTGGCGCGGTAGCTGGCGCAGGTGCCGCACCAGGCCGCGCACAGGCAGGCCACGATCCACTGGTCCTGGGCCAGCGCGGCCGCCACGTCGGCGCGGTTATCGGTTTGTAAAGTCGTGCTGTGCATGGGACGGTATTGTACCAACAGCGCGGCCGATGCGTCCGGCGGGCTGGGTCGGAGCCGGGGCGGCGGGTTAAAATAGCGGCATGCCTACCATACTTGCAATTGAAACATCCTCTGAAACCGCGTCGTGCGCGCTGCTGCGCGGCGACACCGTCCACAGCCGCTCGTCGTCCGGCGTGCGCACCCATTCAGCCGCCGTGCTGCCGATGATCCAGGAATTGCTGCGGGAAGCCGGCATCGGACTGGGCGACGTCGATGCGATCGCCTATGGCGCCGGCCCCGGTTCGTTTACCGGCGTGCGCACCGCGTGCGGCGTGGCGCAGGGCCTGGGCTTCGGCGCGGACTTGCCGCTGGTGCCGGTGGTGACCCTGGACGCCATGGCGCTGGCGTGCCGCCAGCAATTCGGCAGCACCGATATCCTTGCCGTGCTCGACGCCCGCATGGGTGAAGTATATTGGGCGCAATACCGCTACGCCGATACCACGGACGCCGTGACAGGCGTGGCGGACACCGTGCTGGCGCCCGCGCTGTCGGCGCCGGAAGCCGTGGCGCCGCAGGGCGCCGTGACGGCCTGCGGCAATGGCTTCCCGGCGTATCCGCAAGCGTTCGGCGGCAAGCCGTTCGCGGCCGCCGCCCATGGCGGCGTGATGCCGCATGCGGTGCAGGTGGCGCAGCTGGGCCGCGTGGCGTTCCAGGCCGGGCAGGGCGTGCCGGCCGCGCAGGCGCAGCCGCTGTACCTGCGCAACAAGATCGCGTACACCAGCGCGGAGCGGCAGGTCATGAACGCGGCTGCCGCGACGCCGGCGCCGGCGGCGGCCAGTGCGGCGGAAACCGGAGCCGAAACCGGGGTGGCAGCCGGTGCCAACAGCGCGGCCGCGGCGCCGGGCGCAGTCCCTGGCGCGGCAAAGGCGGGCGCGTGATGGCGGGCGCGAAACCCGTATGGGACTTGGCCCGGCTCCATTACGAGCCGATGAAACCGTCCGACATCGACGACGTGCTGGCGCTCGAGCAAAGCGTGTATCCGCATCCGTGGACCCGCGCCAACTTCGCCGATTCACTGGCGTCCGGCTACGACGCCTGGGTATTGCGTGGCCAGGGCGGCGCGCTGATGGGCTATTTCCTCATCATGCAGGTGGTCGATGAAGCGCACCTGCTGAACGTGGCTGTGGCGCCGGACTGGCAGGGCCAGGGCCTGGGTCGCTTCCTGCTGAACCAGTCGGTGGCGCGCGCGCGCGGCCTGGGCATGGAAGCCATGTTGCTGGAAGTGCGACCCACCAACCTGCGCGCGCTGGACATTTACCAGCGCTACGGCTTCAAGCAGATCGGTCGCCGCAAGGGTTATTACCCGGCCGCCAACGGCCAGCGTGAAGACGCCATCGTCATGCGGATCGCGATATGAACCGCAACGACGTATTCCTCGAAGCGATGGGGCTGGGCCCGCAATGGCGCTTGCGCCATGGGCCGGCGGTGGTGGGCGGCGAGACCGTGGCCGATGGCGCCATGGCCGATGCGATAGTGGCCGGGGAAAGCATGGCGGCGGACGGCGTGATTCCGGCGCCGGCAGCGGGCATGGCGTCCATGGCTGCGGCGCCAACGGCGCCATCGATGCCGCCGGCGTCCCCAAACTCGCCGCAGTCGTCCATGTCCGCCAGCGGCGGCGCCACGGCCGGATATGCTGCGCCGGCCATGCGTGGCCCTGACGTATTGCCGGACAGCCCGCAGCCAGCCGCGCCGGCCGGCGCGGGTGCGGCGCCTCCAGTGGCGTCGCCGCCGGCGCGCGCCGTGTCGCAGGGTACGGAAGACACGTCGTGGTTCGATGACGCGCCGGCCGCGCCATCGGCCCGTCCCGCGCTGAAATCGCCGGCTCCGGCGAAGGCCGCGCCGCCGGCGCGCCCGCCGGCCAACGGCGGCGCGGCGTCCGGGACCGGCGACGCCGATGGCGACAGTTATGCATGGTTCGACGCCGTGCCGGCCACGCCGCTGGCCAAGCCGCCGCGCCAGGGTTCGCCGGAGCGTGAGGCCATGGATGGCGAATCCGCAGGCCGCGAGTTTCCGCGCGACGATAGCGCAGCGGCAGGGCGAGCCGCACCGCGCGGCGCATCCTCGGGCCGCGAACCGTGGCGCGAAACCGGCGGGCCGGCCGGCCGCGCGCCGCAGGCCGCGCAACGTCCGGGCCGGCCGCCGCAATCAGCATTCCAGGCCGCACCGGCGCCGGACGGCATGCCTGACGACGGCGTGCCATGGTTCGACGACGCGCCGCCGCCATCGTTCGATGCGGCATTCGATGGCCTGTATGGCGGGGACGGCCACTACGGCCAGGAAGAACAGGGCGTCAGCGACGCCGCCATCGCGCGCATGGACTGGCCCGCGCTGCGCGCCGCCGTGCAAACCTGCACGCGCTGCCCGCTGGGCCGCGAGCGCGCCGCCGCCGTGCCGGGCCGCGGGCCGGAGCAGGCGCCATGGCTGGTGCTGGCTGCCGCCCCGGACGCCGACGACGAGGCGCAGCAGCGCGCGCTGGCCGGCGCGCCGGGGCAGTTGCTGGACAATATGCTCAAGGCCATCAACGTGGCCCCCGAGGGAGACGCCTACGTCACCACGCTGGTGAAATGCCGCGCGCGCGACGGCCGTGCGCCGTCCGGCGACGAGCTTTCCGCGTGCCGCCCCTACCTGGAACGCGAACTGGCGCTGGCCGGCAGCCGCGCCATCGTCACGCTCGGCCATACGGCCGCCAAGGGCTTGCTGGGCGCCGCGGCGCGCGGCAAGGTATTGCGCCTGGAACAGATCCCGGTGGTGGCGACCTACCACCCGGCCGACTTGCTGCGCAAGCCGGACGACAAGGCCAGGGCGTGGGCCGACCTGTGCCTGGCGCGTGCCGCGTTCGACGGCCGGGCGTGACGGCCATGCAGCCGACCTACCAGCAGGGTTTTGAACAGCGCTGGCGCTACCTGACCCGCCCGCACGTACGGGCGCTGGCCTGGCTGCTGGAAGCCCCGGACTTGCTGGACCCGGCCGCGCCGTGCTGGAAGGGCAGGGTAGCCACGCTGGGGCCGCTGAAGCCCGGCGTGGCCGGCTGGCTGGAAGCGCTGGAACACGACCCGTCCCCGCTGGTGGCGGCGCTGGGCCCGAAATTCTATTCGCGCCTGGGGCTGTACGCGGAAAAACTGATGGCGTTTTATTTTGCCGCCCAGGGCGTGCTGGCCGCCCACGGCTTGCAGGTGCGCACGCAGCGCAATGAAACCGTGGGCGAATTCGATTTCCTGCTGCGCGACGGCGCGCGCCTGCTGCATTGGGAATTCGCATCGAAGTTCTACCTGCTGGACGAACAGGCCGATGCCGCCGCGTTCAACCACCTGGTCGGCCCCAACCTGGCCGATACCTTGGGCAAGAAAATCCGCAAGACCTTCACCCACCAATTGGCGCTGCGCGACCACCCGGCCGCCGCCCGCGTGTTGCCGCAGCCGGTGGACGAGGCGCAGGCGCTGGTCAAGGGCTGGCTGTTCCATCCGCCGGGGCCGGAACGGGTGCTGGAAGGCGTGTCGCCCGGCCATTGCCGCGGCTCTTGGATGACCTTGGCCGATTTCCTGGCCGGGCCGGCCCAGGATGCCGGGCGGCGTTATGTCGTGATGCCGCGCCTGCAATGGCTGGCGCCGCTGAAGGTGCGCGCCGCCACGCCCGAACAGGCGCCATTCCAGCCGGCGTCAATTGCCGCCGTCGAGCAGGCCGCGCCATTGCCGCCCGCGCGGTTGCACGCGGCCGTGATGGAACGCTTTGCGCTGGAAATGTCGCCGGTAATGGCGGCCGAGGTGGAAGAGCGCGACGGCTGGCTGCTGGAAGTGCGGCGCGGCTTCATCGCGCCCGACGACTGGCGCGAACGCGCCGCGGCGCGCCGCGCGGCAGGCGCGCTGCCCTGACCATCGCCGGGCCCCGTCACCACGAACCGCGGCTGTCGCTGTAGGGTGGATCAGGCGGAACGCCGTAATCCACCGTGCCTGCGCATCCGCGCAGCCAGCCATCCCGGCCGATGACCTCGCGGTCCGTTACCGCCAGACAGGGCGCCGGTTCAATGCTTGGCTTCGCCGATCAGTCCCAGCGAATCATGCTGGCTCTGATTGTGTTTGTGCAGCCGCATGATGAAGAACATCACGCCGGCCATGAACAGGCCAAACAGCACGATGGTGGCGTTCAATCCCAGGTGCAGGCGGATCATCAGCGAATACATCGCCAGCATGGTCAGGATCGACAGGTTTTCATTGAAGTTCTGCACCGCGATCGAGTGCCCCGCGCTCATCAGCACGTGGCCGCGGTGCTGCAGCAGCGCGTTCATCGGCACCACGAAGAAGCCTGCTATGGCGCCGATCAAAATCAGCAGCGGATAGGCAATCAGTTTCGAATACACCAGCACCATGCCCATCACGATGCAGCCCATCAGGATGCCCAGCGGGATCACCGACAGCGACTTGCGCAGCGTGACGTAGCGCGCCGACAGCACGGCGCCCAGCGCCATGCCGATCGCCACCATGCCCACCAGGCTGGTGGCCTGGTCATAGCGCATGCCGAGCGACTTTTGCGCCCATTCCAGCACGATCAATTGCAGGGTGGCGCCGGCGCCCCAGAACAGCGTGGTCACGGCCAGGGAAATCTGGCCCAGCTTGTCCTTCCACAGCAGGGTGAAGCAGTTGGCGAAATCCACCACCAGCTTGACCGGGTTGCGCTCCTGGTGTGGGTAGCGTGCGCCGGTGTCCGGGATGCGCAGGTTGAACACGGCGGCCAGCAAATACACGCCGATCAGCACGCACAGCGCGGCTTCCGAGCGGGTGTCGATGCCGGTATCGATGAGCGGGAAATCAAAGCTGAGCAGCATGGTCGAGAAATGCCCGGTCACCAGCGCGCCGCCCATCACGGTGCCCAGGATGATCGAGGTGACGGTCAAGCCTTCGATCCAGCCATTGGCCGCCACGAGTTTTTCCGCCGGCAGCAATTCCGTCAAAATGCCGTATTTCGCCGGCGAATACACGGCCGCGCCAAAGCCCACCACCGTATAAGCCAGCAGCGGGTGCACGTTCAGGTAAAAGAACATCATGGTGCAGCCGAGGATCTTGATCATGTTGGCAATGAACATGACCCGTCCCTTGAGCAGGGAATCGGCAAACGCGCCCACGTAGGGCGCCAGCAATACATAGAACAGCACGAACGACAGTTTCAGCAGCGGAATGATCCACGCCGGCGATTTCATGGTGACCAGCAGGTCGATCGCGACGAACAGCAGCGCATTGTCAGCCAGCGACGAGAAAAACTGCGCTGCCATGATGGTATAAAAACCACGATTCATTCTGTTGTGTGTCCGGGTAACTGATCCGGCTTGCTTTATACCATGAATACCAGACATTCCCCAAAAGCTGCGCCCGCCAGAAAGATAGCAGGCCCGGCCGCGCGCCCGGGGGGCGGGCCGGAAAAGATGCGCCCGATACGGTAAAATACTGTTTTTATTTACAGTCCTTAAATCCCATGCCCAGGCCCATTACCGCCACCATCCACCTCGACGCCATGCGGCACAACCTGGAGCGGGCCCGCGCCAGCGCGCCGGGCGCCAAAGTGTGGGGGGTGGTGAAGGCGAACGGTTATGGCCACGGCCTGGAGCGCGCCATGCGCGGGCTGGCTGCGGCCGACGGGCTGGCGCTGGTCGAACCGGACAACGCGGTGCGCCTGCGCGAGCTGGGCTGGAACGGCCCGCTGCTGTTGCTGGAAGGGCCGTTCGATGCGGCCGACGTGGCCATGATGGCGCAATTCGGTGTCGAAGGCGCGGTCCACTGCGAGCGCCAGCTGGCGCTGCTGGAAGCGTTCCACCCTTCCAACCTGGTGCGCCCGCTGGACGTGCACCTGAAAATGAATACCGGCATGAACCGGCTCGGCTTCGTGCCCGGCGAATTTGCCGCCGCCCATGCGCGCCTGCGTGCGTTGCCCCACGTCGGCGCCATTACCCTGATGACGCATTTCGCCAATGCCGACGAAGCGGCCCATCCGCGCCTGTCGATCCATGAACAGGTGCGCCGCTTCCGCGAGGGCGCGCGCGGCTTGCCGGGACCGGTCAGCCTGTGCAATTCCGGCGGCGTGTTCCATATGCCGGCGCTGGGCGCGGAACTGGCCAGCGACTGGGTGCGGCCCGGCGTCATGCTGTATGGCGGCACGCCGGGTGGGCGCAGCGCCGAGGCGTTGGGATTGCAGCCGGCCATGACCCTGGCCAGTGAAATCATCGGCGTGCAGCACATCGCGGCCGGCGATTGCGTGGGCTACGGCAGCCGTTTCCAGGCGACGGGCCCGATGCGCATCGGCGTGGTGGCGTGCGGTTATGCGGACGGTTACCCGCGCCATGCGCCGGAAGGTACGCCGGTGCTGGTCGACGGCGTGCGCAGCGTGCTGGCGGGGCGGGTGTCGATGGACATGCTGACCGTGGACATCACCGCCATTCCCGGCGCGCAGGTGGGCAGCCGCGTGGTGCTGTGGGGGCGCGGCATGCCGGTCGACGAAGTGGCCGAGGCATGCGGCACCATCGGTTATGAATTGATGTGCGCGCTGGCTCAGCGCGTCAACGTGGTGGAAGGTTGATCAGCGATGGCAAAGGCCAAGACGAATTACACATGCACCGAGTGCGGCAACACCAGCAGCAAATGGACCGGCCAGTGCGCCGCCTGCCAGCAGTGGAACACCATGGTGGAAACCGTGGTGGAGTCGGGCGGCGGCAATAACCGCTATTCCAACCCGCAGCACCTGTCGCTGGCGCAGACCGCGCCCGTGCTGTCGCTCGATGAAATCGAGGCGCTCGACGTGCCGCGCTTCCCGACCGGCATCGAGGAATTCGACCGCGTGCTGGGCGGCGGCCTGGTGGCCGGCGGCGTGGTGCTGATCGGCGGCGACCCGGGCATCGGCAAGTCGACCCTGCTGCTGCAGGCGCTGGCGCACCTGTCGCACGTGAAGAAGGTGCTGTACGTGTCGGGCGAGGAATCCGGCGCGCAGATCGCGCTGCGCGCCAAGCGCCTGGCCATCGATGCGAAGGAATTGAAGCTGCAGGCGGAAATCCAGCTGGAAAAAATCCTCGGCACGCTGGCCGACCTCAAGCCGCAGGTGGCCGTCATCGATTCGATCCAGACGCTGTATTCGGACGCGCTCAGTTCCGCGCCCGGCTCGGTGGCGCAGGTGCGCGAATGCGCGGCGCAACTGACGCGCGTGGCCAAGCAGAGCGGCGTGACCATCATCCTGGTCGGCCACGTGACCAAGGAGGGCGCGCTGGCCGGGCCGCGTGTGCTGGAACACATCGTCGACACCGTGCTGTATTTCGAGGGCGACAACCACTCCAGCTTCCGCCTGGTGCGCGCCATCAAGAACCGCTTTGGCGCGGTCAATGAACTGGGCGTGTTCGCCATGACGGAAAAAGGCTTGAAGGGCGTCTCGAACCCGTCGGCGCTGTTCCTGTCGCAGCATGACAACCAGGTGCCGGGATCGTGCGTGATGGTGACGCAGGAAGGCACGCGCCCGCTGCTGGTGGAAATCCAGGCGCTGGTCGACGCCAGCCACCTGCCCAATGCGCGCCGGTTGTCGGTCGGCCTGGAACAGAACCGGCTGGCCATGCTGCTGGCCGTGCTGCACCGCCATGCCGGCATTGCCGCGTTCGACCAGGACGTGTTCATCAATGCGGTCGGCGGCGTGAAGATCACCGAACCGGCGGCCGACCTGGCGGTGCTGCTGGCGATTAACTCGTCGATGCGCAACAAGGCGCTGCCGCGCGGCTTCGTGGTGTTTGGCGAGGTCGGGCTGGCGGGAGAAATCCGCCCGGCGCCGCGCGGCCAGGAACGCTTGCGCGAAGCGGCCAAGCTGGGTTTTTCCGTCGCCATGATCCCGAAAGCCAACGTGCCGAAACAGCCGATCGAAGGCATGACCCTGATCGGCGTCGAGCGCATCGACGATGCCTTTACCCGCCTGCGCGAGTTGCAATAGAATTGAGCAAAAACATGTCCGCCGGTGGCGGAATTTACTCACTATGTTGCGCTGCGCCAAATTGGCATCCGCAGTACAATAGCGGCCGCAGGCGCGCGCAAGTGTGTAGCGCTCCAGCTTGGTAATACTGCGAACAAGGCGCCATCCCGGTGGCGCTGCACAGCTCAACCATAGGAACCAGAGTGTTAGTCGATCAAAGGCAAGTTTCCCGCAAAATCCTGCGGGCCAAGGCCATGGTGGTGCTCGATGGCGCGGCGCCCACGCCGGCCCGGACCCTGGATATCAGCCAGTCCGGCATATCGCTGACCATGGGCCACATGGTGCAAGCCGGCCATACCGGCAACGTCTCATTTGAAATGTTCATCGACGGAAGGCCGCAAATCCTGACTTGCCGCGCGAAAGTCGCGTACAGCATCATCAGTGGCGACGACGTGAAAGTCGGCTTCCAGTTCCTTAATCCAGACCAGGCCACAGCGGCCGCGATTGCCAAATTCATGCGCTGAACGGTTGGCGGCGCCGACGGGAGGTATTTGCATGGCCAAATCAACGATTTCCAACGGCCTCGGCGGCCTTGGAGCCGGCGCGGCCGATGCATATGGCGGCCTGGCGTCGCCCTCGGCATCGGTGCTGGCCAAGGTGGAAAAGGCGTTGTCCGGGCAGTCCGGCGCCGTCGCCAAACTCAACCAGAACATCAGCCGCGACCAGGCTAAATTGTCGGGCCTGGGCCAGCTGCACAATGCATTGGCCGATTTCCGGCAAATGGCCGGACGCCTGGCAGGCGCGGGCCTGTCGACCTCGGCCACGAGTTCCACGCCCGGCGTGGTGGTGGCGGCGCCCGATGGCGGGGCCAAACCCGGCGCAGCACCCGGCGTGCACGCGGTGGAAGTGCGTCAGCTGGCGCAGGCCCAGGTGCTGGCCAGCGCACCGCAAGGCGCCGCCAACAGCAAAATCGGCAGCGGGGCGCCGGCCGTCGTGAAAATCGAAACCGGCGTGGCCGGGCCCGAGGGCTTCACGCCCGGCAAACAGCCGGCGCGCACCATCACCATCGACCAGTCCAACAATACGCTCGAGGGCATGGCCGCCGCGTTCAAGGCCGCCGGCGTCGACGCCACGGTCGTCAAGAGCGGCAAGGGCTTTGCGTTGTCGCTGCAGGGCGCTTCCGGCGCGGCCGGCAGCATGCGCATCAGCGTCGGCGGCGACGCGGCCGTCAAGGATTTGCTGTCCGGGCCGGGCATGGCGCAAACCGCGGCGGCCCGCGATGCGCTCTTCGCCGTCGACGGCAAGGCCGGCAGCAGCCCCACCAATAGCGTGGCGGCGGGCGGCCTGGCGCTGACCCTGAAAGGCGCAGGCAAGGCCGACGTCACGGTCCGGCAAGACAGCGCGGAAGTCGCGCGCAACGTCACGGACTTCGTCAACGCCTATAACGGCTTGCAAGACCGCCTGGGCGTGCTGGAGCAGGGCGCGCTGAAATCCGACCAGGCGCTCGGGCAGGCCAGCCGCGACCTGGCCGGCGTGTTGCGCAGCGGTCCCGTGCCGGCGGCAGCGCTGGCCAGGGCCGGCGTCTCCATCAACGGCGACGGCCGCCTGCAAGTCGACGACAAGCAATTGAAAAGTGCGGTGGCCGCCGACCCGGATGCGGTGGCCAGGCTGTTCACCAACGAAGGCCAGGGCCTGGCCGACCAGCTTGGCGCGAAGATCGATGCGCTGTCCGGCAAGAGCGGCGCCATCAGCCGCGAAACCCAGCAAGTATCGAAGGAATTGACGGCGTTGAACGGCAAGAAGGCCGACGTGGCGAAGGCCATGACGGCGCAAGCCAATGCATTGGCCAGGCTGTATGCGGCACAGGAACAGTCGGCGTCGGGCGATGCGCTGCCGGGTTATGGCGGGCCGCGTTCGCTGTTTGATTTCCTGGCCTGATCGGGCAAATAAACCTCCAGGCTGTAGGGCGGATCAGGCGGAACGCCGTAATCCGCCGTTGCAAGCGTGTCGGCGACGCTGGCATAGTCGGATTACGGCTGCGCCTAATCCGCCCTACCGCTGCAGCCGAACAAAATAAACCGTTCAAATAGAAAGCGCCTGCCGTACACCCTG
>CBIHOX010000091.1:0-23821 GCA_966211685.1 uncultured Pseudoduganella sp.
GCGCTACGCGACCCGCCAGCTGGGTGCGTTCGTGCTGCTGGTAATTTCCGCCGCGGTCGGCTTCCTGCTGTGGTACACGGTTTCGCGCGACGCTGCCGATATCCAGCCGCTGGTGCCGGCGCTGCAAAGCTGGTGGATGAAGATCCACGTGCCGGCCAACTTCATTGGCTATGGCACGTTCGCGCTGGCGTCGATGGTGGCGTGGGCTTACCTGTTGAAGTATGAAAAAATCCGCACCCTGTGGCTGGCGCTGGTGGCGGCCCCGATCGCACTGATGGCGCTGGCCTGGGGCGTGGCGCTGGCGGTGGGCGCCGGCGAAGCCGTCATCAAGGGCATGGTCAACGCGACCCGCTTTGCCGCCACGCTGGCCGTGCTGTTTGCCGTGACCAACCTGATGCGCGACCGCCTGGCCGACCGCCTGCCGGCCGGCGAGGTGCTGGAAGACGTGATGTACAAGGCGATTTCCGCCGGTTTCGCGTTCTTCACCATTGCCACCATCCTCGGCGCGCTGTGGGCTGCGGAAGCGTGGGGCGGCTATTGGTCGTGGGACCCGAAAGAGACGTGGGCGCTGATCGTCTGGCTCAATTACGCGGCCTGGCTGCATATGCGGCTGATGTCCGGCCTGCGCGGCAAGGTGTCGGCCTGGTGGGCGCTGGTGGGCTTGCTGGTCACTACGTTTGCCTTCCTCGGCGTCAACATGTTCCTGTCCGGCCTGCACTCGTACGGCAAACTGTAAGGTGATTAACGTAGCTTTCAGAAAACAGGTGTAAGGTTCTGAGGAATCATCCGACCAAATTCGGAACCCACCTGCAGGTCGTTTCAAAAAGCCCGCAGCGTTGTTGCAGCGCCTGGCTGCGGGCATTTTGAACAACCCTTATTCTGGAGTAGCCATGTTGATCAAGCGCAGTCCCAACGGCATCGACTTGCCGTTCCCCTCGGAAATCACCCCGCGCGACGTCTATGAATCGCGCCGCACGTTCATCCGGCAACTGGCGGCCGGCGCGATTGCCGGCGGTTCGCTGCTGGAAATGGCCAACCGCGAAGCCTTTGCCCAGGGCGCGTCGCGCGCCAAGCTGCCCGGCAAGGCCAATCCCGCCTATATCGCGCTCGACAAGGTCACCGCCTACAAGGACGCGACGACGTACAACAACTTCTATGAATTCGGCACGGATAAAAGCGATCCGGCTGAAAACGCCCATACCCTGGTGCCGCGTCCCTGGACCGTGGCGATCGAAGGCGAAGTCAAGAAGCCGATGACCCTGGACCTGGACCAGTTATTGAAACTGGCGCCGCTGGAAGAGCGCATCTACCGCTTGCGCTGCGTGGAAGGGTGGTCAATGGTGATTCCATGGACCGGCTATTCGCTGTCGGAATTGATCAAGAAAGTCGAACCGACCGGCAATGCGAAATACGTGGAATTCGTGTCGCTGGCCGACCGCAAGCAAATGCCGGGCGTGGGCAGCCGCGTGTTGAACTGGCCCTATGTGGAAGGCTTGCGCATGGATGAAGCCATGCACCCGCTGGCGCTGCTGACCCTGGGCATGTATGGCGAAGTCTTGCCGAACCAGAATGGCGCGCCGGTGCGCATCGTGCTGCCGTGGAAGTATGGCTTCAAGTCCGCGAAATCCATCGTGAAAATCCGCTTCGTCAAGGACCAGCCGCGCACGGCGTGGAACGTGGCGGCGCCGTCGGAATATGGTTTTTATTCCAACGTGAACCCGGAAGTCGACCATCCGCGCTGGTCGCAGGCGTCCGAACGCCGGATCGGCGAAGACGGCTTCCTGGCGAAAAAGCGCAAGACCCTGATGTTCAACGGCTATAGCGACGTGGCGCCGCTGTATGCCGGCATGGACTTGAAACGGTTCTTCTGAGTCAATCCAATGAGCACATGGAACCCTTCGGCGCGGCAGGTCACGGCCATCAAGGCAGCCGTGTTTGCCCTGTCGCTGCTGCCGTTTTTCAAGCTGGTGTGGCTGGTCGCCAATGACCGGCTGGTGGAACCGCTGCAATACATCACGCGCAATACCGGCGACTGGACCCTGTATTTCCTGTGCATCACCTTGGCCGTGACGCCGCTGCGGCGGCTGTCGAAGTGGAACTGGCTGGTGAAATTGCGCCGCATGGTGGGTTTGTACGCATTCTTTTATGCGCTGCTGCACTTCACCACGTTCCTGTGGTTCGACCATTTCTTCGACGTGCAAGCCATGCTGAAGGACGTGGCGAAGCGCCCCTTCATCACGGTGGGCTTCATTGCCTTCGTGCTGCTGGTGCCGCTGGCGCTGACCAGCACCAACGGCATGGTGCGCCGCCTTGGCGGCAAGCGCTGGCAGTGGCTGCACCGGGCCATCTACGTGATTGCCCCGCTGGGCATCCTGCACTTCTGGTGGATGAAGGCGGCCAAGCATGATTTTTCCCAGCCGGTACTGTTCGGCGCGATCGTGGCGCTCTTGCTGGGCGTGCGGCTGGTCTGGGCGCGTAGCAAGGCGGCAACAGCGCGGGCGCCGGCTAGTGTTGCTTAGTGGAAATTATTGAGCCTGCCGTGTATCCTCGTGGTTTTATGACAAGGGGATACCCATGCGCCACTTCCTTCCAGCCCTGGTGCTCAGCCTGGGCGCCGCCGCGCCGATGGCGCACGCCGCCACTTACTATGTGGATGCCATTGCCGGCAGCGACGCCAATTCCGGCCTGAGCCCCACGGCCGCCTGGCGTTCGCTGGACAAAGTGGCCCAGGAAAGCAATAACCGCAAGGTGCGCAAGGCCGGCTTCGTGGCCGGCGACCAGATCCTGTTCCGGCGCGGCCAGACCTTCGCGTCGGCGTCCTACCCCATCATCAAGGTGGCCGGCACGGCTACTGCGCCCGTGGTGCTCGATGCGTGGGGCAGCGGCGAGGCGCCCAAATTCGACAATACCGCGCCCAATGTCTATGACCTGGTGATGAAGGTCGACGGCAAATATGCGCTGCTCCGCAACCTGGCGTTCATCAAGTCCGATGCCGCCAACGTCACGGAATTCGGCGCCTACATGGCCGGCACCGGCCACCGTATCACGTCCTGCGATTTTTCCGGCGTCGGCATCGGCGTCAAGCTCGAGGGCAGCGGCCACCGCGTCGATTACTCGGCCTTCCACGACTTGACCATGGTGATCAATGACACCGCGGACCGGGACAACGATTACGGCGCCATCGGCGTGCTGGTCAGCGGCGCCAGCGACATCAACGTCGACCACAACCGCTTCGAGCGCCTGCGCGCGCCCAGCCCGGATTACGGGGTCGATGGCTCGGCGCTGGAAATCTTCAATGCCGCCACCCGCGTGCGCTTCTTCAACAACGTGGTGCAGGACGTGGCGGCGCTGACGGAAATCGGCGGCAGCGTACCGACCGACGTGGTCAGCGACATCGTGTACCACCACAACCTGGTGGTGAACGCCAACAGCATCGGCTATTTCCACAACAATGCCGGCAATACCACGTTTGGCGTGGTGGTGAACAATGTGCGCTTCGAGCACAACACGTTCAGCAAGACATCCGATCCTTACAACACGTTCCTGCTGGGTTTTGGCGTGCCGCCGGGCGCCAATGAATTCTTCCTGCGCAATAACATCATCGAACACCGCAACAGCAGCGGCCTGTTCTACAACTCGGGCCAGCTGGTGCACCAGGCCAACCTGTACTGGCTGACCAATGCCAGCTTCGGCGACGCGGGCTTTGCTTTCAGCGCCACGGAACTGGCCGCCAACCCGCTGTTCCGCAACCCTGCCGCAGGCGATTACCGCCTGGGCGTGGGCAGCATGGCGGTCGACCGCGGGCAGGGGCTCGGTTATACGGTGGACCTGGACGACTTGGGCATGCCGGTGGGGAATGGCCCGGATCTGGGCGCGTACGAATTGCGCTAAGGCCGGGGGGCGCGGCTCAGGCCACGTTGCCTGGCGGCGCGGATGGCGATTGCGCCAGCTGCGCCAGGTAAGCGGCGGCTTGCGGCAATTGCGTTTCACTGAAGACGGCAATGCCGTGCTGGCGCAGCAGCGCAGCGGTCACGCCGTCGCCCCGGATGGTTTGTCCGCTGAAGCTGCCGTCGTAAATGACCGTGGAGCCGCACGACGGACTGCCTTCCTTCAGGATGGCGATGCGGACGTGCCTGCGCTGCGCCAGCGCCAGGGCCTGGCGCGCGCCATCGATGAAGGCGGCCGAGACATCCGCGCCGCCGGCTTCCAGCACCGTGGACTGGCCGGCCAGCACGGGGGCTCCGCCCGCGCCATGGCGGATTTCCGCCGGCGGCCGGGGCGTGGGCAAACCGCCGGCCACTTCCGGGCAAAACGGCACTACCCGGCCTTGCGCGATCCAGCCTTGCAGGATGGCGTGGTCGCAGCGCTTGCCCGCGCCGTCGTAACGGACCGGGTTGCCCAGCAGGCAAGAACTGACCAGGATGGCTTCCATGCTTATTTGACCACGCTTATTCGACCATGGTTACTTGATCACGGATTCCAGCGCGAACAGGTCGGCCGGGTTTTCACGCTGGCGCACCACGTGCACCTGCGTGCCATCGACGATCAATTCCGCCGCGCGGCCGCGCGTGTTGTAGTTTGAAGCCATCGTCATGCCATAGGCGCCCGCGGTCTTCATGGCCAGCAGGTCGCCGGCTTCGACCGCCAGTGCGCGGTCGCGCGCCAGCCAGTCGCCCGATTCGCACACGGGACCGACCACGTCATAGGTGGCGACCGCCGCCTGCGATTGCACCACCGGCTGCATGTCCATCCAGGCCTGGTACAGGGCCGGGCGGGCCATGTCGTTCAGGGCGGCGTCCACGATGCAGAAATTCTTTTCTTCGCCGTGCTTGAGGAATTCCACGCGGGTCACCAGCACGCCGGTATTGCCGACGATCGAGCGGCCCGGTTCGAAGCACACCTTGATCGGCTTGCCGCCATGGCGTTCGTTGCGCCAGGCATCGATACGGGCAAACACGCGGCCCAGGTAATCGCCCACCGGCACCGGCGCGCTGTCTTCCTCGTCGCCATAATCGATGCCCAGGCCGCCGCCCAGGTCCAGGTGGTGCAGGTGGATGCCTTCCGCGTCGAGCTGGTCGATCAGTTCGATCAGGCGGTCCAGCGCTTCCAGCAGCGGCGCGTCATCGAGCAATTGCGAGCCGATGTGGCAATCGATACCGGCAACATCCAGGTTCGGCAGCTGGGCGGCGGTGCGGTAGGTTTCCAGCGCATCGGTGTACGCCACGCCGAATTTGTTGGCCTTCAGGCCGGTGGCGATGTAGGGGTGGGTCTTGGCGTCCACGTTCGGGTTCACGCGCAGCGAGACGCGGGCTTGCTTGCCCATGGCGCCGGCCACCTCGTTCAGGCGGTGCAGTTCCGGAATCGATTCCACGTTGAAGCACAGGATGTCGTGTTCCAGCGCCAGGCGCATTTCCGCCACGGTCTTGCCCACGCCCGAGAAAATCACTTTCTTCGCATCGCCGCCAGCGGCAATCACGCGCAGCAGCTCGCCGCCCGACACGATGTCGAACCCGGCGCCGCGCTGCGCCAGCAGGTTCAGCACGGCCAGGTTGGAATTGGCTTTCATCGCATAGCACACCAGCGCGTCACGGCCGGCGCAGGCATTCTGGTACGAATCGAAATTGGCCAGCAGCTGGGCCTTGGAATACACATAGGTCGGGGTGCCGTATTGCTCGGCAATGGCGGCCAGGGACACGCCTTCGGCGTGCAGCACGCCGTCCTGGTAAGAAAATTGCGACATAACTTATTGTTGGGATGCGGGAGGAGTGGAAAGTACCGGAGCGGAGGGAGGCGCTACGCCGGGCTTGCTTTGGGCGGGTTGGCTTTGGGCAGAGGCTGGCTTGGCCGGCTGTTTTGGTAAGTACAGCGGGCCGGTCTGGCCGCAGCCCGCCAGCAAGGCGGACACGCAGGCCACCGCAGAGATTTGCAGCGCTAAAGTGGACTTCACGATTAAAATCAAGGTTTGACAGAAGATCCTGGAGTTTAGCATGACCGAATCAGAATTTTTGGACGTCGCCGACGCCACCCTGACCGCCATTGAAGCAGCGCTGGACCGCCTGTACGAGCAGGACATGGTCGATGTCGAATGCAGCCGCAGCGGCAATGTGCTGGAAATCGAGTTTTGCCACAATGGCTCCAAGGTCATCGTCAACAGCCAGGCCGCCATGCAGGAAATCTGGGTCGCCGCGCGTTCCGGCGGTTTCCACTACAAGCGCGTCGATGGCAAGTGGCTCGATACCCGCACCGGCAAGGAATTGTTCCAGGCGCTGTCGGACATCACGACCGAGCAGGGCGGCGCGCCGGTGGTGATCAGCGAGCAGTAACCGTCAGGCGGCTGCGCGGCGCTCCGGCTGCGCCGCATGGATATGGACGGTATAGGTATCGGCCGGCCGCGTGGCGCCGGCCAGGTCCAGCGCATGCCCGATGGCGCCGCGGTGATAAGTGCCGTGGTTAATGACGTGGAACAGGATCTCTTGCCGCGCCATCCGTCCCTGCCTGCCGTCGACGAACCGGAACGTCACGGCGTCCTGCAGCAGCGCCGCCGGCATGCCGGCCACCAGGCTGGCATACCACTGGTTCGACGCCATCAGGCGCCGCTCCAGTTCGTCCAGGTCCGGCACCGTATCGGTATTGGTGGAGCTGTGCGGATCGGGTTGCCCCAGCAGCCTGGCCTGGAACAGTTCCTCGACCCGGACCATGTGGTTCAACTGTTGCCGCGCAAAGGCCAGCGCGCCGCTCTGCCTGTCCCGGTCCAGGGTGGCGACCGCATCGAGCGTGCGCCGGTCGGCCCATTGCTTGTAGTGGAAGAGGTCGATGAACATATGGTCTTCTTATGGTGAAGGCGGCCGGATATCCGTGCCGCTCCCCGTTTTCCGGGCCAGGCAAGCCAGCACCTGTTTTTCCAGTTCAGGCGTAAACCCGGCTTCGGTATACGCATCGCAGTAGTTGCCGGCGGCGAGGTTGCCTTCCGCATCGGGCGCGGCAAACACGATGTATTCCTTCCCGGTTTTCAGCGTCAGCCGCGCGGTCGTATTGGCGCCGTAGACCGTGCGCCTGGCGGCCTTGCCCTGCCGGTAATCGCGGATCACGTCCAGGTGGTACAGCGTTCCCGCCACGCCGGCCGGATCGTCTTCATCGACCAGGTACTGGGTGGACGATACCCGGGCGTGCGCCACGAAGGGATGCGCGGCGACGATTTCGCACAGCGGAACCGGTGATTCGGGACAGAGGGCGTGAGCCAGGGAAGTGAATCCAAGGACAAGTGCCGACAATACATACTTTTCGTACATCAAACCTGGCCTCCGGGATCACTTCGGGCGGTCCTGAACGGTCACATTCCTGGCCAGTGTCTTGAACCTGACGCCGTCCGCCTGGACGACTGTGATCGTTACTTGGCCGGTTTTACTGGTTTTGATGTCGGTAACGGAACCGGATTTGCCCGCATGGGTTCCGCCTGTCACATGGCACCATGCGCCGTCCGTGACTTCGGTTGATTGTTGGGACACCATCGTTCTCCTTCCCCAATGAGATCAGAACAACTCGTTCTTCACCGCATCCTTGGCCTTTTCCTCCGCCGGCGTCCCGCGTGACGCCCCCTCCAGGCTCTGCACGCCCATGCCGGGCGGATTCTCGGCGTAGTAGTACTCGCCATCGACCACCATCATGCCTTCGGGGACCGGGCGTTCTTCGATCGGGATGTTCTTCAGGGCTTTTTGCATGTAGCTGATCCAGATCGGCAGCGCCAGGCCGCCGCCGGTTTCCTTGTTGCCGAGGTTGCGCGGCTGGTCGAAGCCGATCCAGGCCACCGCCACCAGTTTCGACTGGTAACCGGCAAACCAGGCATCGATGGAATCGTTGGTGGTGCCGGTCTTGCCGGCGATGTCGGGACGCTTCAGCACCAGCGCCTTGGTGGCGGTGCCGTATTTGATGACGTCCTTCATCATGGAATCCATCAGGAATGCGTTGCGCTCGTCGATCACGCGGTTGGCCGGGTCGCCCGCGCGGTCCGGCGCCGCTTGCGACAGCACCTTGCCGTTGGCGTCGGTCACCTTGGAAATCAAATAAGGCGTGACCTTGTAGCCGCCGTTGGCAAACACCGCGTAGGCGCCTGCTTCCTGCAGCGGGGTCACGGCGCCGGCGCCCAGCGCCAGGGTCAGGTAAGGTGGATTCTTTTCCGCGTCGAAGCCGAAGCGGGTCGTGTATTCCTGGCCATATTTGGCGCCGATGCGGTGCAGGATGCGGATGGAAATCATGTTTTTCGATTTCGTCAGGCCCTTGCGCATCGTCATCGGGCCTTCATACTTGCCGTCATAGTTTTTCGGTTCCCACGCCTGGCCGCCGGTCTGGCCCGCGTCGAACGAGATCGGCGCGTCATTGATGACGGTCGATGGCGACAGGCCGCGTTCGAGCGACGCCGAGTAAATGAAGGGCTTGAACGACGAACCGGGCTGGCGCCACGCCTGCGTCACGTGGTTGAACTTGTTGCGGTTGAAATCAAAGCCGCCCACCAGCGCCTTGATCGCGCCATCTTCGGTGGAGGCCGACACGAACGCCGATTCGACTTCCGGCATTTGCGTGATTTCCCAATCCTTGCCTTCCTGGTGCACGCGGATCACGGCGCCGCGGCGGATGCGTTTGTTCGGCGCGGCCTTGTCGGTCAGCCAGGAGCGGGCCGCTTCCAGGCCTTCGCCGGTGATCGTGATTTCCTCGCCCGAGGCGGTCACCGCCACCACCTTGGTGGGCGACACTTGCAGCACCATGGCCGCCACGATGTCGTCGCTGTCCGGACGGGCCGCCAGTTCGGCTTCGATGGCTTCGTCGGCTTCCTCCTTGTTGGCGGGGATGTCGATGTAGGCTTCCGGGCCGCGGTAGGCGTGGCGCTTTTCATAATCCATCACGCCGCGGCGCAGCGCCAGGTAGGCGGCGTCCTGGTCCGCCTTGGTGATGGTGGTGAAGACGTTCAGGCCGCGCGTATACGTATCTTCCTTGAATTGTTCATACACCAGCTGGCGCGCCATTTCCGCCACGTATTCGGCGTGCACGCCGAAATCGCTGCTGTCGGTCTTGGTTTTCAACTGCTCGTTTTTCGCCGCGACGTATTGCGCTTCGGTGATGTAGCCCAGGTCGCGCATGCGCTGCAGGATGTATTGCTGGCGGGTGCGGGCGCGCTTGGGATTGACCACCGGGTTGTAGGCCGAGGGCGCCTTCGGCAAGCCGGCCAGCATGGCCGCCTCGGCCACGCTAATGTCTTTCAAATTCTTGCCGAAATAAATCTGGGCGGCCGACGAAAAACCGTAGGCGCGCTGGCCCAGGTAAATCTGGTTCATATAAACCTCGAGAATCTGGTCTTTCGTCAGGTTTTTCTCGATTTTCCAGGCCAGCAGCATTTCATACAATTTACGCTTGAAGGTCTGTTCGCTGGACAGGAAGAAGTTGCGGGCCACCTGCTGCGTGATGGTGGACGCACCCTGGCGCGCGCCGCCGGTGGCGTTGTGCAGCGCCGCGCGCAGGATGCCGGTGTAGTCGACGCCGCCATGCTCATAGAAGTTGTTGTCTTCGATGGCCAGCACGGCTTTTTTCATGACGTCCGGAATTTCCTTGATGCGCATCAGGTTGCGGCGCTCTTCGCCGAATTCGCCGATCAGGACGCCGTCGGCGGAAAAGATCCGCAGCGGCATTTTCGGCCGGTAATCGGTCAGCGAGTCCAGCTCCGGCAAATTGGGGTAGGCCAGCGCCAGGCCGAATACCAGCAACAGCACGCCGGCCAGCACCAGGCCGGCGATGGAGGCGAGGATGGTAAACAGCAGGCCGCGCGGGCGGGCTGGATTTTCATTGGCAGTGGTCATGCAGAGTCTTTCGGTCGTTGCTGGTCTTGAGACCGGGCCATTATAAGCGAGGCCTGATAGCTTGCGGCGTGCTTAACAGGCAGGTAACAGGCGTGAAAAATTTACTATGAGCAACTAAATAAGTGAGTTGGTTTCATGGCTACAGAGTGGCTTTCAAGTGTGGTACAGGGGGCACAAACGGCCAATTATGCACGGCAGAAATACCTTTACACTCGCTCAGCGTTATTGCTAGCATCCGATGTACCGCCGTGTTTTCAACCCGGAATTGAACCCCAAACGCCGTCAACCGCAGGCAAAAAAACCGAGTCTCCTTATGCAATCAACAACGGTGTGTGACCTGAGGCAGTCATGAACCTGGACCTGAGCACACTGTTCGGCAGGGGCAACGCGCCACTGGTCGGGGTCGACATCAGCACTTCGAGCGTGCGGCTGGTGGAGCTGGCGCAGGGCGGCAAGGAAGGCTTGCGGCTGGAGCGCTATGCGGCCGAACCGCTGCCGCGCGGCGCGGTCATCGACGGCAATATCGAAAACCTCGATCAGGTAGTGGAAGCGCTGCGCCGCGTCTGGAAGAAAAGCGGTTCGCGCGCCAGGCTGGTGGCGCTGGGCATGCCGCCCGCTTCCGTCATCACCAAGAAAATCACGCTGCCGGCCGGCATGTCGGAAGACCAGCTGGAAGTGCAGGTCGAATCCGAGGCCAGCCAATATATTCCCTTCGCGCTCGATGAAGTCAGCCTCGATTTCGACGTGATCGGCCCGTCGCCCACGTCGGAAGACGACGTGGAAGTATTGCTGGCCGCGTCGCGCCGTGAAAAAGTCGAAGACCGCGTGGCCATCGCCGAAGCGTCGGGCCTGAAGGCGGCCGTGATGGATATCGAATCGTACGCGGCGCGCGCCGCGCTGGACCGGGTGCTGGCCCAGGCACCGGGCGCCAGCGCCGGCCAGATCGTCGCGCTGTTCCAGATCGGCGCGCAGGTGACGCATATTTCCGTGCTGCTCGACGGCGCCGCCATCTATGAGCGCGAGCAGCCGTTTGGCGGCAATACGCTGACGCAGGACATCGTGCGCGCCTATGGCCTGTCCTATGACGAAGCGGAATCCAAGAAGAAATCCGGCGATTTGCCCGACAACTATGCGAGCGACATCCTGGGCCCGTTCCTGGAAAGCGCCGCCATGGAAGTCACGCGCGCCATCCAGTTCTTTTATACGTCCACGCCATATACCCGGGTCGACCAGCTGTACCTGGCCGGCGGCTGCGCCCTGATACCGGGCCTGCTCGACATCGTGGCCAGCCGCACCAAGATCAATTCCGCCGTGATTTCCCCGTTCAAGGGCATGGCGCTGGGCGCCGGCGTGCGTGAACAGGCGCTGCGCCAGGAAGCGCCGGCGTACCTGGTGGCGTGCGGGCTGGCGTTGCGGAGGTTTGGCTGATGATCCGGATAAACCTGCTGCCGCACCGCGAGGAAAAGCGCAAACAAAAGAAAAACGCGTTCTATGCCCTGATGGTGCTGGGCGTCGTCATCGGCGCGGCCATCGTGCTGCTGGTGGGCGGCTACAACGCGCGCCAGATCGCGATCCAGGACCAGCGCAACAAGGTGATCAAGGACGCCATCGTGGTGCTGGACAAGAAAATCGTGGAAATCGCCACGCTGAAACAGGAAATCGAAGCCTTGAAGGCGCGCCAGCAGGCAGTGGAAGACTTGCAGGGCGACCGCAACCAGCCGGTCTACCTGCTCGACGAGCTGGTCAAGCAGACGCCGGCCGGCGTGTACCTGAAAAGCTTCAAACAGGATGGCCAGCGCGTCATCGTGCAGGGCTATGCGCAATCGCAGGAGCGTGTCTCGGAATTGCTGCGCAATGTCTCGAGCGTGTCGCCGTGGCTGGAAAAACCGGACCTGGTGGAAGTCAAGGCGACCGGACTGGGACAGGGCAAGACCGCGAAGAAAGTCGTGGAATTCAATTTGATCGTCGGCATCAAGCGTCCGCGCGACAAGGAACAGGCGGAAGACGGCAAACCGGGCAAACCCGGTGACAGGCGGGGCGACAAGCCGGCCACCATGGCCAGCGCCGCCAAGCCGTGAGCAGGGAACCTATGGCTATCGACCTCAAACAATTAAGCGGTTCGCTGGCAGCCCAGTTCCAGGGGCTGAGCGGCCGCCATCCGGGCATGTGGCCGCTGGCGCCGCGTATCCTGTGCACGGTGGGCGTGGTGCTGGCCGTGGTGGCGGCCGGATATTTCGCGTACTGGAGCGGCCAGTTCGAAGAGCAGGAAACCGGCGCGGAGAAGGAAGCCAAGCTGAAGACCGAATACGCGGAAAAATCGCGGCAGGCCGTCAACCTGGAAGCGCTGCGCGCGCAAAAAGTCCAGGTCGACCAGTATGTCGAGCGCCTGCAAAAGCAGTTGCCGAGCAAGGCGGAAATGGCGGCGCTGTTGTCGGATATTAACCAGGCCGGCCTGGGCCGGGGCTTGCAGTTCGAACTGTTCAAGCCGGGCCAGGTGGTGGTCAAGGATTACTACGCGGAACTGCCGATCAATATCAAGGTGACCGGCAATTACCATGACATCGGCGCTTTTGCCAGCGACATGGCCAACCTGCCGCGCATCGTCACCCTGAACAACATGCAGTTGACCGCTTCGCAGCAGGGCAGCGGCGTGCTGACCCTTGACGCGGTGGCCAAGACCTTCCGCTACCTCGATCCGGAAGAAGTGGCGGCGCAGCGCAAGGCCGCGGCCGACAAGAAGAAGGGGGCGAAAAAATGACGCGCCATCGTTCCCGGCGGTTCCATCATTTCCTGTTCGCCCTGATGCTGCCGCTGGCGCTGGCCGGTTGCGGCGACAGCGACGTGCAGGAAGTGCGTGACTGGATGAAGCATACCGACAGTCAGGCCAAGGTGGCGGTCAAGCCGATTGCCGAACCCAAGACATTCATCCCGTTTGCCTACAGCGCCGGCGCCGAGGTCGACCCGTTCAACCAGAACAAATTGCTGGCCGAACTGGCGCGCCAGGCCAACGCCGGCGGCGGCGTGCGGCCGGACACCACGCGCCGCAAGGAATTCCTCGAAGGCTTCCCGCTGGACGCCATGAAAATGGTCGGCACCCTGGAGAAATCCAAAACCGTGTACGCCTTGCTGCAAATCGACAAATCCGTGTACCAGGTGCGTCCCGGCCAGCATCTCGGGCAAAACTTCGGCCTGATCACCGCCGTGACCGACGATGCCGTCAGCGTCAAGGAAATCGTGCAGGACGCCACGGGCGACTGGATCGAACGCATGTCCAAGTTGGAGTTGCAGGAAAGTAAGGAGAGCAATAAATGAGCCCCCTCGTGACTTCCACCCCGCCACGCCCGGTCCGGGCGCGCCGGCGCCTGGCGCCGCTGCTGGCGTCCATGCTGGTCTTGATGTCCACCCTGGGCGCGGCCGTGCTGCCGGCGCCGGTCCTGGCCCAGGAGCCCGCCGCTGCCGCCGGCGCGCCTGCCGTGGCGGCCAATGCGATTGAATCCGTCACCGCCAACCAGCAGGGCGCCAATGTGATCGTCAAGATTGCGATGAAGAATGCGCCGGACAAATTGCCGATCGGCTTCACCATCACCAACCCCGCGCGCATTGCGCTGGATTTCGGCGCCACCGTGAATTTGACGGGCAAGAACACGTTTGAATTCAACCAGGGCGATTTGCGCAGCGTCAACCTGGTGCAGGCCGGAGCGCGTTCGCGCCTGGTGTTCAACCTGAAACGCAACCTCAATTACGCGGCCGTCATCGACGGCAACGCCATCATCGTCACCATCGACGGTTCCGGCGGCCTGGCCACGGCGGTCGACGCCACCGGCATGCCGGTGGCGCAGGCGGGCGCCGGTGCGGCGCCGGTGCGCGCGGCGGACAAGGCGCAAAAGCAATTGCTGCGCGACCTGGACTTCCGCCGGGGCGCCAATGGCGAAGGCCGGGTGGTGGTGGACTTGCCGAACAGCCAGGTCGCGGTCGACGTGCGCTCCAACGCCAATGGCGTGGTGGTGGAATTCCTCAAGACCGCGCTGCCGGAAACCCTGCGCCGCCGCCTCGACGTGACCGACTTCGGCACGCCGGTGTCGCAAATCACCGCCGTGCCGCAGGGCGAGAACGTGCGCATGACGATCGAGGCGCGCGGCCTGTGGGAACAAAGTGTTTACCAGAGCGATACGCAACTGGTGGTGGACGTGCGTCCGCTGAAGGAAGATCCGAACAAGCTGACGCAGGGCACCCAGGGCTACCGCGGTGAAAAACTGTCGTTCAACTTCCAGAACGTGGAAGTGCGGGCGGCGCTGCAAGCCATTGCCGACATTTCCGGCCTGAACATCATCACCAGCGACAGCGTGGCCGGCAACCTCACGCTGCGCCTGCGCGAAGTGCCGTGGGACCAGGCGCTGGACGTGGTGCTGCAGGCCAAGGGGCTGGACATGCGCAAGAATGGCTCGGTGCTGTGGATCGCGCCGAAGGAAGAATTGCTGACCAAGGAAAAACTCGAACTGGAACAGCGCGCGCAAATCGCCGACCTGGAACCGCTGAAATCGGAAATCTTCCAGTTGAATTACCAGAAAGCCGAATCGTTCAAGGCCGTGTTCGGGCTGGACGGCGCCGGCGACGGCAAGAACCGCGTGCTGTCCAAGCGCGGCAGTGCCATCATCGAACCGCGCACCAATCAACTGTTCGTCACCGATATCGCGTCCAAGCTGGAAGATATCCGCAAGCTGATTTCCAAGACCGACGTCGCCACCAAGCAGGTGCTGATCGAAGCGCGCATCGTGGAGGCGGCCGACTCGTTTACCCGCAACCTCGGCGCCAAGCTGGGCTTTTCCGACATGCGCACCGTGCGCGGCGGCGATTCGGGCTATCAGATCGGCAATTCCAACAACCGCATCGCCATTGGCGGCAACATGACCGGCGTCGGCCAGGTCACGGGCCAGACGCCGGACACTGGCGACGCCTATACCAACACGCAATTCCTGAACCTGCCGGCCGCGCCCATCAATGGCCTGTCGGCCGCGAACCTGGCGGTCAGCCTGTTTTCCTCGGCCGCCAACCGCTTCCTGAACCTGGAATTGTCGGCGCTGGAAGCCGATGGCAATGGCAAGATCATTTCCAGCCCGCGCGTGGTGACGGCAGACAAGGCCATCGCCACCATCGAACAGGGCCTGGAATTGCCATACCAGGTGGCGACCAGCAGCGGCGCCACGTCGATCGTGTTCCGCAAGGCGAACCTGCGGCTCGAAGTGACGCCGCAAATCACGCCGGACGGCAATGTCGTGATCGACGTGGACGTCAACAAGGACAGTGTGGGCCAGGAAACCCGCGCAGGGTTCGCCATCGACACCAAGCACGTGAAAACGCAGGTCATGGTGGAAAACGGCGGCACGGTGGTATTGGGCGGCATTTACCAGCAGATCGAGCGCACCACGGTATCCAAGGTGCCGCTGCTGGGCGATGTGCCGGTGCTGGGCATGCTGTTCAAGAACACGGGCCGCACCAACGATAAAACCGAGCTGCTGGTGTTTATTACGCCGAAGATTGTCGCCGAACGTCTTTCGGCACGATAATGCAGGCCAGAGAGGATCTCCATGTATAAAACGACGACTGGTTTGATGAATACTTTCAAGGAATGGCTGGCGCTGCTGTGCTGCGCCACGCTGCTGTCTGCCTGTGGCGGCGGCGGCGGCAACCCGGGCGCGACCACCGGTTCCAGCGGCACCGCCAATGCGCCCAAGGTCACCACCGTGGTGCTGGTGTCGAGCGCGGACACCATCGCCTCGTCCGGCGCGGACGGCACCGACGTCACGCTGTCGGCGGTGGTCAAGGACGCCAACAACCTTGTGATGGAAAACCAGAGCGTCGAGTTCAAGGCCGACTCGGGCAACATCGTGGTGGTCAACAAGACCACCGACGCCACCGGCACCGCCACCGCGCGGCTGAACGTGAAGGGCGATTCGTCGCTGCGCACGATTACCGTCACCGCCACCGTCGGCACGATCTCGGCCACGAAAAAAATCCAGGTCGTGGCCATCGTGCCGCCGGCCGCGCCGACCGCTCCCTTGAGCTTGGTCAACAGCGCGGGCGCCGCCAGCAATGCGCTGTCGCTGGCCACGCCGCTGACGGCCCGCACCACCGTGCGCGACAAGGATAACAAGCCGGTCGTCAATGCCCTGGTGTCGTTTACCGCGGACAATACGCTGGTGGCCTTCACGCCATCGGCCGGCACCGCGCTGACCGACGCCAATGGGGTGGCGGAAGTCACGATGCGCCCGGCCAGCCTGTCGTCGTCCGGCGCCGGCACCGTCAGCGCCGCCGTCGTGGTGGCCGGCACGTCGCTGGACGCTTCCACCAATTTCAACGTCGGCGCCACCGCCATCACGCTCGGTCCGTTGAGCCTGTCGCCAGCCAGCATCCCGGCCTATGGCTCGTCCGTCATCACGGTCGACGTGCTGGCCGGCGCCAGCAAGTACACCGAACAGCAGATGAACATTGCCTTCACGTCCAATTGCGTGACTACCGGCAAGGCCACGCTGGCCGCCACCGCGCCGACCTCGAACGGCACCGCGCAAGTGGTCTACCGTGACCAGGGCTGCGGCAATACCGACCAGATCACGGCCACCGCGTCGGGCATTGCCAAGGCCAGCACGGCCAGCCTGGCAATTGCCGCGCCGAAAGCCGCGTCGATCCAGTTCTCGGCCGCGTCGCCGACCGACCGCTCCATCGTGATCAAGGGCCAGGGCGGCATCGGCCGCACGGAAACCGCGACCCTGACGTTCAAGGTGTTCGATACGTTCGGCAAGGCGCTGGCCGGCCAGAACGTGAAGTTCAGCACCGCGTCGACCAGCGTCACCATCAACAAGCTCAGCGACAATACCGACGCCAACGGCGAAGTCATCACCACCGTCAATTCCGGCTTGGTGCCGACCTCGTTCCGCGTCATTGCGACCCTGGACAATGGCGCATCGACCACGTCCGATTCCATCGTGGTGACCACCGGCTTGCCGGTGCAAGCCGCCTTCTCGCTGTCGGTGGTGAGCCCGAACGTGGAAGGTTGGGCCTATGACAGCGGTCCGGGCACGCCGGCCACCAACGTGAACATCCTGGTGGCCGACCAGGCCGGCAACCCGGTGCCCGATGGCTTGCCGGTGGTGTTCCAGACCAACCTGGGCTCGATCGGTTCGTCCAGCAAGGGCGCCTGCAATACCGTCAATGGCGGCTGCTCGGTGGACTTCCGCACCCAGGCGCCGCGCGTGGCGTCGCCGAACCTGCCTGCGACCCCGTGCAACTCCAGCACCACCGGCCCGGTCAGCAATGATTCGGTCCGCACCGGCCTGGCCACGATTTGCGCCAGCACCACCGATGGCGCCAATACGCTGTTTGCCAAGACCAGTATTTTCCTGTCCGGCAGTTTCGCCACCAATGTCTACTGGTTCGATTCGCCAGGCGGTCCTGTTCGCCTGGACGGCTCCACGGTTGACCTCGGCACTGTGGCGTCCACGGAATCGAAAGTCATCACGCTGGAAATCAATGATGTGAATAACAACCCTATGCCGTCCGGCACCAAGGTGGAAGTCACCAACGTGGTCAATGCGGTCGGCATCGGCGTCTCGCCGTCCACAGTGCAAAATATCTTCCCGCATACGATGACGGGCGATGTTCGCACCGGTACCGGTATAGACAATAATTCGATACGGCAAGGTTCGTATCACCAGGTTTCGATCGGCAGCGCCCAGGCCAAACCCTGTCTGACCCCGCTTGCAGGCACATTCAATGTGACGATTACAACGCCTAAAGGGAATGTGACCTCGTATCCGTTTAAACTGGCGTTCTCATGTCCATAAGCACGTCCACAAGACGGAATGTGTAAACGCTAACGCGCGCCGGCCATGTGCCGGCGTTCGTGTTTTCAGAAAAGTTGGATCAAGTGGCAGAATCTTATCGAAATAGTATTTTTCTCGTGGGGCTGATGGGGGCTGGAAAGACCACCATCGGGCGCCTGCTGGCGCGCAAGCTGGGCATGCAATTCATCGATTCCGACCATGAAATCGAAGCCCGCACCGGGGCGTCGATCCCGTGGATTTTTGAAATCGAGGGCGAGCAGAGTTTCCGCCGGCGCGAAGCAGAAGTCATCCGTGAACTGACGGCGCAGCCAGGTATCGTGCTGGCCACCGGCGGCGGCGCGATCCTGAACCCGGAATCGCGCCAATTCCTGCACGAGCGGGGCACCGTGATTTACTTGCGCGCAAGCATCACCAGCATCTTGCAGCGTACCGCGCACGACAAGAACCGCCCGCTGCTGCAAACCGCCGATCCGCGCAAGAAACTCGAGGAATTGATGGCGCAGCGCGAGCCGCTCTACGAGGAAGTCGCGCACCTGGTCGTCGATACCGGCCGACCTAACGTACAATCGATGGTTCACATGATTTTGAACCAGCTGGATGCCCGCGCCTGCGAGGCCGCGCCCAACTGCCTCACGGAAGCACAACCATCGATGACTGAACAGACCACCATCCTCCTGAACGTTGACCTGGGTGAGCGCAGCTACCCGATTTCCATAGGCCCGTCGCTGCTGGACGACGCCACTTTGCTGGCGCGCCATGTGTCCGGCAGCAAGGTCGCCATCGTCACCAACACCACGGTGGCGCCGCTGTACCTGGACAAGGTGAAGTCCGCGCTGCTTGCGCAAGGCAAGCAAGTGATCGAGATCATCTTGCCGGACGGCGAAGAGCACAAGAACTGGGCCAGCCTGATGCAGGTGTTCGACAGCCTGCTGGCCAACAAGGCCGACCGCAAATGCACGCTGATCGCCCTGGGCGGCGGCGTGATCGGCGATTTGACCGGCTATGCGGCCGCCAGCTACATGCGCGGCGTGGATTTCATCCAGGTGCCGACCACGCTGCTGTCGCAAGTCGATTCGTCGGTGGGCGGCAAGACCGGCATCAACCACCCGCTGGGCAAGAACATGATCGGCGCGTTTTACCAGCCGCGCGTGGTGATTGCCGATACGTCGACCCTGGAAACCCTGCCGGAACGCGAACTGTCGGCCGGCCTGGCCGAAGTCATCAAGCATGGCGCCATCATCGACGCGGAATTCTTTGACTGGATCGAAGCCAACATTGGCAAGCTGGTGGCTCGCGACAAGGCGTCGCTGGCCTATGCAATCGCCCGTTCGTGCGAAATCAAGGCCGACGTGGTGCGCCAGGATGAACGCGAGGGCGGCTTGCGCGCCATCCTGAATTTCGGCCACACGTTCGGCCATGCGATCGAGGCCGGACTGGGCTATGGCGAATGGCTGCACGGTGAAGCCGTCGGCTGCGGCATGGTGATGGCGGCCGACCTGTCGCACCGCATGGGCTTCATCGATGCGGACACCGTGGCGCGCGTGCGCAAGCTGGTCAAGGCGGCCGGCCTGCCGACCGTGGCGCCGGACCTGGGTACGCAGCGCTGGCTGGAATTGATGGAAGTCGACAAGAAAAACGAAGGCGGCGCCATCAAGTTCATTTTGGTCAAACCGCTGGGCAAACCCTCGATCACCAACGCGCCGCAGGATTTGCTGCTGGCGACCCTGGAAGCCTGCACCAAGGAGTAACGATGAGCTACGAAACCCACCTCGCCCCCTATGCCGTACAGTCGGACAAGGATGCGGGGCGGCGTTTCGAAGAAACTCCGCATGCGTCGCGCAGCCAGTTCCAGCGCGACCGCGACCGCATCATCCATTCCACCGCCTTCCGCCGGCTCGAATACAAGACCCAGGTCTTCCTCAACCACGAGGGCGACCTGTTCCGCACCCGCCTCACGCACAGCCTGGAAGTGGCGCAAATCGGCCGCTCGCTGGCGCGCAACCTGGGCTTGAACGAAGACCTGGTGGAAGCCGTGGCGCTGGCGCATGACCTCGGCCACACGCCGTTCGGCCACGTGGGCCAGGATGTGCTCAACGAATGCATGGCCGAATATGGCGGCTTCGAGCACAACCTGCAAAGCTTGCGGGTGGTCGACGAACTCGAGGAAATGTATGGCGCGTTCAATGGCTTGAACCTGATGTTCGCCACGCGCGAAGGCATCTTGAAGCATTGTTCGCTGAACAATGCCAAGCTGCTGGGACCTGTCGCGCAGCGTTTCATCGACCGCACGCAGCCGTCGCTCGAAGCGCAATTGACCAACCTGGCCGATGAAATCGCCTACAACAGCCACGACATCGACGATGGCTTGCGCTCCGGCCTCATCACCATACAACAACTGGAGCAGGTGGATTTCTTTGCCCGCATCTGGCACGACGTCCAGCACAGCCACCCTGGCCTGGCGGGACGGCGCGCCATCTATGAAACCTTGCGCCGCGTGATCACCGCGCTGGCCGACGACTTGCTGGCGACGTCGCGCCAATTGCTGCTGGAAGCGGCGCCGAAAAGCGTGGAAGACGTGCGCGCCGCGCCGCCGCTGATCCGCTTTTCCCCGCAAATGCGCGAGGACGCCACGGAATTGAAGCGCTTCCTGCGCGCCAACCTGTACAAGCACTACAAGGTCAACCGCATGCGCGTGAAAGCCAGCCGCATCATCCGCGAATTGTATGAAGCCTTCATGCACGACCCGGTATTGCTGCCGCCCGATTACCAGGACCGGTCCGGCGACGTGCACAAGCAGGCGCGCAAGATTGCCGACTATATCGCGGGCATGACGGACCGCTATGCGTTCAAGGAATACCGGCGGCTGTTTTCCATGGATGAGCTGTGATGGATGAGCTGTGATGCCGGCCTGGCGGCGGTTGGCCGCGGCAGCCCTGTCGTGGCCGGCGCTGGCCCTGGCCGGTGCGCCCGATGCTCCTGATGCGTGCCCGGCCGGCACCAGCTGGGAAGCGTTTGTGTCCATGTCGGTGGAATCAGACTTGCCTGTCGGGCGCGTCGACTTCCAGCGCTACGCCGATGGTGTGATGGTGCGTATCGGCGAAGGCGGCAAGTCCCGGCAATTGCTGGAACTCGACGATGGCTGGCGCCTGGTCAAAGGCGCCAGCCATCCTTTGGCGTTCACCGGCGTGGCCATGGGGATCATGATCCCGGCCGCGCTGTTGCAATACACGCTGGCGGCGCCATGCGATACAGGGAGCAGGGAATCCTTTGCATTCGATGTCGCGGCGGGCAACCGTTTCGGCATGCAGCCGGCGCACGTGTCAGGCACGGTGCGGCGCGACGGCAATGCGATTGCCTACGACATCCGGATCGAAGACGCGAAGGGCAGGGGCGCCCGGTCGATGCGCGGCGTATGGGTGGGCGGCGCGCCGCTGCAGCCGGCGCCGGAAGACATGGAGCTGGCGGGCTGGGACGTGTTTCACGGTGTACAGCCATGGCCCGCACAAGCTGAGGCGCCGGCCGGCACGCTCAGGCAGTTGCGCGCCAGTGGCCCGGCGCGCTGATGGTCCTGTCCAGCCAGCCTACAGCAAGCGTCCCTGCGCGTTGATCGTCCTGCCCGGACAACCTACAGCAGCCGCCCCTGCGCAGCGCCCGCATTGCCCAGCACATCGAGCAGCAGTTTCTTGACCGGCGCCGGCAGCGCCGCATCGCCGATCCTGGCGGCGTCCAGCCACTGGTAACGCCCGTCGCCGGCCATTGGCGCGCGTGCGCGCAACGTCACCAGCAGCGGGGCAATGTGCAGTTTGTAGTGGGTGAACACGTGCGTCACGTTCAACAGCCGCTCGTGGGTGTCGATCACGCCGAACGGTTGCACGGCCGCGAGCAGCGCCGCATCGTCCACCGGCGCGATCTCGTCATCGTCGGCCGGCGTATGGCCGGCCAGTTCCGGCAGCGACAGCAAGCCGCCCCAGATGCCGGTGGCGGGGCGCTGTTCCAGCAACACCTGGCCGCCGTGCACGATGGCCAGCATCACCGCGTGCTTTTCCGGCGACGCTTTTTTCGGTTTGCGCACCGGCAGCTCGCTGACGCGGCCGGTGGCAAAGGCCACGCAGCGCGGCTGCATCGGGCAACGTGCGCAGTCCGGGCTGGAGCGCGTGCACAGCGTGGCGCCCATGTCCATCAAGCCCTGGGTGTACGATTCGATCCCGGTCTCCGGCAACAGGGCTTCGGCGCGCAGCCACATGGCTTGTTCGGTTTTTTTCTCGCCGGGGAAGGTATCGATGCCGAACACGCGGGCAAACACGCGCTTCACATTGCCATCCATGATGGCCGCGCGCGTGCCATACGAAAAGGCGGCAATGGCAGCCGCCGTCGAGCGGCCGATGCCGGGCAACTCCGCCAGCAGCGCCGGGTCGGATGGGAATACGCCGCCATATTGCGCCACCACCTGTTGCGCGCACTTGTGCAGGTTGCGGGCCCGCGTGTAGTACCCGAGGCCGCTCCACTGCGCCATCACGTCTTCCACCGGCGCCTCGGCCAGCGATTGCAGGGTCGGGAAGCGCTCCAGGAAGCGCGCATAATAGCCCAGCACGGCCGATACCTGGGTTTGCTGCAGCATGATTTCCGACAGCCACACCAGGTACGCATTGCGCGTGTTTTGCCATGGCAGCGTATGGCGGCCATGCTGTTGTTGCCAGGTGATCAGGGTGGCGGAAAAAGCCGGGTCGGAATAATCCGTGTCGCCGGCGGGCGCCAGCGGATGCGTCAATCGTTTCATGCGGCTATTGTACGCGGCGGCAGCCTTTCCATGCATCGCAGTGCAGCGGCGAGGCGCGGCCGCCACAGACGAGCCGTTAAGGGGGGCCGCGGCGGCGCACCCCGGCGGCGGGCCAGGAATACCGGTCAGGCCGCGGCTTCCATGGCCACGAATTCGGAATGGATGGCGATGCTGATATTGCCGGCCAGCTCCGCCAGCCGCGCCTTTTGCTGTTCGAGTTCGGCCTGGCTCTGCTCGAACGCTTCGATTTTCTGTTCCAGGTCGTCGGTCGCGTCGTGGATGCGCTGGATCGAGGCTTGCCGGTGTTTCAATTGTTCCTTGTGCTGGCGGATTTGCGCTTCCAGCGGCGCCATGATGACTTTCAGCCATGCTTCGGCATCGGCATTGGCGGCCTTGAAGCAGCGCTTGACGCTGGAGGCGATGGAATCGAAGAAGCGCTCGATCAGCACCACGCGGCTGGTGGTCAAGAGCGTCATGGTGCCGAACTGCTTGTCATATATGGCTTCGATGTCGGCGATTTCATCGCGGTAGCGGTCCAGCGTGAACGCCATCGGCGGCGCCAGCGACAAGCCGTGTTCGGCCGAGAATTTGCGGTACATGACATCCATCATGCCGCGGATTTCCTCGATCTTGTGTTCCGACGCGTGCAAATCCTGGCGGATCCCGGCAAAGAACGCTTTCACGGCTTCCCGCATCCCCAGCGTGAAACGGCTGCTGGCCATGGCGCGCCGCACTTCGATCACGTGGTCGCGCAGGATGTCCATGCCCATGTTGGTATACAGCTCGGTGGACAGCCGCGTGAACACAGCGCGCGTGGCTTGCAGCTTGAACAGGCTGCTGTCGAATTCCTTCTTTTCCGCTTCCACGCGCTTGACCATGTGCGCAATCACGCTCTGGTTCTTGCCCCTCAAGCTTTTCAATTCATGCAACTGTTCGACGATGCCGCGCATGCGCGCGCCGATCAGCGCCTGCTGCGCCGACGACAGCGCCTGCAAGTCCTGCGCCAGCTGGCGGCGCACGATGTCTTTCTTTGCCGGGATCAATTCATCGAACAGCGCCCGTTCCAGCTCGCCCAGGCGGCTCCTGTCGAGCAGGCCGGCGTCGCTGGTGATCTTGGCCACCAGGGCTTTTTGTGCCGACACCGGGAAGACCTGGCGCGGTTCCAGCGACAGCATGTGCGCCGCGTGTTCCTGCTGGCGGCGGATGGCGCCGTTGACTTCCTCGTCGCTGCGCAATTCATCCCACATGCTGTCGATCTTGTTCAAGACCACCAGCCGCCCCGCGCCTGCGCCGATATGCTGGCGCCACACTTCGATGTCGCTCTTGGTCACGCCGGTATCGGCGGCCAGGATGAACAGCAC
>CBIHOX010000092.1:0-23794 GCA_966211685.1 uncultured Pseudoduganella sp.
TCCGTCAACACCCGTCCCTCGGCCCCGGCCGGCGGCCGCACACCGAGCAGGTAAGACAGGGTCGGCGCGATGTCCTGCACTTCGGTATAGGCGCCATTGGCGCCCGGCTTGATCCAGCGTTTGCCCATCATGAACAGCGGCACGTTGGTGTCGTAGGCATACGGGGCGCCATGCGTGGTGCCGTGCTTGCCGTAGCCGATGATCCAGTACGGTTTCATCACCAGCATCACGTCGCCGGAATTGTCGCGGTGCCAGGCGCGCTGCATCAGGGTGCCGATGCGGGTGCGCGGGACGGCGCCGTGTTCCAGCTGCGTGCGGCCATAGGCGTCGGCAATCCCGGGCTGTTTCGCCAGCCAGCGCACGGCGGCCTGCTCCACGTCTTCGCGCTTCAAGCCGGCCTGCGCGATTTGTTCATAGTCGAGATGGATGTTCGGCAACAGGTAGGCCGTGACCGGCTTGGTCAGCTTGAACGTGGCGGCCAGGTGCTCGTTGAGGCCGGCGATGAGTTGTTTGCCATCGACGCGGCCCGCGTCGAACTGGCGCGACTGGTAAAACTCGGGCGTGTTCGGGAAGCCATGGTCGGCGGTCAGCACCACGACGGTGTTGTCCAGGCCGACAGTCTTGTCGAGGTCCGCGAAGAACGACGCCAGCAAGCGGTCCAGCTGTTGCAAATGGTCGTGCGAGGCGCGGCTTTCCGGGCCATAGGCGTGGTTGATGTAATCGTGGCTGGACAGGCTGACACCGAGCACGTCCGGCACGCCGGCCGGGTTCTTGCCAAGGTTTTCACCGGCAATCGCGGCGCGCGCAAAGTCCAAGGTCAGCTTGTCGAGGAAGGGCGACGAACGCAGGCGGTTATAGTATTTCGCGTCCAGCTGGCCCGATTCGCTGGCCATGGCAAAGGGGAAGCGGTTGCGTTCGGCGCCGGTTTCACGCGGTGCAATCACGTCGTCGTCCGCATCGTGTTCATAGGCGGCCGGCGGCAACAGCGGCGTCCAGTTCTTGCCATAGAACTGGTCGGCCGGTTTCGCGTCGTTGAAGCGCGTGACCCATTGCGGATACGACTTCATGTAATACGACGACGTCATGAACTGGCCCGTATCGTCGGCATACATGTACGCCGTGCCGGTCTTGCCGGCCAGCAGGATCGCGCCGCGGTCCTTGCCGGACACGGTGACCACCTTCGACTGGTTGCCATTGCTGTAGCGCAGCTCGTCGCCAACCGTGTTGACTTTCAGGTTGCGCGGCGAGGTGCCGTCGGATGGCTGGGTCTTGACGCCCAGGTAAGTGTGGTCGCGGTCTTCGGTGCAATACATGCTGTCGTTGCTGCCCGGCTTGATCCAATTGTTGCCGACGATGCCGTGCATGTAAGGGTAGGCGCCGGTCAGGACGGTCGCGTGGCCGACCGCGGTAACGGTCACGCCATGGGCCTGGTGCGCATTCTGGAAGTACGCGCCCTGTTCCATCAGGCGGCGGAAGCCGCCCGCACCGAATTGGCTGTGGTAGCGCAGCACCTGTTCATTGGGCAAGCCGTCGACCACCATGACGACGACCAGTTTGGGTTGGGCGGGCGCCCCCGCGGGCTGCGGGCTGGCAGCTTGGGCTGCGCAGGCCAGGGTCAGGGGGGCGAGCAGGGGAACGAGGCGGAAAAGTGTAGGCATGCGGTGGCAAGTTCGTTGATCGGGCGTGCGCGGTAGCGCACCTGGCTATTCTAGCGCCGCCCGGTTGAATCACAATGACACGGCAGGCCGATGGTTGTCGTACAACTGCTATAATCGTTGTCAGCCCGATCTTCCTTCCGATATGCCATGAACGACATCGCCACCTCTTTTCAGCCGCCAAAAAAGCGCCACCGCAACCTTGCGCAAGGGCTGGTGGAAGCCATCACGGCCAGCATCCGGGGCGGAGAATTGAAGCCGGGCGACAAATTGCCCACGGAATCGGTGATCATGGATTTGCATGGCGTCTCGCGCACGGTGGTGCGCGAAGCGATTTCCCATCTTCAAGCGGCAGGGCTGGTGCAGACCAGGCACGGTATCGGCACCTTCGTGCTGGAACCGCCCGCACAGCCGCTGCGCATTTCCGCCGATACCGTGCGCACCATCGGCGACGTGCTGGCCATCCTGGAATTGCGTATCAGCCTGGAAACCGAAGCGGCCTGGCTGGCCGCGTCGCGCCGCAGCGATGCGCAACTGGCGGCCATGGGCGAGGCGCTGCAGCGCATCCGCGCCGGCGGTTCGGTGGAAGCCGACGTGCAATTTCACCTGCTGATCGCGCAAGCCACCGGCAACCGCTACTTTGTCGATATCCTCACCGACCTCGGCACCCACATCATCCCGCGCGCCCGCGTCAATACCGCTCACCTGGCGCATGACGATCCCGCCCACTACCTGGAACGCGTCAACCGCGAACACGAGGATATTTACGACGCCATCCGCCGCCAGGATGCGGAAGCGGCGCGCGCCGCCATGCGTACGCACTTGTCCAACAGCCGGGAACGGTTGCGCAAGGCGCAGGAAAGCATGAAGACGGATGGCGCGGCCTGATGCCGTGATGCGCCGCCCACCCGCCGATCTCTGCGGATTTCCCTGATCAACCCGGCGCGCCGCGCCAAAAAATAAATTCACGCGCATTGCTTGCCTCGTTATCGTTATAGTTGTACGATGTCATACAACAAGCGCGCATTGTGCCGCTGAACACCCAAACCTGGAGAGATGTCATGCAACCCAATGAATTGAAAACCATCCTGTCGTCCGGCCTGCCATCGTTCCCGGTGACGGACTTCGACGCCCAAGGCAATTTCAACAAGAAAACCTATGCCGAGCGCCTGGAATGGCTGGCCCCGTATGGCGCCAGCGCGCTGTTCGCGGCCGGCGGCACCGGTGAATTCTTTTCGCTGACCCAGCCTGAATACAGCGAAGTCATCAAGACCGCCGTCGATACCTGCCGCGGCAAGGTGCCAATCCTGGCCGGCGCCGGCGGCCCGACCCGTACCGCGATTGCCTATGCACAGGAAGCCGAGCGCCTGGGCGCGGCCGGCATCCTCCTGATGCCGCATTACCTGACCGAAGCGCCGATGGATGGCTTGATCGAGCACGTGGAGCAGGTGTGCAAGTCCGTGAACTTCGGCGTAGTGGTGTACAACCGTAATGTCTGCAAGCTCGACGCCAATGCGCTGGAAAAGCTGGCCGCCCGCTGCCCGAACCTGATCGGCTTCAAGGATGGCATCGGCGACATCGAGCGCATGATGCAGATCTGGCGCCGCATGGGCGACCGCTTCAGCTACCTGGGCGGCCTGCCGACCGCGGAAGTTTACGCGGCGGCCTACAAAGCCATGGGCGTTCCGGTGTATTCTTCCGCCGTGTTCAATTTCATGCCGAAGCTGGCCATGGACTTTTACCACGCTGTCGCCACCGACAACCATGCCGAGCAAAACCGCATGCTGGACGAGTTCTACCTGCCTTACCTGGAGATCCGTAACCGCAAAGCAGGCTATGCCGTCAGCATCGTCAAGGCCGGCGCCCGCCTGGTGGGCCATGACGCGGGCCCGGTCCGCGCACCACTGACGGACTTGACCGAGGCAGAATGCGACATGCTGGACAAGCTGATTCGCGCACAAGGCGCCCAATAACCAGGGCAATAGTGGATCACTTGGCAACGGATCGTGCCATAAAAGCGCGTCTTTTCGCACCATGCGGCGTTGCAAATCCTCGCGATAGCTCGCTATCGCTGCGGTTTGCGCCTTGCCTGGTGCAAAAATCCATCGCTTTTATTTGGCACTCCCATTGTCAAGTGATCCACAAGCCCGCCACACTCTAGGAGCACACATGCAGATTTCTGGTGAAATGATCATCGGCCGCACCATCGTTCGCGGCCAGCAGGGCACTGTCAAGGCCATCGACCCCTCCCGCAATGAACAGATCGAACCCGCGTTCGGCCTGGGTGGGGAAGAAGAGCTGCAGCAGGCCTGCCTGCTGGCGGAACAGGCGTTCGACCGTTACCGTGAAACTTCGCTGGAACAGCGTGCGCGCTTCCTGGAAACCATCGCCGACCGCATCATGGACCTCGGTCCCGCGCTGATCGAGCGCGCGATGGCGGAATCGGGCTTGCCGCAGGCGCGCCTGGAAGGCGAGCGTGGCCGCACCTGCAACCAGTTGCGCCACTTCGCCAAGGTGGTGCGCGACGGCCGCTTCCTGACCGCGACCCTGGATTCGCGCCTGCCGGAACGTGTCCCGCCACGCCCGGACCTGCGCCTGCGCAAGATCGCCGTGGGGCCGGTGGCCGTGTTCGGCGCCAGTAATTTCCCGTTGGCGTTTTCCGTTGCCGGCGGCGATACCGCGTCCGCGCTGGCGGCCGGCTGCCCGGTGGTGGTGAAGGCGCACTCGGCGCACCTGGGCACGTCGGAACTGGTGGGCAAGGCGGTCCAGCAGGCCGCGATCGAATGCGACATGCCGGAAGGCGTGTTTTCCATGCTGATCGGCGCCGGCGCCACCATGGGCCAGAACCTGGTGGCGCACCGCGCCATCAAGGCGGTCGGCTTCACGGGTTCCCGCCAGGGCGGCCTGGCGCTGGTGCGCACCGCCAACGCGCGCCATGAGCCGATCCCGGTCTATGCGGAAATGGCGTCGATCAACCCGGTATTCCTGTTGCCGGGTGCACTCGAAAACGCGCCAAAGATCGCGCAGGCGTTCGCCGACTCGCTGACCCTGGGCGCCGGCCAGTTCTGCACCAACCCCGGCATGCTGGTCGGCGTCGACAGCCCGGCGCTGCAGCAATTCGTGGACGCGGCCGTGGGCATCCTGGGCGGCAAGCCGCAACAGACCATGCTGACCCCTGGCATCCATTCGGCCTACACGAGCGGCGTGGACAAGCTGTCGTCCATCCCTGGCGTGAAATTGCTGGCCCAGGGCCTCGGTGGCGACTTGCCGTGCGGCGCCGTGGCGTCGCTGTATGAAGTGGACGCCGACGCCTTCCTGGCCAACCCGGAACTGGAAAGCGAAATCTTTGGCCCATGCTCGCTGCTGGTGCGCTGCCGCGACCAGGAGCAGGTGCTGCGCGTGGCCGAACACCTGGAAGGCCAGCTGACCGCCACCGTGCACGCCACCGGCGCCGACATCGGCTTCGCCGGCAAGCTGTTGCCGACGCTGGAGCGCAAGGCCGGCCGCATCCTGTTCAACGGTTTCCCGACCGGCGTGGAAGTGGCGCAGTCGATGGTGCACGGCGGCCCGTTCCCGTCGACCTCCGATCCGCGTTCGACCTCGGTGGGCGGTTCCGCCATCGACCGCTTCCTGCGCCCGGTGTGCTACCAGGAGGTGCCGGCCGAGCTGCTGCCGGCCGCGCTGCTGGACAATAACCCGCTGGCCATCCCGCGCGTGGAAGATGGCGACCTGGTATGGAACGCGTAAGCGGCATCGTTTGCAAAACCGGTGAAAGCCCGGTCTGGGACGCCCGGGCGGGCGCCTGGTACTGGGTCGACATCCCGCAGCGCACCGTATGGCGCATGGATGGCGCGAGCGGCGCGCTGCGCAGCTGGACCACGCCGGAAATGGTGGCGTGCATCGCGCCGCGCGCCGGCGGGCGCGCCGTGCCCACGCTGGTGGCGGGCATGGAGTCGGGCTTGTACACGCTGGCGCTGGGCGATGCGCCCGCCGCGGCGGAAACGCTGCTGTGCCGCGCGGATGGCCTGGGCCCGGGCCTGCGCTTCAACGACGGCCGCTGCGACCGCCAGGGCCGGTTCTGGGCCGGCACCATGTTCATGGACATGGCGGCCGCCAATCCTGCCGGCTTGCTGTACCGCCACGATGGCGCCGCGCTGTCGGCGCCCCTCGTCGACGGTTTGCTGACGCAAAACGGCCTGGCGTTCGCGCCGGACAGCCGCACCATGTATTTGTCGGATTCGCATCCGCAGCGCCGCCTGGTGTGGGCGTTTGATTTCGATGCGGAGACCGGCGCGCCGTCCAACCGCCGCGTCTTCGCTGACTTGAACCAGCACGTGGGCCGCCCCGACGGCGCCGCCGTCGACGCGGACGGCTGTTACTGGACGTGCGCCAACGACGCGGGTTGCCTGCTGCGCTTCACGCCCGAAGGCAAGCTCGATCGGCGCATCGACGTGCCGATGCTCAAACCCTCCATGTGCGCGTTCGGCGGGCCGGACCTCGATACCTTGCTGGTGACGTCCATCGTGTCGGGCAAGCCGGAAGATGAACAGTGGGGCGGTGCAGTGGTCCTGTTGCGGCCGGGCGTAAAGGGCCTGGCGGACGTCCCGTTCAAAGGCTGACCGCACCACCCAAGGCATGTCACCCCCTGGGGTCAGACCCCATTTATGACAAAAGCGGACATTTCCCTTAAGAATGTCCGCTTTGTCACGTTTGGGCCTGACGGGGATGCCGACTCCCCGGGGGACATGGCCAAGCCGGGGACTAGCGGGATCAGGCCGACAGTGTCGCGTTGTGCACCTTGCCGGCAATGGTCACGTTCTTCAGCGTCAATCCCTTCACGTTATACAGGTACCACGGCGCCTTGTCGTTCACCGGCACGCCGAAGTCGCAGTCCGTGATGGTGACATTGGTTACCGGCAGCACGGCCGGCATCGGCTGCGGGCCGTTGTAGTCGGATGCTACCGGGCCCAGCACGACGATCGCCTGGTAGCACGATGCCTTCTTGCCATCCCTGGTGTCCACGTTGCCCACCCTGACGTTCGAGATGTGCACATTGCTGACGGCTGGCGGGCGGGTGCGCACGCTGTCCGCGGTTGGCGTGTAGTCGCAGTCGAAGGTCACCACGGCGCCGGCCGCCGTGGCCACCGTGCGCGAGGCGATCGGGGAGCCGGGCAGCGAAGCGTAGAACGAGGGCGAGGTCTGCACGCCGTTGGGTATCGTGACATTGCGCACGTAGAAATTGCGCAGGTAGCCGCCCCGGTTCATGTTGGTCTTCAGCCGGATCGCCGTATTCAGCGGGTTGGTTTTCCAGTGCTTGTTTTCAAACACCAGGTCTTGCGCATACACGTTCTGGATGCCGGCCGCCATTTCACTGCCCAATGTCACGGCGCCGTGGCCCGCGTGCATGGTGCAGTTCTGGATCACGATGTTTTGCGACGGGCCATATTGCGTATCCTGGTTCTTGCCGGCCTTGATGGCGATGCAATCGTCGCCGGTATCGAACATGCAGCCTTCGACCAGCACGTGGTCGCACGATTCCGGATCGAAGCCGTCGCTGTTCGGGCCATGGCTGTTCATGTTGACGTTGCGGATCACGATGTTGCGGCAATGGACCGGGTGGTGTTGCCAGAACGGCGTATTGGTGACCTGGTAACCCTGCAGCAGCACATTGGTGCAGCCGACCAGGTGGATCATCGATGGCCGCAGGTAGTGGCCCAGGCCGAACACGCGGCGCGGCAGCGGCACGCCGGCTTCCGACAGCGCCGGCAGGTAGTGCTCATCGGCGCGCCACTTGTTGCCGTCACCCTGGATCAGCTTGCGCTCGTCTTCCGTCAAACCCGGCGCGGCGTCGGCCAGCGACTTTGGGTTGACCGGGTTTTCCATGTTGGCGGCAATCGAACCCGGCTTGTAGCCGGGCGTGTTGGTTTGCGAAACCGCGTTGATGGTGCGGTTCTTGCCCTTCCACGTCCACCAGCAATCGGCGCTGCCGGCAAACGGCACGCCGCCCTGGCCGTTCAGGATGCTGGTCCAGTCGTCGCCGGTCAGCGCGATATTGTCCTGGCCATGGGCGTAAATCATCGAGGCGAAATTCAGGCAGTCATTGCTTTGCCAGCGCGTGATCACCAGCCGGCCGTTCTTGCCGCAATCGATGTCGCCATATTTCGCATAATCTTCCGGGTTGTTGCTGAAGTAGACGTGCGCACCCTTGTTCAGGTGCACGTTCACGTTCGACAGCAGCACGATGGGGCCGGCGCAATACCAGTTCCCGGCCGGGATCACCACGCGGCCGCCGCCGGCCTGGTGGCAGGCGGCAATCGCGTCGCGGAACGCGGCATAGCAATCGCTCGCGCCAGGGACGGGCGTGTCGACCAGCGCTTCGTCGTCGTGCGAGACCCAGGCCTTGACCTTGGTGAGCCGGCACTGGCTGGCGCCGAACTCCGTCACCAGGAAATCCTGCTTGCGGAACGAGGTCGGGTTGGCGAGTTTTTTTGCGATTTCCGCCGCGCGCAGCCACGGGTCCGGCTCGGTGGCCGCCGTGGCGGGCGCACCGGCCATGGCCAGCGCGGCGGCCGGGGTGGATTTCAGCAGGGTGCGGCGCAGTGGGTTCATCGGCTTGATGGATTTCATGGGCATCATTGTTCGTATGTATTGTTGTACTCGGCCAGGAATGGCGCGGCCGGCTGCGGCGCGCGTTCATAGCCGAGGTCTTTGACTGGATCGATCCCGGCCGCCTTCAGGTTGGCCCAGTAATCGTCGGAATTGAATTGCGCCGGGCGGTAGGGCAGGGTGCCGTTGCGGTTCCAGTCCGACCAGGGGCGCGCGCGGTTGATGTGGCGGCCGATGCGCGAATTGAGCACCACCATCTTGCCCACGGTTTCCAGTACGGTGGCGGTGATGGTGCCGTGCGGCGACGTGTAGGCGCTGGCGTCGCCGAGCACGCAGCGGTAACCTTCGACCGGGACTTTGCCGTAGGGCGTGCAGCGCTGGTTGTGGAACCACTGGCGCGCCAGGAAGAACTGGCCGGCCAGCGCATTCGGCGAACCGTCATGCGTGAAGCGGGACTGGTTGAACACGAAGCCATATTTCGACAGGTAGCTGGTATTGGGCGCGCCGACGTAAGCAGTACTGCGGTCGCCCAAGGTGCGGATTTCCGACTGCAGGAAATACGCGGTGCTGTCGCCGAAAATGAAATCCACGTCGCCTTCGACATACACGTTGTGGAAGAAGCTGCGCACCGTGTCGCGACGGCGCTGGTGGACGTCGCGGTTCTTCAGGTACAGCGTATCCTGGAACCCGGTCAGGCGCACGTTTTCGAATTGCACCTTGTCCGCGCCTTCCACCTGCAGCGCCACGGCCTGGTGGTGCACCACGTTTTGCTGCGGGTTGACGTCATTGCGGCCGCAGGGGCGCTCGCCGCATTCCTCGCGCGCATTGCCGGTATCCTTGTTGTAGCCATTGGCAATGGTCAGGTTGCGCGCCTGGAAGCCATGGTTTTGCACCCACACGGTTTGCGAACCGCCGGTGCCGATATTGCCCTTGCCGCCGGCTGCGCGTTCCTTGACGATGGCGTGCATGGCTTGCACGTCCGGGTGCGCGTGCACGAATTGCGGGCCGTATTGCGCAGCGTAGGCGTCGCCCGCCACCGCCGCGTCGAGTTTGGCGGTGATGATGGTGTCGGCGGCCTGCCTGCCTTCGCCATACAGGGTGATGGCCACCGGCGCGGCGGGAACGTAGACCAGTTCGCGGTATACGCCGGGCTTGAGCAGGATGTAGGCGCGCTTGCGCCGGCCGGCGTCGGCCAGCGCGCGCGATACCGCGGCCTGCACCGTGTTGAAGGTGCGCACGCCATCGGCCGGCGCCGCCGCGTCGACGATGTAGTCGGGCGTGAATGCCGCAGGCGAGGGATTGGCCGCCAGCGGATCGGCCAGCGGGTCCCACGGATCGACGCGCTCGCTGCCGGCCACGCCCACGTATTTCAACACTTCGCGGTACGTGAATTGCGCCGCCTGCGCCGCCGTCAGTTGCGGGCGCGCGGTGCCGGTGGACGGCGTGGGACCGGCCGCCGTGCTGCTGTCCTGCGCGGCGGGGCGGGCCTCGGCGGCATGCGCACCAACCGCCGGCATCATGATGGCCAGTTGCGCCACCAGCGGTGCGGCCAGCGGCATGGCCAGCGATGAGGCCAGCGATGAGGCCAGCGATGAGGCCAGCCGGGCGGCAAGCCGTTTGGCCTGCCCCGTCGCCGGCGCAGGCGCCTGTTGCGCAGCCGGTGACGCGGCTTGCGTCAAGCGCGGCGGACCCGCCTGTGCGCGGCAACTGGCGGCGGCCGGCGGCACGCCAAGGCGGATGTTGGCGCGGCGCCGCTTCATGGCGCCTCCGGCCGGAATTGCGCCGCCGTGGCGGGAATCGCGGCCTTCAATTCACGCTCGACCATGCGGGCAAAGAACTGTGCGCCTTTCGGCCCCACGTGCGTGTAGTCGAACGCGCTTTTCGCCGCGCCGGTCGGTTCTGTTTTCGCCAGGTCGGCGGCGGAGCCGGCAGGGACGGCGGCGCTGGCCGGCTTGGGTTCGACCGCCAGCGTATCGGCTTCCGCCTCGCCCATGGCTTGCACGGCGGCCACGCTGTCGGCGTTCAAGTCCAGCAATGGCGCCTGCTGTTCGGCAGCCACCTTGCGGATGGCGTCGGCCCACGGCGCGAGGTTGTTTTCCAATACCTTGTTCTTGAAACTGCGGCGCGCCAGCGGCGTCACCAGCACCGGCACGCCGCCCAGCGCCTTCACTTCCTGCACGTAGCGCGCCATGTTGGCGGGGAATTCCGTCACCAGGTCGGTCGAGCGGCCCGGCTTGCCCGGCTGGTCGTTGTGGCCGAACTGGATCAATACATACGTGGCGCGGTAGGCGCTGGCGCCTTTCAGCAAGCCCTGCACTTCATCCCAGCGGCCTTCCGCGCGGAAGCTGCCGGAACTGCGGCCGCCCTTGGCCAGGTTGATGCAGGTGTCGGCGCGGATGACGCGCGCGCACAACGCGTCGCCATAGCCGCTGGCCGTGGCCATGGTGGAGTCGCCCACCAGGATGAAGCGCACCGGCCTGCTGTCGGCCGCGTGCACCGAAAAAGCGGCGCTTGCACACAGTGCCAGCGCCGCGGTGGTGGAGAAAAATTTCATCAACGGGCTCCCGAAGCAGCCGCGGCGCCGTAAGGACACAGCGCCGCGCTCCGCCATGCTTAGAAATTGTACGTCGCGCGCAGGTTGTACGAACGGCCGATCGGGCTGGCCGCGCTGCTCAGGTAACCGAACGAATAACCGCTGTGGTTGGTGGCCGGCGGCGCCGAATCAAACACGTTGGTGATGCCGCCCGTGATCACGACATGCTTGATGCCCTTGTACGTGGCGGTCAGGTTCCACGGCTTGTATGAATTGATGTCGCGCCAATATTGCTGCGCCACCAGGTTCTGGTCTTCATACTTGGAATTGTAGTTCTGCGTGGCCTGCACGCTCCAGCTGCCCATCGACCAGTTCAGTTTCAGGGTGTGCTTCCAGCGGTACGTGATGATCGGGAAGCTGCTGGTGGTGCCGTTGCTGGCCAGGCCGAAGCGGCCCACGTTCGACACGAATTCCGAATCCTTTTCCAGCTGGTTGTCGAACTGGGTCAGGTAGGTGCCATCGAGTTCCACCTTGAATGCGCCCCACGCCGAACGCGGGAAGGCATACGACGCCGATACGTCGATGCCGGCCGCCTTCTGGCCGCCCAGGTTCATCGTCACGTTCCTGATGTAGTTGATGGTGCCGTCGGCATTGCGGACGAACAGCGACTTGTACTTGTCCGGGTACAGGAAGTACACCTGTTCCGGCAGGTTGGCCAGCATGTCGGTCATGCGGATGTTCCAGTAGTCGGCCGACAGGGTCAGTGACTTGATGGGCTCCACCACCACGCCCAGGGTCCAGCCGCGCGATTTTTCCGGCGTCAGGTCGGCGTTCGAACCGGTCTGCTTGGGCAGGCTCGCGTTGCACACTTCGGACGCCACATAGCCCGGCAGCGCCTTGCCGGTGCCGGCCACGCCGGGCGTGCCGCCGGGGCACAGCACCGGGTCATCCCACTTGGACGAGGTGCGCGTGGTCGCGCCCGGCAGGCGGTAGCCATAGGCGTCGAACAGGGTCGGCGCGCGGAAGCCGGTATTGGCCGAGCCGCGGAACATCAGTTGTTTCGACGGTTCGTAGCGGAAGCTGGCTTTCGGGTTGAAGGTGTTGCCGAAGTCACTGAAATGGTCGTCGCGGGCGGCGAAGTTCAGGGTCAGCTGCTTGGTCAGCGGGATGTCGATTTCAGCGTAAATGGCGGCCACGTTGCGTGCGCCTTCGCCGTGCGACGCGGTCGAGTTCAGGTATTGCACCTCGTTCTGGATCGCCAGCTTGTCGTCGCGCGTGGTTTCGCGGTGGAAGTCCAGGCCCACCGCCAGCGCCACTTCGCCGCCGGCCAGCGACATCAGCGGCCGGCTGGCGTTGACGTCCACGCCGGTGTAGGTGGTGCGCGAATCGCGGTTTTTCCTGCCATCGACGGAAATCGATTTCAGGTAATCGAGGCCGGCCTGGTCTTGCAGGCCAAATGGATTGAGCGCGCCCGACTTCAAGCCGTCCAGCAAGCCCTGGCCGCGGAAGAAGCCGTTCTGGTAATAGTTTTCACGGTCGCTGATGCCGATCACCAGGCCGGCGCGGGTATCCCAGCCGCCCCAGCGGTTTTCATCGGAGACCGCCAGGCGCTGGTTGACTTGCTTGTCTTTCTGGACCGCCACGCCATAGTCGGCCACGGCCCAGGTCACGGTCAGCGGTTCGCCTTTGAGACCCGCCACGGCGGGCACGCCGCCGCTGCCGCCCGGGTACCATTTGCTGGTCGACGGCAAGGTGGCCGAGACGCCGTTGACGGCCACCGCGTTGGTCGGGTTGCGGGCCGCGTGGATTTGCTCGGTGCCGAGCGCGTAATCGATGGTGACGGTGTGCTCTTCCGAGAAACGCTTGGTGGCGCGGGTATAGAACGTGACCTGCTGGTTGGCATGCAGCGCGGTGCCGTATTCGTTGGCGTTGAGGATGCAGGTATTTTTTGCGCCCTGGATCGACGATGGCGCCAGGCAGCCGGCGGAATAGTACGGGTTTTGCGCGGTCTTGTTGGTGGCCGTGGTGAAGTTGGCCGGGGTGGCGTTGCCGCCGCTGCCCAGCGTCGGGGCGCGGCCCAGTTCCGTGAGTTTCTCGGCCGACGACAGCTCGGCGCGGTCCTTGGCCGCCAGGCGGCTGCGCTGGTGCGCGTCGATCGTGGCGTAGATGTTCCAGCCATCGCTGTCCAGGCTGCCCACGCCATAGGTCAGTGTGACGCGCTGTTCGTCGCCGCCGCCCTTTTTTTCCGGTTCGATGTATTGCGCCGTGACGGAGCCGCCCACGACGTCGCGCTTGGTGATGAAGTTGACCACGCCGCCGATCGCGTCGGACCCATAGATCGACGAAGCGCCGTCGCGCAGGATTTCCACGCGCGACAGGGCGCTCATCGGGATCACGTCCAGGTTGGCGTAGCCGGCCGCGATGGCTTCATTGGCCAGGCGGCGGCCATTCAACAGCACCAGCGTGCGGTTCACGCCCAGGCCGCGCAGGTTGATGTTGGTGCCCGAGCCGGCGTTCGACGGCGCCAGCGACGCCGATTGCGGCAGCGCCATCATCACGTCGGCCAGGGTGGTCATGCCACGCTCGACAAATTCCTCCGCCTTGATCGACGAAACAGGCAGCGCTGCTTCGGCCGCGAGCCGCTTGATGGACGAACCGGTCACTTCGACGCGCTGCATTTCCTCAGCATGGACGGATTGCACCAGGGTCAGGACAGCGAGGGTGATGGATGTCAGCAACAGGCGTGGCTGCGCGGGGCAAGGCTTGTTCATGGTTTTTGTCTCCTTCAACATTCAATAAAAGTGATGCGCGGCGTGCGCTTGCAGCCCGGCCGCCGTCGTCATCCGCTACCTGGAGCACCTCGCGTACTCCGTGCCGCTGCCGGGAGGGCGCCCGCCTGGGCGCCGAGCTGGCATACGGTCGATAACCGTGCGGACCCCCGCCTGTGCGCGGCGGTTCGGTCCTGTGTTTCATCCCCGCGAAAACGTCCTCGTCACGCGCTCGAGGTGCGCGCGCATGGCTTTCTTCGCGGCGGCCGCATCGTGCGAAGCAATCGCTTCCAGGATGCGGCGGTGGTCTTTCAGGGTTTCCTGGCGCAACTCCTCGGTCTGGAAATGTTCTTTCAGCCGGTGCCACAGGTGGCCGCGCTGGTCCCACAGGTAAGACAGCGACCCCACCAGCGCGCTGTTGCCGGTGGCGCGCGCAATGGCCAGGTGGAAGTTGCGGTCGGCCTGTTCGTTGCTGGCCTTGTTCGCATGGCTGGCTTCCATTTCCTGCACTGCCTTCAGGATCGCGTCGATCGCGCCATCGGTGGCCACGCGCGCCGCGATGGCGGCGATTTCCGCTTCCACCAGCCGGCGCGCCGACAGCACTTCGAACGGGCCCGGCCCGGCTTCCGGTAGCGCCGCCTGTTCCACCCGTTCGCTGACGTATACGCCGGAACCGCCGCGCACCTCGATCGCGCCGCCCAGTTCCAGGGCGATCAGCGCTTCGCGCAGCGAGGCGCGGCTGACCGACAGCCTGGTGGCCAGCTCGCGCTCCGACGGCAGCCGCTCGCCCGGCAGGATACCTTCCCCTGCGATCAATTGCTGGATGCGGTCCGCCACCACGCGGTACAGCCGCGGTTCGTGACCGTGGCCGTCGTGTGTTGCATGGGTTGCGTGCATTGCGCCGTGTTTTCTATGGGGTGCGTTCATGGCCGTCCCGGCAGTTGTCAAGTCGCTGGGCAATTTCGCAAAGCGACTTGAGCAATTTTGTAATTTGGTCAGGCCATTCTAAGGTGGTCAGACCAAATATGCAATCTGGACTAGCCAAATTTTTTTATCTGCGGCATACTGAATTGGACGCAACACAACACCACAGCAAGGAATCAACATGAATGCAGTGTCCAGCGCGGACAGCCCGCGCTACATCCTGATGCACGAAAACGATAACGTCGCCATCGTCGTCAATGACGGCGGTTTGAAGGCGGGCGCGGTGTTCCCGGACGGCCTGACGTTGCTGGAAGCCGTGCCGCAAGGGCACAAGGTGGCGCTGCGCGACATTGCCAAAGGGGCGCCGGTGACGCGCTACAACGTGACGATCGGCTACGCCGCGTCCGACCTGAAGGCCGGCAGCTGGATCGCCGAACCGCAGGTGACCTTGCCGCCCGCGCGTGAATTGACCGGCTTGCCGATCGCCACGGCGAAAGGGCCGGCCATGGAACCGCTGGAAGGCTATACGTTCCAGGGCTTCCGCAATCCCGATGGCAGCGTCGGCACCCGCAACATCCTGGCCATCACCACCACCGTGCAGTGCGTGTCCGGTGTGGTGGAACATGCCGTCAAGCGCATCAAGGCGGAACTGCTGCCGAATTACCCGTACGTCGACGACGTGGTGGGGCTGGAACATACGTATGGCTGCGGCGTGGCGATCGATGCGCCGTATGCCGACGTGCCGATCCGCACGCTGCGCAACATCAGCCTGAATCCGAACTTCGGCGGCCAGGCCATGGTGGTCAGCCTGGGCTGCGAAAAGCTGCAGCCGCAGCGCCTGTTCCCGAAAGGGACGATCGCGATCCGGTCTGCCGGCGCCGACGATGCCAATGGCGCCAACGGCGCGGATTTCGAACCGGCGCTGGTGTGTTTGCAAGACCAGGGCCACGTGGGCTTCCACGCCATGATCGATTCCATCATGGCCAAGGCGGAAAAACAGCTCGACGTGCTGAACCGGCGCCGCCGCGAAACCGTGCCGGCCTCGGAACTGGTGGTGGGCGTGCAGTGCGGCGGCAGCGATGCGTTTTCCGGCGTGACCGCCAATCCCGCGGTCGGCTACGCCACCGACTTGCTGGTGCGCGCCGGCGCCACGGTGATGTTTTCCGAAGTCACCGAAGTGCGCGACGGGATCGACCAGCTGACGTCGCGCGCGGTCAACGCGGACGTGGCCCAGGCAATGATCCGCGAAATGGACTGGTACGACCAATACCTGAAGCGGGGCGGGGTCGACCGCAGCGCCAATACCACGCCGGGCAACAAGAAGGGCGGTTTGTCGAACATTGTGGAAAAAGCCATGGGGTCCATCGTCAAGAGCGGCTCCAGCCCGATTGCCGGCGTGTTGTCGCCCGGTGAAAAATTGAGGCAGAAAGGCTTGATTTACGCGGCCACGCCGGCCAGCGATTTCATTTGCGGCACCCTGCAACTGGCGGCCGGCATGAACCTGCACATCTTCACCACCGGGCGCGGCACGCCGTACGGCCTGGCGGAGTGTCCGGTGATCAAGGTCGCCACCCGCGACGACCTGGCCCGGCGCTGGCACGATTTGATGGACGTCAATGCCGGCCGCATCGCCAGCGGCGAGGCCACCATTGCCGAAGTGGGCTGGGAAATGTTCCACCTGATGCTGGACGTGGCCAGCGGCCGCAAGACCTGGGCCGAACAGTGGAAATTGCACAATGCGCTGGTCTTGTTCAATCCAGCCCCCGTGACCTAAGGTTGTGGCATAATGTCATACGACATCGTACAACTGGTGAGATGATGATGCGATGATGATGACTACAACAATGACTACAACAATGACTACCACGGAGCGACCATGAGCAAACCATTCAAACGCATCCTGCTGACCGGCGCGGCCGGCGGCCTCGGCAAGATCCTGCGCGACCGCATCAAGCCCTGGGCCGATGTGGTGCGCCTGTCCGACATCAGTGACCTGGGCGCGGCGCGCGAGGGCGAGGAAATCGTCCAGTGCGACCTGGCTGACAAGGCTGCCGTGCTGGATTTGCTGGAAGGGGTGGAGGCGGTGCTGCACTTTGGCGGCATTTCCACGGAAAACACGTTTGAGAACATCATGTTCGCCAACATCCAGGGCACCTACAATGTGTACGAGGCCGCGCACCGCCACGGCGTGCGCCGCATCGTGTTCGCCAGTTCGAACCATGCGATCGGCTTCCACAAGACCACCGAACACCTCGATGCCGACAGCCCGACGCGTCCGGATTCCATGTATGGCTTGTCGAAAGTGTTTGGAGAACAGCTGGCCCGCTATTACTGGGACCGCGCCGGCATTGAAACCGTGTGCCTGCGCATCGGCTCGTCGTTTCCGGAACCGAAGAACCCGCGCATGATGGTGACCTGGTTCAGCTATGACGACCTGGTGGAAGCGCTGCGCTGCTCGCTGATGGCGCCGCGCGTGGGCCACACCGTGTTGTACGGCATGTCCGACAATGACGGCGTGTGGTGGGACAACCGCAAGGCCGGCCACCTGGGCTTCCATCCGAAAGACAGTTCGCGCCAGTTCCGCCACATGTTCCCGGACACGGGCGCCTACCCGGCGCCGGACGACGCGGCCACCCTGTACCAGGGCGGCGGCTTCATCAACGATGGCCCGATGTACAAGTAGAAAGCTGGATTGGCGCGACGCGCGTCATCGGGCATGCCGGGCCGCCAAGGGGGCCCGCCTCGCATCAAAATTTGAACTGCAGCGCCACGATCACGCTGTTGTAGACCGCATGCACCACCATGGGCGCCAGCAGCGACGTGCTGCGTCGGTGGGCCCAGGCCGCGCACAGTCCCGTCACGAACACCGGCACCATGGCCACTGGCGGATGCACGATGGCGAAGATGGCGGCGCTGCCCACGGCGGCCGCCAACGATGGCAGCAGCCGCTTCAATCCCGTGTGGATCAACCCTCGGAAAATGAATTCCTCGAACACGGGCGCGGCCAGCACCGCCATTGCCACCAGCCACAGTGAACCGCTGACCGGCGCGCGTTCCCAGATGGTTCCCTGCACCATCTGTACGTAAGCATAGCCGGACAGGCTGGCGACCGCGCCGCCGATGACGCCGTTTTTCAGCGCGTCGCGCAGCGCGGCGCCGGCGCCGCCATGCGCCGCCGTGGCCAGCACGGCCGGTACGCCGGCGGTCTTGTAGCGCCAGTACACCAGCCGCATCACGGCATAGACGAAGGCGCCGGCCAGCGCGAAGGCCAGCGCCACGTCGCGCGCATTGGCCGGCTTGCCGTGCGTGAGCAACAGCAGCGCCAGCATTTGCATGACGAAGAACGTGATGGCGGCAATCAGGCCGTCCGACAGCGCCACGCGCGGCGGCGGCGAGGCGGCCGGGTCCAGCAAATAGGGCAGGGCGTCGCGCGCCTTTTGCCACAGCGCCAGCGACAGCCCGCAAGTCAGCACCATGATGGCGACGGTCTGTATCCATTCCTGCGCATAAATGCCGTACACGTACAGGCTGCACAGCAGCATGTACAGGTAAGAGTACGTGGGGCGGATGCGGGCGTGGGTTTCCTGCGCCAGCGGATCGCACGCGAACACGCCCAGCGACACGGCGATACCGGAAAAAATCACCACGCCGGCCAGCGCGATCGCGGCCAGCCACGCCAGCTGCCAGCTGAAGACCGGCTTGAAGTACAGGCCGGCGGCAAACACCAGCAACGGATACGACAGCGCCAGCACGCCCCACAGGCGGGCCTTTTCCTTCAACATGCTTTCCAGCGGGCGCGGGAACGTGTACAGCATCCACAGCGCATTGCCTTCCGTGTTCAGGGTCTGGAACGCGGACAGCATCAGCACATAGCTGCCGATGCCGAACGCCACGGCCGCCATCAGGAACTGGTTTTCACCGATTTGCGCGAACGATTGCAGCTGGTTGTTGAACACCAGCTGGCTGCCGACGATCACCACCGGCACCAGCAGGCTTTGCACCAGGAAGTTGCGGTCGCGGCCGAGCAGGCGCAATTCGCGCCGCTGCAACGTCGTGCCCCACTGGCGCAGGCGCGCCAGCCGGCCGGCGCCGCCAGATGCGGCCGCGGCATCGGGCGTGCCGGCGCTGTCCGCAGTTCCCGAAGTGCTTGACGCACCCGAAGCGCTTGGCGCACCCGAGGCGCTTAGCGCACCCGAAGCGCCCAACGTACCCGAAGCGCCCGCGCCGCGCGCCTTGCGCGCCACGCTTTCGCGCGCGCCGCCGCCAACCACGCCCGCGCGCAGCTGGCGCCGCAGCAGCGCCATGCCCGCCACCGCCAGCAGCGCGGTTTGCGCCAGCAATACGGCCGCCGCCAACGCGGCTTGCGCCGCCTTGTGGGCGGTCAGCGCCTGCACGGCCAGGCCGGGCGGCGTCCACAAAGTCCAGGCCGGGAAGTGGCGCGCCCAGTCATAGGTGAACGAGCCGTAGCTCATCATCGAATACGACATGGCCATGTACATGATGGGCAGGCACGTGACGGACGCCAGTGCCTGGAGGTTGCGCAATTGCGAAGGCGCCAGAGACAGGCGCAAGCCCGTGTCGGCCAGCGTGCGCGCCACGGCGGCCAGCACCAGCAGCACGCAGGCAACGGCAAAGCCGCTGAGGGCCGACAGCCAGCCATGGCCGCCGTACCAGGCCAGCACGATACAGGCCGGCCACACCGACATCATGCCGCTCGGGTTGGCAATGGTGCGCTCCAGGATCCGGCCCCACAGCAGCGCCTTGCGCTGCACCGGCAGCGTGACCAGCCATTCCAGGTCCCATTCGGCTTGCGCCATTTCGCGGCTGCTCAGCGGCATCAATACGCTGACCAGCCACAGCATCAGCATTTGCAGGGTGGCCGCGGCCGCCAGCCTGGGGCTGAATCCGATGACCCGCAACTGGTCCATGATCATCGATTGCGCGGCCGGATTGTTCTTAAGGCTGCCGGCCTTCATGCAGACGGCCGGATGGTCGATGGCGCAATGCAGGTTGACGATGGACCCGTTGAGGAGATTGACCACGCCAAACATCATCAACAGCCCGACCAGTGGCGACAGGATCCAGTACATCGTGCGCTTGCGCTGCGTGCCGGTGCGCTGCGCGCCTTTTTTCCTGCGCAAGCTGAACGCGTTGACCATGTTGAACAGGCGCAGCAGGCGCATACGGGTCAACAGCCACACGGCGCGGCTGGTGCTGTTGGGCAGGGCCGGCATCATTGCGCCTGCTCGCCGGCTTCGTCGGTAATCTTCAGGAACACTTGTTCCAGCGAACTGCCGCTGGCGGCGGCGCCGCGCAATTCATCGAGCGAACCGCAAGCCACCAGCGAGCCGCGGTGGATGATGCCGACCCGGTCGCACAGCTTTTCCGCCATGTCCAGCAAGTGGGTCGACACGAAGATGGTGGTGCCTTGCGCCGCGGCCGCCAGCAGGCGTTCCTGCACGTCGCGCGACGCGCGCGGGTCGAGGCCGTTGATGGGCTCATCGAGCACCAGCACCTTGGGGTTGTGCACCAGCGCGCACGCCAGCCCCAGCTTCTTTTTCATGCCCATCGAATAATTGACGGCGAATTCCTCGGCGGCTTCGTCGAGCCCCAGTTCGTTCAACAGGCGGTGCGCGCGGCCGCGCGCCTCGGAGCGCGAATAGCCGTGCATTTCAGCCACGAATTCAAGGATTTCGCGGCCGCGCAGGTAATCGTAATAAGTGGGGATGTCGGGCAGGTAGCCGACGTGGCGTTTGACTTCGGCCGCATCGCGCTGGCAATCGAGGCCATCGACCAGCACCCGCCCGGCGCTCGGCACCAGGATGCCCATCAGCATGCGGATGGTGGTGGTCTTGCCGGCGCCGTTCGGTCCCAGGAAGCCGAACACTTCGCCGCGCCGCACCTGCATGGTCAGCGGCTTGACGGCTTCAAAGCCGCCATACGATTTGGTGAGTCCCTGGAAGTCGATCATGGCTGCTCCGCTCTGCAAAAGTTTGCATGAATTATAAGGCGCAGCCATGCCGGGCGTCAGTGCCCCAATGCCATCAGGAAACGATCGGTGCGGGGATGCCAGTTGCCCTCGATATCGGCCGACACCAGCACGCGTTCCGCGCGGCCGATCAGCAATTCACGCGGCACCAGGCCGATGTAGCGCGAATCGGCGCTGTTGTTGCGGTTATCGCCCAGCATCATGTACTGGCCCGGCGGGATGGTGATGGGGGCGAAGCTGCGCTTGCCCGATACGATGTCCGGCAACAGCTGGATGCGGTGTTCCGCCTCGCCGGCTTTTTCCGTCACTTGCACGGCCGGCAGGCTGCCGACGTTGGCAATCGATTCCACCGCGTCGGACGGCAGGCTGTAGGTGGCAGGCTGGCCATTGATGACCAGGCGGTCGTGGTCCATCGAGACAGTATCGCCCGGCAAGGCAACGATGCGCTTGATCAGGCGGGTGCCGTCCGACGGCGATGAAAACGTCACGATGTCGCCGCGCTTCGGTTCGCCCAGGTGCGCCACCACCTTGTCGGTGAGCGGTACTTTCAAGTCGAACGCCAGACGGTTGACGAACACCACGTCGCCTTCCAGCAGGTTGGGATGCATGGACGCGGAGGGGATGGGATTCCAGTCGGCCACCGCGGTACGGAACAGGCCGAACATCAACATGAAAGCGATAAATCCCTTATTGTCGCGTACCCAGGTTTTCATTGACTTACCTCAATAATGATGTGTGGTGCAATGATCATCGTCGGCAAGTCTTAAGCCGTGCTTAGTCCCATCAGGCTGCCGGGCTTGCCATGGCGGCCAACATGCGTTTTTCGCCATGCGGCGCCACGGCCAGGGCGCGGCTGTCGAGGTCTTGTTCCACCCAGCCTTGTTTCAGCGCCAGTTGCAGCAGCGCGGCGCCCAGCGCGCCGCCGATGTGCGGCTTGCGCTCGCTCCAGTCCAGGCAGGCGCAAGCCAGGCGGCGCCGTGAACGGCGCAATGCCGCCACGTCGATGCCCAGCGCGCTGCACCCCTGTTCCCCGCTGGCCGTCAATGCATAGCTTTCTCCCTCATCGCGCAGCCAGCCTTGCTCCGCCAGCCGGTCGTGCAATTGCACGGCAACCTGGCCTGCCATGTGGTCGTAGCAGGTACGGGCGCGGCGCAGCCGCTCCGGTGTATTGGGCTTGAATTGCGGGCGCGGCACGCCGGCCACCACCAGCAGCGCTTCCAGCGCGGCCGCGACTTCGGCGTCGACCAGCTGGTAATAGCGGTGCCGGCCCTGCGCCAGTTGGCGCACCAGGTGTTCATCCTTGAGACGCGCCAGGTGTGCGCTGGCGGTCGATGCGCTGACGTCGGCCACGGCCGACAATTCCGTGGCCGTGCGCGCGTGGCCGTCGAGCAGGCTGCACAGCATGCGCGCCCGCGCCGGTTCGGCAATCGCACCGGCAATGCGGGCCAGCCGGCCATCGGCGCTGCCTGCACCGGCGTCCTGTCCATTGACATCCATATTTCGGTCTCCATCGAATTATTGCTGCGTTCGCGGCAGCATACTGCAGCGCATCGCACATACAAAGGAGAATTTCTTGGACCCTATCGCCGCAGTCACGCATGAACAACCCTATCCGTATTACGCACAACTGGCGGCGCGTCCCGGCCTGCATTACGACAACACGTTGAAACTGTGGGTCGCGGCCCATCCGGCCGCCGTGAGGGACGTCATGACGCATCCGCACTGCCGTGTAAGGCCCGTGACCGAGCCCGTGCCGGCTGCGATTGCCGGCGGCGCGGCCGGCTTCGTGTTCGGGGAGCTGGTGCGCATGAATGACGGCGCCCGTCATGCGGCGCCCAAGCTGGCGCTGCAACGCGCGCTGGGTTCGCTGGATCCTGCGCTGGTACAGCGCACCGCGCAGGAGTGCGCGGCCACGCTGGCCCGGCGCTACCCGGTGCGCACCGCGGAGGGCTTGTCCGCATGGCAGTGTGCGGTGCCGGTCCAGACCGTGGCGCACCTGCTGGGCTTTGGCGATGCCGCGCAGGTGGCCGGCTGGATGGGGGAATTCGTCGCGTGCCTGTCCCCGCTCAGCAGCGCGGAGCAACTGCAGCGCGCGCACGGCGCCGCGCAGGCGCTGCTCGACAGCCTGCGCAGCCTGGTGCAATCGGGTCCGGCCCGGCCGGGCAGCCTGTTGTCGCTGGTGCTGGCGGAAGCGGAGGCCGCCGGCTGGAACCGATCCGATGCGCTGCTGGCCAACCTGGCGGGGCTGCTGTCGCAAACCTATGAAGCGACGGCTGGCCTGATCGGCAACGCCATCGTGGCGCTGGCCGATGGCATGCCGCCTGAAAGCGGGCTGGAGGCGCTGGTTCTTCAGGTATTGCGCGACGATCCACCGATCCACAATACGCGGCGCTTCATGGCGGAAGACGCCGTTGTCTGCAATACACCGCTGCAGGCGGGACAGGGGATCCTGGTGGTGCTGGCCGCTGCGGGCAGGGCACCCGGGACTCCGCTGTTTACCTATGGCCATGGCGTCCACGCCTGCCCGGGCCAGGCGCTGTCGCAAGCCATCGCGTGCGCCGCACTGGAGGTGCTGCTGGCGTCCGGTCCGTTGCCGCCGCTGGCCTGGCGCTACCGGCCTTCCGTCAATGCCCGCATCCCCATGTTCGTGGAGGCGCAATGATTGCCGTGATCTTTGAAGTGCGGCCCCGTGACGGGCGCCAGCAGGACTACCTCGACATGGCCGCGGCGCTCAAGCCGCTGCTGGAACAGATCGACGGTTTCATATCGATCGAGCGTTTCCAGAGCCTGGCGGAGCCGGGCAAGATGCTGTCGCTGTCATTCTTCCGCGACGAGGCGGCCATCCTGCAATGGCGCAACCTGGAAGCGCACCGCGCCGCGCAGGAAGCGGGGCGCGGCGGTGTATTCGACGAGTACCGGCTGCGGATTGCCGGCGTCCTGCGCGATTATGGCTTGCGCGACCGGGAACAGGCGCCGGCGGACAGCCGCCAGCGCCATGCATCGATCGGTTAGCGGTCAATTTCAAAAGGCTATGTCACCGCAAATCGTGGAAAGCATCCAATCGCTGCTTTAAGCATGCTTTCCGGGGTATCGATGCGATGTGCGTCAAGAATGCAGCGCCAGCCCAAATAATTCGGCAGATACCGTGTGGCCACGCCGTGAAACCGGTGCAGCCAGTTGCGGAAGCGGCTGTGGTACGCATTGACGTTTTGGACGTGCAATGCGCCACGCGCGCGAACCCCGGCGCTCACATTCACGGCTTCATGGCTGATGCCGGCCTCTATGGCAAAGGCCCGGTAGGCCGCATTGGCGTCGGTCA
>CBIHOX010000093.1:0-23495 GCA_966211685.1 uncultured Pseudoduganella sp.
ACGAACAGGCCGGTCGGCATGCCCTTCTTTTCCATCGTCGCCATGTCGGCTTCGATCACGGAACCCATCTTGCACTCGGCGATGAAGGCTTGCAGTTCCGGCTTGTCCTTGGCCGCGTGCGCGGCCAGCGGGTGTTCGGCCGCCACGGCGCAGAAGGTCACGCCCATGATGGTGTCGGGACGGGTGGTGAACACGTACATCTTGCCGTCGCCGATCAGGGCGCCGTCGTCGCCTTTGATATCGTGGGTAAACGCGAAGCGCACGCCGGTCGACTTGCCGATCCAGTTGGTCTGCATGGTGCGCACGCGCTCCGGCCAGCCTGGCAATTTGGTGTCGACATACTCCAGCAATTCATCGGCGTAATCCGTGATGCGCACGTAGTACATCGGGATCTCGCGCTTTTCGATCAGCGCGCCGGAACGCCAGCCCTTGCCGTCGACCACCTGTTCGTTGGCCAGCACGGTCTGGTCGACCGGGTCCCAGTTCACGGTACCGGTCTTCTTGTAGATGATGCCTTTTTCCAGCATCTTCAGGAACATCCACTGGTTCCACTTGTAATATTCCGGCTTGCACGCGGTCATTTCGCGCGACCAGTCAATCGCCAGGCCCATCATTTCCATCTGCGAGCGCATGTGGGCGATGTTGGAATACGTCCATTGCGCAGGCGGCACGTTGTTGGCCATGGCCGCGTTTTCCGCCGGCATGCCGAATGCGTCCCAGCCCATCGGCATCAGCACGTTGTAGCCATTCATCCGCAGGTAGCGGTACATCACGTCATTGATCGTATAGTTGCGCACGTGGCCCATGTGCAGCTTGCCCGAAGGGTAAGGCAGCATCGAGCAAGCGTAATACTTGCCTTTTGGGAAACGCGGGTCGTTTTCGACAGCCTTGTAGGCATCGATGGCTTTCCAGTGGGCCTGGGCGGCTTTTTCAACGTCGGCGGGACTATATTTATCTTGCATGATGGTTGCAGCCAGTAGGAATATGGGTGGATATTGGTGAATATGAACCTTTCATTATACTGGTTCGCGCCCTTAGTTAGCATGTACTGTCATCTACCCCATGGTCTACCAGGAATTGCCGCCCCATCCCCTGCTGCGGCCCTACGTCGCCTGCCTGTGGCGCAGCGCGTCCACCGGCGCCCCGGCCGGCGCGTCGCACCGGGTCTTGCCGGACAATTGCATCGATATCCTGTGGCAGGATACCGGGCGGCCGGCGTTCGCGGTCGGCATGATGACGCGCGCCATCCACGTGCCTTTAGGTGCGCCGGTACGGACTGTCGCGGTGCGCTTCCGGCCCGGCGCGGCGGGGCTGTTCCTCGGCGTGCCGCTGCACGCATTGACAGACCTGGACGTGGCGGTGACGGAATTCCACTCCTTGGGCGGGGTGGAGCGCCTGGCGGACCGGCTTTGGCTCGATGGCGTCGATGACGCAGGGCGGCTGCGGCTGATCGAACGATATTTATTATCACGTCTGCAATATATCGAACCGGCCGGCGCGCTGGTCGGGACCGCGCTGGCGGCGCTCGAGCGCAGCGGCGGCGCGCTGCGCATCGAATCGCTGGTGGCGCAACTGGGCGTCTCGCGCCAGCACCTGGCGGCGCAATTCCGCACCCACGTGGGCCTGCCGCCGAAGCTGTATGCCCGCATATTGCGGTTTAGACGCGCCACGGAGATGTTGCGGCAACCGGCATCTGCCGCTGTCGATTGGGCGCGCCTGGCGCTGGACTGCGGCTATTTTGACCAGTCGCACCTGATCCACGACTTCCACGAATTTGCCGATACGACACCCGACAACTTTGCGCGGTAGGTTCGCCTTCCCGGCCTGTCCGGCGACATGTCTGGAAAGCTGTCTGTTTTTGTCTGGTCCGTGCTTTCCTTGCCTGCGTTTTCAAATTCCAGCCAAAAGCCAGTAAAGCCAGACCAATTCAGACAGGCTTCACTGACGGTTTACCAGACGGCTTTGGGAGGGCGCATCCGCCTCCCCCGTTTCCATTTTTCCAATCCCCCGCTCCCATGCCATGGCATCATTGGCCTCATCCACCAACACGACAGGAGACTCCCATGATCAAAGGCTTGCGCACCGTAAAATACCCCGTCAGCGACCTGGCCAAGGCCAAGGCCTGGTACACGGAAGTATTTGGCGCGGCGCCCTATTTCGACCAGCCGTTCTACGTCGGTTTTGCCATTGCCGGTTTCGAACTGGGCCTGGTGCCGGACGGCGAACCCGGGAAGGCGGGCTGCTGCGCGTACTGGGGCGTCGATGACATCGAAGCGGAAGTGGCGCGCATTACCGGGCTGGGCGCTGCCGTGCACGAGGCCATCCAGGATGTCGGCGAAGGCATCAAGGTGGCGGAGCTGGCGGACCCGTTCGGCAATTTACTGGGGCTGATTTACAACCCGCTGTTCAAGGTCGACGAGGTGCGCTGACCCGGCCATATAACGCCGCCAGGCGCCGGTGCCGGTGGCGGAACACCAGCCGGTAGATGGGCATCAACAGCGCCGCCGCCAGCGGCGCCCTGCCCTCCACGGTCACGGTATCGGTGACCACGCAGCCGGACGCCGTGGCCGTCGTGGTGCGCTCGTGCAGCCACAGCCGGTTACACCACGAATGCGAGCGCTCACGGAAGCCCCGGCCGGGAACGATGCGCTCCATGGTCAACGCATGCACGTCCACCGGCACCACCCCGAACAGCAAAACCACACTGTGGAACAAGGTGCGCCCGGCCTGCCACTGGCCAAGGGTGCAGTTGCGCCATTCTGGCGGGACGGTCATGCGCACCAGCGGGCGCAATTCCGCATTGACCGCCTGCATGGACATGCCTGCCCAGAATTGCCCAGGCGTGATGGGAAGTTCGGTATGAAAAGTCATGGAAGGCATACGGCGGGAAATTTATCACAACCCATGGTAATATACGGTTTATATACACCACATATACACTTCATATAAAACCATGGGCATCGTAAAAATTTCCGACCAGATGCATGAAAACCTGCGTGTTGCGAGTACGGCGTTGAACCGCTCCATCAATGCCCAGGCCGAGCACTGGCTGCGTATCGGCTTGCTGGCTGAAACCAATCCTGACTTGCGCTACAGCGACATTTGCCAGATGTTGATGCGCAACGCGGCCAACGAAGGCGGCCTGACTCTGGCCGACGCCATCGCGGGAGGCGTGCATGCGTAAGAAAAAAGACAACGCTATCCTCATCAAGACCCCGGCGCAGATCGAGGAAGCGCGCATCGCGGCGCAACTGGCGGCCGACGTGCTGACCATGATCGCCCCGCACGTGCAGGGCGGCGTCAGCACCGAGTACCTCGACAAGCTGTGCCACGAATACATTGTCGATGAATTGAAGGTCATCCCGGCCAACGTCGGCTATGGCGGCTTCCCCGCATCGATCTGCACGTCCGTCAATGAAGTGATTTGCCACGGCATCCCGTCGCCCAAGCGCATCCTGCGCGACGGCGACATCATCAATATCGACGTGGCCGTCATCAAGGATGGCTGGCATGGCGACACCAGCCGCATGTATTACGTGGGGCAGCCGTCCAAGCAGGCCGAGCGGCTGGTGAAAACCACATACCAGTCGATGTGGGCCGGCATCCGCGCCGTGAAGCCGGGCGCCACCCTGGGCGACGTGGGACATGCGATCCAGAAGCTGGCGGAAGAAGCCGGCTATTCCGTGGTGCGCGATTATTGCGGCCATGGCATCGGCCTGGTCTACCATGAAGAACCCGAAGTGCGCCATTACGGCCGCCCGGGCGCCGGCATGGTGCTGCAGCCGGGCATGCTGTTTACCATCGAGCCGATGATCAACGCCGGCAAGCCGCAATCGCGCCAGATGCCGGACGGCTGGACCGTGGTGACGGCGGACCGTTCGCTGTCGGCCCAGTGGGAACACATGGTGGCGGTGACGGAGACGGGGTTTGACGTGCTGTCGCTGGCGCCGGGGGAAATGGGGCATTGACTTACTGGCGCTTGCATGGCGCCGGCCTGCAGGCGTCGGTGGTGAAGGTACCGGGCGGCTGTGGTACTGGTCTGCGGGCGCGAGTGGTGAAGGTGCCAGGCACCTGCGGTACCTGGCACCAGTCGAGGCTGGTGGTAAAGCGCTGACTTGCCGGCGCTGGTGGTGAAGGTGCCAGGCACTTACAGTACCTGGCACCAATCGAAGATGGTGGGGAGGTGGTGATAAGTTACTTTAGCGCAGCGTGAGTTTCAGGGCGGGCTTTTCGCCGTAATCCTCGTAGCGCTCATTGATGCCGCCTATGCAGTACGTCATTTCTTCCAGGATGTCGGGCGCCGCGGCCTGCAGGGCGGCGGCGTCCTTGATGACGATGTCCAGCACTTCGTTCGGCTTCAGGCGGAACTTCGTCATGCCGTCCTCATCGCGCAGGTAGGACAGGCAATCGACCCACGCATCCATCGTATTGCCATAGGTGTCGGGAAAGCCGAATGCGGCGCGACATGCGGCGTGAAACGTCCCGGTATCCTTGATTGCCGCGCCGTTCAATTCTACGGTAGCCATTATTTCTTTTCCTTTGGATCGGTGACGAAGCCCATCTTTTCCAGGCCGCGCGCCTGCGCGGCCGCCATCACCTGGGCCACCGTTTCATAGCGGGTGTCCTTGTCGGCGCGCAGCTGCAATTCCGGCTGCGGCGCCATGGCGGCGGCTTCCTTCAGGCGCTGTTCCAGCACCGGCATCGTCACCGCTTCATTGTTCCAGTACAGCGCGCCGGCCGCGTCGATCGCCACCGTCACGGTAGCGGCAGGCTGTTGCGCGGCCTGCGTTTCCGCCTGCGGCAAATCCAGTTTCACCGCGCCGGTAAAGGCGGGCGCGCCCAGGATGAAAATCACCAACAGCACCAGCATCACGTCCACCATCGGCGTGACGTTAATGTCCGACATCGATTCTTTTTGACGGTGATGGTTGAAGGCGCCGAACGACATGGTCAGCCTTTCAGATGGGCGCGGTCACCCGTCGTCAGGTAGGCGTGCAAGTCGTAGGCAAACGCGTCGAGCTCGGACAGGGTCAGGCGGTTGACGCGGTTGAGCCCGTTGAACGCCAGCACGGCGGGAATCGCCACCATCAGGCCGATGCCGGTCATGACCAGCGCTTCGCCGACCGGCCCGGCCACCTTGTCGATCTGCACGGCGCCGCCGGACGAGACCGCGCCCAGCGCGTGATAAATGCCCCACACGGTGCCCAGCAGGCCGACGAACGGCGCGGTGGCGCCGATCGACGCCAGCAGGGTCAGTCCTCGCTCCAGCTTCATGGTCGAGCGGTGGATGGCGCCGCGCAGCACGCGCGTCACCTGTTCCGCGTAGCCCATTTCACCGGCCAGCGTATGGCGCGTAGCCACCGCCATCTGCGCCTCGCCCTGGCGCGCCAGGCCGACGTAGATCTGTTCGGGGTCGGCGGCGGCCAGCGCGGCCACGCCGTCGGCCAGCGTGGGCGCGGTCCAGAACGATTCCACCGCGCCCGACGAACGGCGCACCCGCCACGACATCAATGCCTTGGACAGGATGAAATACCAGCTGACCAGCGACATCGCCAGCAGGATGTACGCCACCGCGTGGCTCAGGGCGTCGCCCTGCGCCCAGTAGCGCGCCAGGCTGAAATGATTTTCGACCAGGCCGGTATCCATCGTTACTTCAGGTTCAGCACGTCGTACATGTCGTACAGGCCCGTGCGCTTGTCAGCCAGGAAGCGGGCCGCGCGCAGCGAACCGTGCGCATACGACACGCGGCTGCTGGACTTGTGGCTGATCTCGATGCGCTCGCCGTCGCCCGCGAACAGCACCGTGTGGTCGCCAATGATGTCGCCGCCGCGCACGGTGGCAAAGCCGATCGACGACGGATCGCGCGGCCCCGTCACGCCTTCGCGCGCATAGACCGCGCACTCTTTCAAGTCGCGGCCGATCGCTTCGGCGATGACTTCACCCATCTTCAGCGCGGTGCCCGATGGTGCGTCGACCTTGTGGCGGTGGTGCGCTTCGATGATTTCGATGTCGTAGCCGGTCGCCATGAACTTCGCGGCGATTTCCAGCAATTTCATGGTGACGTTAACGCCCACGCTCATGTTCGGCGCGAACATGATGGCGGTTTTCTTGGCGGCTTCCGCAATGGCGGCCTTGCCGGCGTCATCGAAACCCGTGGTGCCGATGATGAGCTTGATGCCGTGTTCCGCGCAATATTTCACGTGTTCCAGCGTGCCTTCGGGGCGCGTGAAATCAATCAGGAATTGGGCGTTGGCCAAGCCCTTGGCCAGGTCCGATTCAATGGCCACGCCGCACGGCTTGCCGAGGAAAGCAGCGGCGTCGGTACCGATGCCGGGCGCGCCCGGCACGTCCAGCGCGCCGGCCAGGACCATGTCCGGCGCGGCTTGTACGGCTTCGATCAGCATGCGGCCCATGCGGCCGCCTGCCCCTGCAATGGCGATATTCAATTGACTCATGATGTCCTTATTTCTTTTCAATCTTCGGCGTGACGTCCACCGGCTGCGCCGGCGAGCTGTCGGTCCCTGCCGGCAGCGGCGCGCCTTGCGCCGGCAATGCCGTCCTCTGTTCCCTCAGCACTTCTTTCGCGCTTTTGGCCGGGTTGGCGATCAGGGCAATGTATTCCTTCTCGGTCGGCAAATTGCCGCCTTCAAAGCTTGCCACCACGCCTTCCTTGAAATGGACTACCACGGCGCTTTCGATCACTTCGCCATTGCCACGCGCCAGGCGGAACGGGTAGTCCCAGCGGTCGGCGTGGAAGATGTCCGTCATCAGCGGCGTGCCCAGGACAAAGCGTACCTGGTCACGCGTCATGCCGACTTTCAGTTGCTGCACCATTTCCTCGGAAATGAAATTACCTTGCTGAATGTCCGGGCGGTACGGGGAAAAGAACCACATGAACTTTTGCAGCTGGCTGATGGTCCGCACTTGCGCGCCCTTGCTGGCGACCACAGTCGATTCTTCCTTCATGTCGGACGCGCCCAGCTTGTTGCTGGACGCGCAGCCGCCAACGGCGGCAGCGACGCAAACCATGCCCGCGACGACAGGGACACGGCGTTTCAAACGGTGCAACAGGGACTGCGATAATGCCTGGGTGACGCGCATAAGGACCTCAATTCATTTGAGCATAAGTGCCAAAACACTATATGATAAAGCACTTTGTCCCCCAACCGAGTAAGAAACATGAGTAACAATCCTGCCGACCTGAAGGCAAGCGGCCTGAAAGCGACCCTGCCACGCCTGAAGATCCTCGACATTTTCCAGAACAGCCCGGTGCGCCACCTGACGGCGGAAGATGTCTACAAGATTTTACTCGCGGAGAACATGGACGTCGGCCTGGCCACGGTTTACCGCGTGCTGACCCAGTTCGAGCAGGCCGGCCTGCTGCACCGCAACCATTTCGAGTCGGGCAAGGCCATCTTTGAATTGAACGCTGGCTCGCACCACGACCACCTGGTCTGCCTCGATTGCGGCCGCGTGGAAGAATTCGTCGATGAGGAAATCGAAAAGCGCCAGCATCTGATTGCCGAGGAACGCGGCTTCGACATTGCCGAGCACGCGCTGGCGATTTACGGCAACTGCACCAAGAAGGATTGCCCGCACCGTCCGCATTGACGCGGCGGCGCAAGAAACCGGGCACTGCCCGGTTTTTTTACGCCTCAATTGTGGCTCAGCGCATTCGACAGCAGCTTGGCCGTGATGTCGACGATCGGGATCACCCGTTCATACGCCATGCGCGTGGGGCCGATCACGCCCAGGGTGCCGACGATCTTGCCGTTGGCTTCATAGGGCGCGGTCACCACGCTCATTTCATCCATCGGCACCAGGTTCGATTCGCCGCCAATGAAGATTTGCACGCCGGACGCCTTGCTCGACACGTCCAGCAATTGCATCAAGCCGGTCTTTTGCTCGAACATGTCGAACATCTGGCGCAGCGACGACATGTTCGACGACAGGTCCGACACCGACAGCAGGTTGCGCTCGCCGGCGATCACCATGTCTTCCGCGCTCTCGGCCATGGCTTCGCTGCCCGCCTCCACCGCGACCTGCATCAGCCGCCCCATGTCGCTTTGCAGCTGGCGCAATTCGCCCTGCAGGCGCGCGCGCACGTCGTCGAACGCCAGGCCGCTGAAATGCTGGTTCAGGTAATTGGCCGACTGCATCAGCTGGGCCGGCGTGTAATCGACGTCGGTCAGCAGCAAACGGTTTTGCACGTCGCCGCCCGGGCTGACGATCACCAGCAAGATGCGTTTTTCACCGAGGCGCAGGAACTCGATTTGCTGGAACACCGATTCATGGCGCGGGGTCATCACCACGCCGGCGAATTGCGACAGCGACGACAGCATTTGCGCGGCATTGGCGATGAGTTTTTGCGGCTGCTGGCTTTGCAGGCGCAGTCGCGCTTCCACGGAACTTTCATCGATGTGCTGCACGGTCAGCAGCGTATCGACAAAGATGCGGTAACCGCGCGGCGTGGGAATGCGGCCGGCCGACGTGTGCGGGCTGGCCACGTACCCCATTTCCTCGAGGTCGGCCATGATGTTGCGGATCGTGGCCGGGGACAGCTCCAGTCCTGAAATCTTCGACAGGGCGCGCGAGCCGACCGGCTGGCCGTCGGCGATATAGCGTTCCACCAGCGCTTTCAGCAGGGTTTGGGCACGGGTATCGAGTTGCATGTTTCTAAACTTCCAAGCTTACGCACGTATTACGCTTAATGATTGCGCCAGATGATTGCGCCAAATGATGCGCCTATTATGCACGCAGCCACCGGCCGTGGGGCAATCATTGTTCCAGTTGCGCTTCCAGCCACACCAGCAATTCTTCCAGCGAGGCGCAGATCGCATCGGGCGCGATGCCCAGTTCCACGTGGGCCATGCTGCCTGTCCGGTTCATCCACACGGCGCGCAAGCCGGCTTTTTGCGCCCCATCCACATCGAATTTCAAGTCGTCGCCCACGTAGACTGTTTCCTGCGGAGCAACACCCAGCGCATCGCACGCGGCATGAAAGATAGCCGGGTCCGGCTTGGCGGTGCCAAAATCGCAGGCCGCCAGCGATACCCTGAAATGGTGGGCCAATCCCACAACTTCAAGGTCCGCATTGCCGTTGGTGACGGTGCCCAGCACGAGTTTTTCTTTTAGTTTCAACAATCCCGGCAACACATCGTCATACGGCGTCACGACGTTGCGGGCAGCCAGGAAGTGGCGCATCGCGCCCTCGATGTGGGCAGCGTCTTCTCCCGCTTCGGCAAACGCGGCTTCCAGCCCCAGGCGCCGCAATTGCGCGAGGTTGAAGTGCAGGTGCGGCTGTTGCGCCAGCAGCGCCATGCGGCGCGCGCGCAGGGTCTCGATGGAAAATTGCTGCGCGACTTTCGGCGCATGCCGCGCGAGCCAGGCGTGCAGCGTGGCTTCAGCCTGCGCGATCACGGGCGCGATCGGCCACAGGGTATCGTCGAGGTCGAACAGGATGGCTTTGACGGGAAGTGCATTCATGCGGATATTGTCGCACGGCCGGCCGGCATACCGGCACGCGTTGCCGGCCATGGTAAATTAGCGGATTGTCCATATGGAGCCTGCGATTGCCTTCATCCACTTCGCCCCTTGGCCCGCGCGGCCCCCTGGTTGCGTCAATGGCGTCAATTCCGCCTGTTGCACCGCTGGGACCGCTGACACCATTGACGCCGATTGCACCGATGGCGCCGCTGGCCGCCCTGGCCGCCCTCACGCTGCTGGCCGGCTGCGCCACGCGGCCGGCCGCCATACCGCAACCGCCGGCGTCTCCCTTGACCGCCTACGTCGTCATGGGTGAACAGGGCGCCGCCGTGGCGCGGGTGGTGACCGGCGCCGCCGCCTGCCCGGTGCTGACGGCCGATGGCAAACCGCTGCCCACGGCCGTGCGCGCCCTGCCGGCCACGCTGGCGCAGCGCCCCACCGCCTCGAAGGCAGAAGACAGCAAGCCGTCTGCCTTCCCGCTGCTGACCTGTGAAGCCACGCTGCCGGCCGGCGTGGCGTCGGCCAGCGTCGACGGGCAGGCGTTGCCGGTGCCGCGCGCCGCGCCGCGCCGCATTGCCGTGATCGGCGACACCGGTTGCCAGCTGAAGAAAAACGACCACTACCAGCAGTGCAACGACACGGAACGGTTCCCGTTTGCCGCGGTGGCCGCCGCCGCGGCCGCGTGGGGCCCCGACCTGGTGGTGCACGTGGGCGATTACCATTACCGGGAAAGCGCCTGCCCGGACGGCAACGCCGGCTGCGCCGGCAGTCCGTGGGGCTATGGCTGGGACGCGTGGAACGCCGACCTGTTCCAGCCGGCCGCGCCGCTGCTGCGGGCCGCGCCGTGGGTGGTCGCGCGCGGCAACCATGAGAGCTGCGAACGCGCCGGCCAGGGCTGGTGGCGCCTGCTCGACCCGCGCCCGCTGCTGCCAGGCCGCGATTGCAATGCCCCCGCCAACGATGCGCTGGGCGACTACAGCGATCCCTATGCCGTGCCGTTGGGCGGCGATGCGCAATTGCTGGTGACCGACACGGCCGCCACCACGTGGAAAGGCTACAAGCCGGGCGCCACCGGCTTTGAAAAATACCGCGACGCGTACCGCAAGCTCGATGCGCTGTCGCGGCAAGCCGCATGGAACATCAGCGTGATGCATCACCCTATCCTGGGCGTAGGCGCGGACCGCAAGCCCAATGGCGACTACATCTGGCGCAAGGGCGACCTGGGCCTGCAGCAAAGCTTTGGCGCGGAAAACCCGCGCCTGCTGCCGGAGCGGGTGCAAACCAACCTGTCCGGGCACCTGCACATCTGGGAACAATTGAGTTTTTCCAGCGGCCACCCGACCCAGCTGGTGGCGGGCTTTTCCGGTTCCGAAGAAGACGTGACGCCGCTGCCCGCCGTGCTGCCGCCCGACACCATGCCGGCGCCCGGCGTGACGGTGGAGCATTTCAGCACATGGATCGGCGGCTTCGGCTTCATGGGCATGGAGCGCACCGGCCCCGGCGACTGGGACGTGACAGTGTTCGACCGCCATGGCCAGATAAAAAACCGCTGCAAGATCAGCGGCAGGCACTCCGTGTGCGACGTGGCGCAGGTAAAATAGCCGGTTTGGTCACAAGCTGTTACAAGTTCAACCTGGTGGATGCACTAGAATAGGCGCCGTTTGTGCGCGCCACAATGCCGCCACACCCCGGCCTTCGCGGCCTTTGTATTGGAGAGTTAGATGAAGAGTTTGACTATGCGTTGCGCCGCCCTCGCGCTGTGCGCAACCACGCTGGCGGCATGCGGTGGCGGCAGCGGCGGCAGCATTCCCCTGAGCGGCAGTATCTCGGGCCTGAACCGCGCCGGCCTGGTCTTGACCAATAAGGGCAAGGACTTGGAAGTGGCGAACTCCGCCACCCAGTTCACGTTTGCCGACCTGGTGGCCAGCGATTCCGAATTTGAAATCCTCGTGAAGAAGAATCCGGACGGCCAGGTCTGCACCCCCTCCAATAACAAAGGCCGCGCCAACTATTATTCGTACACGCAGACCATCATCACCTGCACCACGGACTTGTACACGCTCAGTGGCACGGTATCGGGCGTGAAAAACACCGGCCTGGTGCTGGCCAATGGTTCGATCACCGTGTCGGTGTCCCCCGGCGCCACCACCTTCACTTTCGGCAAAACCGTGCCGAATCAGCTGTCGTATGGCGTCACCGTGCTGTCGCAGCCGACCGGCCAGACTTGCACCGTACAAAACGGCGCCGGCACCATGCCGACCGCCGATAGAAACGACGTGGTCGTCACTTGCATTTGAAAGCGGAATATCCCATGAAAGCAACTTCTCTGCGCAACGCCGCCGCCCTGGCCGCGCTGCTGGCGCTGGGCGCCTGCGGCGGCAAGGCTTCGTTTGAACTGGCCGGCGTCCTGACCGACGTCTATGGCGCCGCCAAGCCGCTGGGCGCCAATGGCCTGGTGCTGGCCAATGGCGACCAGCGCCTCGACGTGCCTTTTGGCGCGACCACGTTCAAGTTCCCAAATTCGGTGTCGTACGGGACTGAATACGCCATGACGGTGGCGCAGCAGCCGGCCCACATGACGTGCAACTTCAGCCGCGGCGCCTCGGGCACCGCCGGCCGCACCGCCTCCATCCAGGCCGTGCTGATTTGCAACCAGAATTCTTACAGCATTGGCGGCGTCGTCAAAGGCCTGGGCAGCGCCAACACACTGGATTTGACCAACGGCACGGACAAGCTGACCATTACGGTCAACCAGAGCAATGTGGATGCCGAGGGCAACCTGAAGTTCACGATGCCGACCTCGGTTCCTTACGGCACCGTCTATGGCGTGACGGTATTGAATCCACCGGCAGGTCAAAAATGCACGGTGACCAACGGCACCGACGTGATGGGCGACACCCCGCGCAACAACATTGTCGTGACCTGCGTGTTCGTTTGATAGGATATTCAGGAGGAGAATGAATGGTATGGCTAAAATAAATTAGCCAGATATACCGCGCCGCAGCATAATGAACCCGTCTCCTCCACTTCTTCACCAAGAATTGGATTCAGCCCGCTCCCGCAGCGGGCTTTTTTTTATTCGTTACTTTGGTGCCTGGCCCCTTTAGCACTATCGTTCGGAGGGATGGGGATAGAAAATCGCTAATTCGGTGCCTGGCCCCTTTTGTACTATCGTTCGCAAGGGGCCGGATTGAGGGGAGCTATTCAGGCGGGAGATTTCAACAGGTTCGCCAGCGCCACGTAGCCTTCCAGCGGCACGGCTTCCGGGCGGTCGGTCGGGGTGACGCCGGCTTCGATCAACTGGGCTTCGGTGAACATGCCGGACAGGCAGTTGCGGATCACCTTGCGGCGCTGCGAAAACGCTTTCTGGACCACCGCTTCCAGGGTCGCCTCGTCGCACGCCAGCGGCTGTGCGATCGGGATCATGCGCACGATGGCCGAATCGACTTTCGGCGGCGGATCGAACGCTTCCGGCGGCACGATGAACAGCAATTCCATGTGGTAGCGCCATTGCAGCATCACCGACAGGCGGCCATACGTCTTGCTGCCCGGCTCGGCCACCATGCGCTCCACCACTTCCTTCTGCAGCATGAAGTGCTGGTCCTGCACCTGTGGCGCATATTGCGCCAGGTGGAACAGCAGCGGGCTGGAAATGTTGTACGGCAGGTTGCCCACCACGCGCAGCTTTTGGCCGGCCGGCACCGGGATCGAGGCGAAATCGAACTTCAGCGCGTCGCACGAATGGACCGTCAGGCGCTCGCGCGGATACTGCTTTTCCAGCCGCGCCACCAGGTCGCGGTCCAATTCCACCACATGCATATGCTTGGCCGAGCGCAGCAGCAAGTCGGTCATGGCCGCCAGGCCCGGGCCGATTTCCACCATGGCGTCATCGGGTTGCGGGTTGATGGAATCGATGATGCTGCCAAGGACGTGGTCGTCCTGCAGGAAGTTCTGGCCGAAGCGTTTGCGTGCGATGTGTTTCATGATTCTTTGTCTTAGGGATTGGTGCGGGCGGCCAGCACGGCGTCCGCCATCGCGACCGCCGTGGTGATGGCTTCGATCATGCTGCCGCAGTCGGCGTGGCCCAGGCCGCGCGCCGCCAGGTCCAGCGCCGTGCCATGGTCGACCGAAGTGCGGATCAGCGGCAGGCCCAGCGTGATGTTGACGCCGCGGCCGAAGGTGGCGTACTTCAGTACCGGCAAGCCCTGGTCGTGGTACATGGCCAGCACGCAATCGGCGTCCTTCAGGTATTTGTGCTGGAACAGCGTATCGGCCGGATACGGGCCGCTCGCCTCGATGCCGCGCGCCCGCGCGGCGGCGATCGCCGGCCCCACCACGTCCAGGTCTTCGCGCCCCAGGTAACCGTTTTCGCCGGCGTGCGGATTCAGCCCCGCCACCAGGATGCGCGGCGCGGCAATGCCGAACTTGGTCTTCAAGTCATGATCGATGATGCCGATGACGTCGCCCAGGCCCTGTTGCGTCAACGCGCCCGCCACGTCTTTCAGCGGCAGGTGCGTGGTGGCCAGCGCCACCCGCAACGGTGGGGCATCGGCGGGCGTGGCCGGCTGTCCCGCCAGCATCATCACCACTTGCCTGGTCCCGGTCTTGTCGGCGAAATATTCGGTGTGGCCGGAGAACGGCACGCCCGCATCGTTGATGGTGCTTTTTTGCAGCGGCGCGGTGGCCACCGCTTCAAACCAGCCGGCGTCGATGCCTTCGATGGCGGCATCGAGCGTGGCCAGCACGGCGCGGCCGTTTTCCTTGTCCAGGATGCCGGGCTTGATGAACGCCGACACCGGAATGTCGATCACGGTAATGCGGTCCGGCCCGAAATGCGGCACGCCGCCATTGCGCACGGCCATCAGGGACAGGCCCGACACGCGGATGGCGGGATCGATGTCGGCCGCCGTCATCGACAGGAAGGCCGCGTCGCCGAGCAGCACGCAATTGACCTTGTCGCGCAGCGCCCAGGCCGCGCGGATGGCGATTTCCGGGCCGATGCCGGCCGGTTCGCCGCAGGTCACGGCGATCGCGGGGCGCGCTCCACGGCGCCGGGTTTGCAGATGGGCGCTCATGGAACGTTCCCTCCCGAGAGTAGCTTCGTTACTTGGTTTCTTTCAATTCTTCGGCGCGGTATTCGACGTAGGCGCGGTCGCGCACCTGGCGCTGCCAGTCTTCCGTGGCTTCTTCCAGCTTGCGTTCGCGGATCGCGTTGCGGGCGGCATTGCGCGCCTTTTCCTTCGACACGTCTTCCGTCTTACGCTCAAGTACTTCAATCAGGTGGAAGCCGAAGCTGGTCTCCACCGGCTGCGACACTTCGCCGAGCTTCAGGCCATTCATGGCCGCCTCGAATTCCGGCACGGTGTCGCCCGGATACAGCCAACCCAGGTCGCCGCCCTTGCCGGCCGAGCCATCGTTGGAGAACAGGCGCGCCAGTTCCTCGAACTTGGCGGCCTTGTTGTCCAGGCGCTCCTTCAGTTCCAGCAGCTTGCGCTTGGCGTCGGCCGCCGACACGGCCGGCGTCACCTTGATCAGGATGTGGCGTGCGTGGGTCTGCTGCACCGAAGCGGCGGCCTGCGCTTCGGCCACGCTGCGCTTGTCGACCAGCTTGATGATGTGGAAGCCCGACACGCTCTTCATTACCTGCGTGGTCTGGCCGGGCTTGAGCTTGGACAGCGCATCGGCAAACACCGGCGGCAAGCGGTCCAGCGTACGCCAGCCCACTTCACCGCCCTTCAGCGCGTCCGAGGCGTCCGAGTACGTCGCGGCCATTTTCGCGAAGTCCGCGCCCACGCGCAGCTGGCGCATCACTTCATCGGCGCGCGCCTTGCGCTGGGCAATGACTTCGGGCGACGCGTTTTCCGGGATGCGGATCAGGATCTGCGAAATGTTCAATTCGAACTGCTCGGCCGCCGCCGCCTTTTCCGCCGCGATGTGGGCGTCGACTTCCGCCTCGGAGATATTGATCTTGGCGTCGACTTCATGTTCGCGCAGGCGCGTCATGATGATTTCTTCGCGGATTTCCTCGCGGAAGGCGGCGAACGACGTGCCATCCTTTTCCAGCTGGTTGCGCATCTGCTGCACCGTCATTTTTTGCTGCTCGGCGATGCGGCTGATGGTGCGGTCCAGCTGGTTGTCGTCGACGCGCACGCCCATTTCCTTGGCCAGTTGCAGCTGCGCGCGCTCCACGATCATGCGCTCGAGGATCTGGCGCTGCAAATCCGCTTCGCCCGGCAATTGCACGTTTTGCGCCTTCATGCGCTGCACCACGGTTTTCACGCGTTCCGTCAACTCGCGGCGCGTAATGACGTCATCATTGACCACCACGGCGATCGAATCGATCGGCGCATTGGAAGTCTGGCCGACCGGCACGGGCGGCGTGAATCCTTTGCCTTGCGCCGCGGGCGCGGCGGGCTTGGCTGCCTGGGCCAGCGCTTCCCCGGAAGCGCCGGCGGCGAGTGCGCACAGCAAGGCTGCGATCTTCAATTGGTGCATACGGGCATTACGCATAAAAGTGACGCTCATGTGGTTCGTGGATTAATGGCGGTTGCCTTCGTTCAGGCGCTGGTAACCGGGGATGCTGTTGCGCAGCGCCTCCAGTGGATTGCCGACGCCGAACTTGGACAAGCCGTTCAGCTCCAGCTGGAAAAAGATCGGGGTCGACGCCTGCTTGGCCGTCGTCACGAAGCGCTGCGCGCCCATGCGGAAGACCCAGCAGTCGCCGTTGTACTCGAGGCCCATCAAGCCTTCGAGGATTTTCTTGTCCTTCAGCGAATAGCTGATGCGGCCCACGCCGAACCATCGCGTCGACAGCGGCCACTGGCTGGACAGGTCGACGTTGCGGAAGCCGTCGTTGTTGCGGGTGGCGGTGGCGCTGTTGAACGTGTCGCGCAGGTAGCGGAAGCCCAGGTTCAGCACTTTTTTCGGGCCCGGCATGTAATTCAAGGCATGCGTGGAGCTGACCACGTGCTTGTCCGACGGGTTGTACTGCAGCGCGCTGTCCACACCCCAGGTGTCGGAAATGCGGCCCTGCGCGGCCAGCAGGATGTCGGACTTGGCATCCTTGCTGGGCGTGCTGGCGTCCAGCTGCACGCGCTGGTCGGCGAAGTAGAAGCGCTGGCCGAACGCCAGGCGCAGGCGCTCGGCGCCGCTCTCTTCCAGGAAGCGCGACACCACGGCCGCCGTCACCTGGTTGGCGTCGCCGATGCGGTCGGAGCCGACGAAGCGGTTTTCACTGAAGATTTGCGAGAAGTTGAAGGTCGATACCGCGGTGTCGAAATTCGGGAAATCCTTCTGGTCGCGGTACGGCGTCTTCACGTAAAACAGGCGCGGTTCCAGCGTTTGCGTGACGGCGCGGCCGAACACGCTGGTATCGCGCTCGAACACCAGGCCGGAATCGAGCGACATGGTCGGCACGGCGCGCGTCAATGAACGCCCGGGCGTGAAGACCGTGCCTTCGGTGTGCGCGTCGAGCTGGTAGGCGCTGGCGTGCAACTGCAGCTTCGGCGTGATGAAGAAGCTGGGGCCGATGATCGGGTAACTGATCTGCGGGATCGCCACGAAGCGGTTGCCGCGGATCAGCGTCGGATGCCAGAAGCTGGTCAATTCACTGTCGACCTGCCAGTCGAAGCCCGCCACGTCATAGCGCGCGGCGTGGAAATTGATGGCAGGCAGGCGGTCATACGGGCGCGTGACGAACAGCGTCGGGTCGGTTGCCGACGCCGGGTCTTGCAGCACCTGGTACTTTTGCACGCGCGCCGACAGGCTCCAGTACTCGCCCCGGTAATCGGTGCGCAATTCGCGCAGCAGTTGGCGCTCGGCGCTGCCGGCCACGGTCTTGGAAAAGTCGCTCGGATAATTATTGTCCGACGCGGCGCGCGCATTCCAACCAAACGACCAGTCCTTGGCAATGGCTTGCGTGTGGGTGGTGTTGATCATCCACCGGTCCTTGTGCGCCTGGCTGTCGTTCGGCAGGTATTCGATGAACGTGTCGCCGGCATAGCTGCCGGCGTCGGTTTCGCCGATATAGCGGCCATGCGCGCCGATCTGGATACCGCGCCGCGCGATCAGGCGCGGGAAGAGCGTCAGGTCGCGGTTCGGCGCGATATTGAAGTAATACGGCACGGTCAGTTCGGCACGGCCCTTGGAACCGAAGCCGGGAATCGGCGGCAGCCAGCCGGAGCGGCGCGCCCCGGACAGCGAGAACGACAGCGCGGGCGTCCCGATCAGCGGCACGCCCTTGAAATACACGATGGTCTTGCCGGCCACGCCGACGTCGCGCCCGGAATCGAGGCTCAGCGTGGACGACTTCAGGTACCAGTCCGGATTCGGCCCCTGGCACGTGCTGTAGGTGCCATCCACCACCAGTGCCTCATCTTCATTGATGAAGTTGACGCGGTTGGCCTTGCCCTGCGCATGGTTCAATTCCAGCTGGTAGGTCGGGTTCAGCATATAGCCCTTGCCCGATTCCAGGTTCAACTTGACTTCGTCGCCCGTGTAATAGTCGCCATAGCGCCAGATGCGCACGTTGCCCTTGGCTTCGACCTCGTCTTCCACCTGGCGGAAACAGGCCACGTCGGCCGTCACGCGGGTCTTGTCGCGCACCAGTTCCACATTGCGCTCGAGGTTCAATTCACGGTCCGGGCGGCCCGTGATGTCTTCCGCCTGCACAATCGTAGGGGCGTCCTTGTCCGTCACGTGCTGGGGACGCTGTTTGGGCGGAGTTTGGGCGTAACTTGTCGTTGTCGTAACGAGCGCGGTGAAGGCGAACGCCCAGCGGTGCGCGTTGGGTGGGGCTTTGAACCGGCTCATGAATGGAAGGGTCGTAACACTGGCGATTTTTTAAGTTGAATCCCTTATTATATGGGAATCTACGACTTCAACTGCTTTTGTCAGACTTTGTTTCATGTCTTTATTGCCTAATTCATCACACGACGCGCGTTTCACTTCCCTGCAGGCGTGGCTGACGTCCACCGGCCTGGTCGACGTGGCCAGCGCCCGCCCCGCCTCCGCCGACGCCAGCTTCCGCCGCTATTTCCGTGTCGACGTGCTGCCGGCCCACCAGCCGCAACATGGCGCCACCCTGATTGCCATGGATGCGCCGCCCGAGCGGGAAAACGTGCCGGCGTTCCTCAAGGTCGACCAGTTGTTGCTCGACGCCGGCGTGACCGTGCCCGCCATCGTGGCGCAGGACGCGGACCACGGCTTCGTGCTGATGTCCGATCTCGGAGTGAGCACTTACCTGCAAGTACTCGACCATGACAATGCATCGACCCTGTATGCGGAAGCGCTGGGCGCGCTGGTGAAAATCCAGAAAGCCAGCCAGCCGGGCGTGTTGCCGGAATTCGACCGCGCCTTCATGCTGCGCGAAATGAACCTGTTTCCCGAGTGGTACATCGGAAAACACCTGGGCGTCACGCTGACCGACGCGCAAAGCGCGGAACTGCAAAAAGTGTTCGACGCGATCCTGGCCAATTGCCTGGCGCAGCAACAGGTCTACATGCACCGCGATTACCACTCGCGCAACCTGATGTGGCTGGAAGACGGCAAGAAGAATCCCGGCATCCTCGACTTCCAGGACGCGGTCTATGGCCCGATCACGTACGACGTGGCGTCGCTGCTGCGCGATGCATACATCCAGTGGGATGAAGAACTGGTGCTGGACTGGGCGATCCGCTACTGGCAGCACGCGAAAGCCGAGGGGCTGCCGGTCCACAAGGATATCGATTCGTTCTACAAGGACATGGAATACATGGGCTTGCAGCGCCATATCAAGATCCTCGGCATTTTCTGCCGCCTCAATTACCGCGACGGCAAGGCCGATTACATGGGCGATTTGCCGACCGTGATGGAATACGTGCGCAAGACCGCCAACCGATACAAGGATTTGCGTCCGCTCGTGAAGCTGCTCGACACGCTGGAAAACAAAGCGCCGCAAGTCGGCTACACGTTCTAAGGTTGCGCATGAAAGCCATGATCTTTGCCGCCGGCCGCGGCGAGCGTATGCGTCCGCTGACGGACACCATTCCGAAACCGCTGCTGAAGGTGCGCGGCCGCCCGCTGATCGTGTGGCACATCCTGAACCTGGTGCGCGCGGGAATCACGGACATCGTCATCAACCACGCCCACCTGGGCCACATGATAGAGGAAGCGCTGGGCGACGGCAGCCAGTTCGGCGCGAAGATCCAGTATTCGCGCGAAGCCGAGGCGCTGGAAACCGCGGGCGGCGTGGCCTTCGCCCGCCACCTGCTGGGCGACGAACCCTTCCTGGCGATTTCCGGCGACATCTATTGCCCGTACTTCGACTTCGAGCAAGTCAAGGATGTCCTGCACGACAAGGACATGTGGGGCAATGCCTATGCGGCGGACAAGCGCGACGTGGCGTGGCTGTACCTGACGCCGAACCCGGACCACAACCCGAAGGGCGACTTTGCACTGAACATGTACACGCTGGCCAACACGGGCGACACCCTGTACAACTTCGGCAATATTGGCGTTTACCGTCCTGAAATGTTCGATGGCATCGCACCGGGCGCCAAGGCCGGGCTGGGCGCGCTGCTGCGCAAGTATGTGGACCTGGGCCTGGTCGGCGGTGAGCTGTATGAAGGCGAATGGGTCAACGTCGGCACCGTGCAGCAACTCGACAAACTGAATGGGGGCAAGCCGCAATGACATTCAATCCGGCGGCTTTCGCCGCACGGCGCGCGCGCCTGCTGGAGCAAATGGAAGCGGGCGCCGTGGCCGTACTGGGCACGGCACCGGAAGTCGCGCGCAACGCCGACAGCGATTACCCGTACCGCCACGACAGCCACTTCTTTTACCTGACCGGTTTCCCGGAACCGGAAGCCGTCGTGGTATTGGTGGCGGCCAATGGCGACAAGCCGGCGCAGGCACTGCTGTTTTGCCGTGAAAAAAACGCCGAGCGTGAAATCTGGGACGGTTTCCGCTATGGCCCCGACGCGGCGCGCACGGCGTTCGGCTTCGATGCGGCGTTTGCCATTGCTTCCATCGATGCCGAGATGGCCAGGCTGCTGGCCGATGCGCCCGCCGTGTATTACCCCATGGGCCGCGACCGCAAGACCGATATGCAAATCAAGCGCTGGCTCGATGCCGTGCGCGCCCAGTCGCGCACCGGCGTGACGGCGCCCGGCAAGGCGCACGACCTGTTGCCGCTGCTCGATGAAATGCGCCTGTTCAAGGACGAGACGGAAATCGCCACCATGCGCCGCGCCGCCGCGATTTCCGCGCAGGCGCACGCGCGCGCCATGAAGGCGACGCGGCCCGGCATGCGCGAGTATGAAATCGAAGCGGAATTGCTGCATGAATTCCGCCGCAACGGCGCGCAATCGCCGGCCTATACGTCGATCGTGGCGGCCGGCGCCAATGCCTGCGTGCTGCACTATGTCGCCAACAACGATGAAATCCGCGACGGCGAACTGGTGCTGATCGACGCCGGCTGCGAACTCGATGGTTATGCGTCCGACATCACGCGCACCTATCCCGCCAATGGCCGCTTCACGCCGCCGCAGCGCACCCTGTATGAACTGGTGCTGGCGGCGCAGGCGGCCGCCTTCGGCGCCATCCGTCCCGGCCAGCCGTACCAGTCGGTGCATGACGCCGCGGTGCGCGTGCTGGCGCAGGGCATGCTGGACCTGGGCTTGCTGGACAAGGACAAGCACGGCAGCGTCGATGAAGTCATCGCCACCAAGGCCTACACGCGCTTTTACATGCACGGTACCGGCCACTGGCTCGGCATGGACGTGCACGACGTGGGCCAGTACCGCGACGTGCTCACACCCGGCAAGCCATCGCGCCCGCTGCGGCCCGGCATGGTGCTGACGGTGGAACCGGGCATTTACGTGCGTCCCGGCGGCGACGTGCCTGAACAATACTGGAACATCGGCATCCGCATCGAAGACGATGTGCTGGTGACACCGGACGGTTACAGCATCCTCAGCACGGGGGCGCCGAAGACGGTCGAAGAAATTGAACAAGCAATGGCAGGAATGCATCCGTGACTGAATCTGTGACCGAATCTGCGGCTGAATCTGCGGCTGAATCCACGACTGATTTCGATATCGCCATTTGCGGCGCAGGTCCGGCCGGCATGGCGCTGGCTTCCCTGCTGGTCAAGCGCGGCGTGCCCGCCGCCCGCATCGCGCTGATCGATGCGCGCACCCTGCAGCAGGCCGTCAACGACCCGCGTTCGCTGGCGCTGTCGTATGGCAGCCGGCAAATCCTCGAGGAAATCGGTTGCTGGCCGGTCCCAGCAACCGCCATCCAGGAAATCCACGTGTCGCGCCGCGGCCAGTTCGGCCGCAGCATGATCACCAGCGCCGAACAGCGCGTGCCGGCGCTCGGCTATGTGACGCGCTATGGCGCGCTGGTGGCGGAACTGGGCGCCGCCTGCGAACGGCTGGGCATAGCCGCGCTGCGTCCGGCGCTGGTCACGGGACTGCGGGAAACCGGCAGCCATGTGGCGGTGGAACTGGCGGAAGAAGCCAACGATGGCGCTACCGGGACAGGCGCCGCGGCGGGTATGGCGCCGGCTGGCTCGGTTGGTTCGGCTGGCACGGCTGCATCAACCGGTTCGGCTGCATCCGCGGCTGCGGCGGCTGCATCGGCCGCTGCGCCGGCCGGTGTGCAGCAAGTGTGCCGCACCATCACGGCGTCGATCGTGGTGCAGGCCGAGGGTGGCCTGTTTGGCGAGCAGAGCGTGAAATCCATGCTGCGCGATTATGGCCAGACCGCCATCATCGCCCAGGTGCGCGCCAGCAGGCCGATTGCCCATCGCGCCTATGAGCGCTTCACCGACGAAGGCCCGCTGGCCCTGCTGCCGCAAGACGATGAATATGCGCTGGTGTGGTGCGCCACGCCGCGCACGGCGGATGAATTGATGGCGCTCGACGACGCGGCATTCCTGGAGCGCCTGGGCGCGGCTTTCGGTTCGCGCCTCGGCGCATTCACGCAAACCTCGCGGCGCGTGGCCTACCCGCTGGGCCTGAACGCCGGCGCGCAAGGCACCGCCCGCATTGCCGCCATCGGCAACGCCGCGCAAACCCTGCACCCTGTCGCAGGACAAGGTTTGAATCTCGGCCTGCGCGACGCCACCGTGCTGGCGCGTTTGCTGTCGCAAGGCGCGAATCCCTTCAACCTGGCGCAATTCCACGGCCAGCGCGAAAAGGACCGCTCGACGACCGTGCACCTGACCGACGCCATGGCTACGGTGTTCGCCAACAGCTCGCCATTGCAGGCCGTGCTGGGCGCTTCGCTGGCCGCCATCGACCTGGTCAGCCCGGCACGCGGCGTGCTGGCGGAACTCATGATGTACGGACGCCGCTAGCACCTGAAAAAAAACGGGGCCACGAGGCCCCGTTCTTCATGGCGCACCTGGCGGCTTAATCGACCGCCTTCACCATATCCTCAATGACCTTCTTCGCATCGCCAAACACCATCATGGTATTGGCCTGGTAGAACAGGTCGTTATCGAGGCCGGCGTAGCCCGAGGCCATCGAGCGCTTGTTCACGATGATGGACTTGGCCTTGTACGCTTCCAGGATCGGCATGCCGGCGATCGGCGATTTCGGATCCTTGGCGGCAGGGTTCACCACGTCGTTCGCGCCCAGCACCAGCACCACGTCGGTCTGGCCGAATTCGCCGTTGATGTCTTCCATCTCGAACACCTGGTCATACGGCACTTCGGCTTCGGCCAGCAGCACGTTCATGTGGCCGGGCATGCGGCCTGCCACCGGGTGGATCGCGTAGCGCACGTTGACGCCCTTGTGGGTCAGCTTTTCCACCAGTTCCTTCAGCGAGTGCTGGGCGCGGGCCACCGCCAGGCCGTAACCCGGGACGATGATCACGCTTTCCGCGTTGGCCATGATGAACGAGGCATCGTCGGCCGAGCCGGATTTCACGGGACGGGCCGCCTGCGCGCCGCCGCCCGACGAGGCGGCAGCCGCGTCGCCGCCGAAGCCGCCCAGGATCACATTGAAGAACGAACGGTTCAT
>CBIHOX010000094.1:0-23447 GCA_966211685.1 uncultured Pseudoduganella sp.
GACGCCTTGTCGAAGGTCTTGGCTTCGCCGACGCCGATATCCTTCAGCGCCTTGATCAAGGTGTCCTTCTCGAATTCCTTGGTGCCGGTGAAGTCCACCTTGGCGATGGCCGGACGCTCTTCCACGATCACCACCAGCACGTCGCCGTCCTGCTCCAGCCGCACGTCCTTGAAGATGCCCGTCGCATACAGGGCCTTGATGGTGGAAATACTCTTGCTGTCATCGAAGGTTTCGCCCACGCGCACCGGCAGGTAGCTGAACACGGTGCCTGCTTCCGTACGCTGGATGCCTTCGACACGGATGTCCTTGACGGTGAACGGGTTGATGGCAAAGGCACTGCCGGAGCATGCCGCCAGCACAGCGGCGCCGATCAAGCTGCGGCGAAAGGAAGGCAAGGCAAAACGTTCGGAATGTAATTTCATCGGCAAAAATCAGTGATTCAAATTCTTCGGTTGACGTCGCAAAAAACAATAACGCCGCAAGCGATGCTGTAAATACCGCGTATTTACAGTAATCGCACGACGTCGTTAAATACCGCCAGCGCCATGAGCGTCACCAGCAATCCCACGCCGATACGCTGCGCTATATCGCCTATGCGTTCCGGCAAAGGGCGTCCGGTCAAAACTTCCAGCGAATAATACAGTAAAAGTCCCCCATCCAGAACGGGAATCGGCAGCAAATTCATGACACCCAGGCTGATACTGATGAAGGCGATAAAGCCGATATAGCTGGCCATGCCGATGCGCGCGGTCTGTCCCGCGTAATCGGCGATCGTGATCGGGCCGGTGACGTTTTTCCACGAAACTTCGCCTTTCAGCATTTTGCCGATCATCTTGACCGTCATGACGCTGGTATCCCACACCTTCACCGCGCCCTTGGCCACCGCCTCGACCGGGCCGGCCTGGACTTCGATCATATCCGTCGGCGCTGCCACATATGCGCCGATCTTACCGACTGTTACAGATCCTTTACGCTCGGTGTCGGGCGTGACCGGCACGTCGATCACGTGGCCGTCGCGCTCGACGGCAAACAGCAGCAGCTTGCCGCCGGCGGCGCGCACGGTATTGGTGAACGCCACCCAGTCTTCCACCGGCTGGCCATCGATGGCGACGATCTGGTCGCCGCTGTGCAGGCCGGCCCGGGCGGCCGCGCTGCCCGGCATGATCTCGCCCAGTTTCGAGGGCGGGCGCGCCAGCGCGATGCCGAGGGTCGCCGCCACGTCCGATTCCATGTCCAGTCCCGCCAGCGCTTCGGCGCGCAGGGTCAGTGCGTGGCGGCCGCCGGCCGGGCGCTCGATATCGAGCACGGCCCCCTTCTTGTCGATGACGGCCTGGATCAGGTGCCAGCGCACTTCCGACCACACGCGCACCTTTTCGCCATTGATGGCGGTGATCAGGTCGCCGCCGCGCAGTCCGGCGATGCCGGCGGCGGAGGCGGCGGCCGGCGGCGCGACCTTGGCGGCCGGTTCGGCCACGCCCACCATGTACAGGCCCGCGAACAGCGCGATGGCCAGCAGGAAGTTGGCGACCGGGCCGGCGGCCACGATGGCGATGCGCTTCCACACATTCTGGCGCGTGAATTCGCGCGCCAGGTCTTTTTCCGGCAAGCCCTTCAGGTCGCAGTCGCGCGCGTCGAGCATCTTCACGTAGCCGCCCAGCGGCAGCGCGGAAATCGCCCACTCGGTCTGGTCCGCGCCGACCTTGCGCGACCACACCACCTTGCCCATGCCGACGGAAAAGCGCAGCACTTTCACGCCGCACCAGCGCGCCACCAGGTAATGGCCCAGTTCATGGAAGATGATCAGGGTGCCCAGCGCGACGGCAAAGGCGACCAGGGTCTGCAAAAGGTTCATGTACTGCCCACCGGGCCGCCGCGCCCGCGCGGCCGCCCTCCAAGGTTGAGGTTATGCCAGGCCGGCAATCACGCGCCCGGCCGCGGCGCGCGCCGCGGCATCCTGCGCCATCACTTGTTCGATGCTGTCCGCCGCGCCATGCGGCAGCGCATCCATGACCTGGGCGATCACGCGGTCGATCTGGCGGAAGCCGATGCGCAAGTCCAGGAACGCGGCCACCGCCGCTTCGTTGGCCGCGTTCAGCAGCGCCGGCGCGGTGCCGCCCGCGCGCAGCGCATCGAACGCCAGCGCCAGGCACGGGAAGCGGTTGAAGTCGGGCCGCTCGAATTGCAGCGTGCCGACCTGCGCGATATCGAGTTGCGCCACGCCCGAGGCGATGCGCTCCGGGTAAGCCAGCGCATGGGCGATCGGGGTGCGCATGTCCGGGTTGCCCAGTTCGGCCAGCACCGAACCGTCGTCGTACGAGACCATCGAATGGATCACCGATTGCGGGTGGATCACCACCTCGATCCGGTCGGCCGGGGTGCCGAACAGCCAGTGCGCCTCGATGACTTCCAGCCCCTTGTTCATCATGGTGGCCGAATCGACGGAAATCTTGCGGCCCATGACCCATTTCGGATGTTTGCACGCTTCGTCCGGCGTCACGTGTTCCAGCGACGTGACGTCGCGTTTCAGGAACGGCCCGCCGGACGCGGTCAGCAGGATTTTCGTCACGCCGGCGTCGCGCGGCACGCGGCCATAGCCGTGCGGCAGGCACTGGAAAATCGCATTGTGTTCGGAATCGATCGGCAGCAGGGTGGCGCCATGGTCGCGCACGGCGTCCATGAACAGCTGGCCGGACATCACCAGCGCTTCCTTGTTGGCCAGCAAGACCTTCTTGCCGGCTTTGGCCGCGGCCAGCGTCGGGGCCAGGCCGGCCGCGCCGACGATGGCGGCCATCACGGTATCGGTTTCTGCCGCGCTGGCAATGGCGCACAGCGCCGCTTCGCCATATTCGACTTCGGTGCGCAAGCCTTGCGCGTGCAGCAGCGCCTGCAGCCGCGCCGCCGCCTCGGCGGTACCGACCACGGCGCGCGCCGGCTTGAATTGCGCGCATTGCGCGGCCAACTCCTCTACCCGGCTGTGCGCAGACAGCGCATACACTGCGTAGCGGTCGGGATGGCGCGCCAGCACGTCGAGCGTGGACACGCCGATCGATCCGGTGGCGCCAAGGATGGTAATGCGTTGCATGGGGTATTCCTTCAAGACATCCACGCCGTCACCAGCGCCGCCATCGGCAGCACCGGCACCAGCGCATCGATGCGGTCCAGCACGCCGCCGTGGCCGGGCAGCAGGTTGCTGCTGTCCTTCATGCCGGCGCGGCGCTTGAGCATCGATTCAAACAAATCGCCGACGATGCTGGCGGCCGTCACCAGCACCAGCAGCAGCACGGTCACGAACCAGCCCTTGTGGGCCTGCACCTGTACCACAAAGGTATCCTGCAGCCACGGCGCGGCGCCGGCGAACACGATCGACAGCACCGACAGCACCAGCACGGCGATGCCGCCGCCGATCGCGCCTTCCCACGACTTGCCGGGCGAGATCGATGGCGCCAGCTTGCGCTTGCCGAACGCCTTGCCCGAGAAATACGCGCCGATATCGGCCACCCATACGATGGCCATGGCAGACAGCAGGTAGGTGGCGGACCGGCGGAACAGCACCACGATGGCGACGAAGCATGCCAGCACGGAAATGCAGTACAGGAAGCCCAGCATGTGGCTGGCCTTGGTGTCGATGGCGGGCAAGCCGAGCTTCAGCGACGGCGCGAAGCGCATGACCCAGAACATCAGGCCCAGCGCCAGCCAGAACGTGGCCGACGCGTTCATGTCGCGCCACAGGAAGGTATAGCCGAAGGCCGCCGTCAGCGCGGCCGCGTTGAGCCACGGCCGCGGCGCCCTGAACAGGCGCGACGCTTCCCACAGCGCGGCGCCGAGGAAGGCCAGCACGACGGCGTTGAAGGCCGGCGCATAGTTGAAGAACAGTACGGGCAGCAATACCGCCAGCAGCAGCACAGCGGTGATGATCCGGGTTTTCAGCATCAGTTGGTCTTTTCCGCCAATTGGTCACCGGTACGGCCGAAGCGGCGTTCGCGGTGCTGGTAAGACGCGATGGCCGCGTCCAGCTGTTCGGCCGAGAAGTCCGGCCAGAACGTGTCGGTGAAATACAGCTCGGTATACGCCAGCTGCCACAGCAGGAAGTTGGAAATGCGCTCTTCGCCGCCGGTGCGGATAAACAGGTCCGGTTCCGGCGCGTACGCCATGGCCAGGTGCGGCGCCAGCTGTTCTTCGGAAAAATCGGACACGCCCGGATGGGCCGCCACCATCTGGCCGATGGCCTGCATGATGTCCCAGCGGCCGCCATAGTTGGCGCACACCGTCACGGTCAGGCCGGTATTGTTGGCGGTCTTGCGCTCGGCCTGGGCAATCATGGCGCGCAGCTTGTCGTTGAAACGGGTCAGGTCGCCCACGACTTTCAGGCGGATGTTATTGGCGTGCATTTTTGCGACTTCGCGCTCCAGCGCGGTCACGAACAGGCGCATCAGCAGCGAGACTTCTTCTTCCGGCCGGCGCCAGTTTTCCGAACTGAAGGCAAACAGCGTGACATATTCAATGCCGCGCGTCACGCAAGCCTCGACCACGGTGCGCACCGCTTCCACGCCCTTGACGTGGCCGGCGACGCGCGGCAGGAAGCGCTTGGTCGCCCAGCGCCCGTTGCCATCCATGATGATGGCGACGTGGCGCGGGACCTTGGGCGCATCCGGCACCGCGGTTGTCGAACTTGAATATTTCATGAACTCTATACAGCCAGTTAAAGGTGACTAAAGATGACTAACGTAACTACAGTAACTACGGCAACTACGGCAACTACGGCAAATGCAGCAACGGCTGGCGCGGCCAACGGCGATCGCAATGAAAACGGCGCCGTCCACGTGGCGCGGACCGTGCGGCGGACGCCAGGTCCGGCGCGCACCGTCCGCCATGCCGGCGCCGTCGCAACGCACGGCGGGCGGCGCGCTGCGCGCCCCCCGCCCACGGTTCACCACCGTCACACGGTCATGATTTCCTTTTCTTTTTCCGCCAGCAGCTTGTCGATGTCGACGATGGCCTTGTCGGTCAGCTTCTGGATGTCGTCGCCGCCGCGGCGCTCGTCATCTTCGGAAATCGCCTTGTCCTTCACCAGCTTCTTCAGCGATTCATTGGCGTCGCGGCGGATATTGCGCACGGCAACCTTGGCGTCTTCGCCCTCGCTCTTGACCAGTTTCACCATTTCCTTGCGGCGCTCTTCGGTCAGGGCCGGGGTCGGCACGCGGATCATGTCGCCCTGGGTCGACGGGTTCAGGCCCAGGTCGGAATCGCGGATGGCTTTCTCGATGGTGGCGCCCATTTTCTTCTCGAACGGGACCACGCCGATGGTGCGCGCGTCGACCAGGGTCAGGTTGGCCACCTGGTTGATCGGGGTCGGATTGCCGTAATACTCGACCATCACGTGATCGAGCAGGCCGGTGTGGGCGCGGCCGGTACGCACCTTGGCCAGGTCGGCCTTCAGGGTGTCGATGGACTTGGCCATGCGGTCCTGGGCGTTCTTCTTAACGTCAGCTACGGACATTGCTTGCTCCTGTTTCTTGCAATTGAATAATTAAACGTGAACCAGTGTACCTTCATCTTCACCCATAATCACGCGCATCAATGCGCCGGGCTTGGTGATGGAAAACACTTTAATTGGCAGTTTCTGGTCGCGGCACAGCGCAAACGCGGTGGCGTCCATCACTTGCAGGTGCTTGGCGATCGCTTCATCGAAGCTGATCGTGGAGAACAGCGTCGCGTTCGGATCTTTTTTCGGGTCGGCGGTATAGATGCCGTCCACCTTGGTGGCTTTCAGCACGACTTCGGCGCTGACTTCGGAACCGCGCAGGGCCGCGGCGGTATCGGTGGTGAAGAACGGGTTGCCGGTGCCGGCGGCGAAAATCACGACCTTGCCCTCTTCCAGGTATTGCAGCGCTTTCGGGCGCACATACGGCTCGACCACCTGTTCAATGGAGATGGCGGACATCACGCGCGCGGTCACGCCGACGTGGCGCATGGCATCGGCCAGCGCCAGGGCGTTCATCACGGTGGCCAGCATGCCCATGTAGTCCGCGGTGGCGCGGTCCATGCCCTGGGCGCCTGGCGCCACGCCGCGGAAAATATTCCCGCCGCCAATCACCACCGCCAGTTCCACGCCCATTTTCGCGACCTCGGCCACGTCGGCCACCATGCGTTCGATGGTGCCGCGGTTGATGCCGTAAGGATCATCACCCATCAGGGCTTCGCCAGACAATTTGAGGAGGACGCGCTTGTAGGCTGGTTTTGACATGAGCTGGGGCTCCTAAGTTGGTTTTTATTCGGGTGAAACTATACTGCAACATCCGCGCCACACCGCAGCCACGGATGGGATGCCGCTTAAAAAAACGGGCCGCGAGGCCCGTTTTTTCTTTTCAACGCATCAGGCCTTGTTGGCGGCCATTTGCGCTGCCACTTCAGCAGCGAAGTCGTCGACTTTCTTCTCGATGCCCTCACCCACCACGTACATCGTGAACGATTTCACGGTGGCGCCGGCGGCTTTCAGCATTTGCTCAACGGATTGCTTGTCGTTCTTCACGAAAGCCTGGTTCAGCAGCGACACTTCCTTCAGGTACTTCTGCACGGAACCTTCCAGGCGCTTGGCCACGATTTCCGGCGATTGCGCCGGCTTGCCTTCGGCGGCAGCCTTGGCTGCATCTTCGTCGGCCTTGGCTTGGGCAACCGAACGCTCTTTTTCGATCAGTTCGGCAGGAACCTGGTCGGCCGACAGCGAAACCGGCTTCATTGCAGCAATGTGCATGGCCACGTCTTTGCCCACCTGGTCGTCGGCGCCTTCGAACTCGACCACAACACCGATCTTGGTGCCGTGCAGGTACGAAGCCAGCTTGGCAGCGGTTTCGAAACGCTGGAAACGGCGGATCGACATGTTTTCACCGATCTTGCCCACCAGTGCCGAACGCACTTCTTCCAGGGTCGCGCCGGATTCGGTCGGCAGCGCCAGCAGGGCAGCCACGTCAGCCGGGTTCTTTTCAGCAGCCAGCTTGGCGGCGGTTTGCGCCAGGGCCAGGAATTCATCGTTCTTCGCGACGAAGTCGGTTTCCGAGTTCACTTCCACCAGGGCGCCCACGCCGCCGGCGATGTAGGCAGCCACCACGCCTTCAGCCGTGATACGGGCCGATGCCTTGGCAGCCTTGCCGCCCAGCTTCACACGCAGGATTTCTTCCGCCTTGTTCATGTCGCCGTCGGCTTCGGTCAGGGCCTTCTTGCATTCCATCATCGGTGCGTCGGTCTTCGCACGCAGTTCGCCTACCATCGCTGCAGTAATCGCTGCCATGTATTTCTCCTAATTCTGTGAGGGGTATGGGGCAAGCCCGGAGGCGCCACGCCATACGCTGTCGTTAAAAAAAAGGGGGAGCTGAAGCCACCCCTTTTAAACTGCTGATTTTACTGAATCAGTATGACTGTCTCGCGACAGAAACCCGATTAAGCCTGTTCGCTGACTTCGACGAACTCGTCGCTGGATGCGGACTTGATGGTTTCCAGGACTTCGGCGGTCGAATTGGCACGGCCTTCGAGGATTGCATCGGCAACACCGCGGGCGTACAGCGTGATCGCTTTCGAGGAGTCGTCGTTGCCTGGAATAACGTAGGTCACGCCTTCCGGGGAGTGGTTGGTGTCGACCACGCCGATCACTGGAATGCCCAGCTTGGCGGCTTCGGTGATCGCGCCTTTGTGGTAGCCAACGTCGACCACGAAGATCGCGTCAGGTACGCCGCCCATGTCCTTGATGCCGCCGATGGATTTCTGCAGCTTGGCCATTTCACGGGTGAACATCAGCGCTTCTTTTTTCGACAGCTTCTCAACGGAACCGTCTTCGATGGCGGCTTCCATGTCTTTCAGGCGCTTGATCGAGGTCTTGATCGTCTTGAAGTTGGTCAGCATGCCGCCCAGCCAGCGCTGGTCAACGTAAGGAACGCCGGCACGTTGCGCTTCAGCGGCGATGATGTCGCGTGCTTGACGCTTGGTACCCACCATCAGGATGGTGCCACGGTTCGAGGCCAGTTGGCGAACGTGCTTCATCGCCTCCTGGTACATGCCCATGGTTTTTTCCAGGTTGATGATGTGGATTTTGTTGCGGTGACCGAAGATGAACGGAGCCATCTTTGGGTTCCAGAAACGGGTCTGGTGACCGAAGTGGACACCGGCTTCCAGCATTTCACGCATAGTTACGGACATTATAAACTCCAGGGTTATGTCTGGAATCCGCTCAGCCACCCTTGCAGCAACCGCATGGAGCAATCGCTTGGGCACCCTTTTTGAACGGATTCGCGTTTAAGGAAAAAGTGATTTTTACAACATTGCTCAAAACCGAATTCAAGCAACCCGAGATTTTACATCAGAGTTACGCTCACGGCAACCTTCACTCTCTGCCCGCCCTGCCATGGGGTGTCGGCTATAATCTTATTCATAAACATTGATCGTTTTAATCAGCGAATAAGCAAAACATGCCCATCACTATTCACTCCCAGGCCGACATCGACGGCATGCGCCTGGCAGGCCGCCTTGGTTCCGAAGTCCTCGACTACATCACCCCGTTCGTCAAGGCCGGCGTGACCACTGGTGAACTGGACCGTCTGTGCCACGAGTACATGACGAATGTACAAGGCACCATCCCCGCCCCGCTCAACTATTGCCCGCCCGGCTACAAGCCATACCCGAAAGCCATCTGCACTTCCGTCAACGACGTGATCTGCCATGGCATTCCCGGCGATAAGGTCCTGAAGAATGGCGACGTGGTGAACCTCGACATCACGGTCATCAAGGATGGCTATCACGGCGACAACAGCCGCATGTTCTTCATCGGCGAACCGTCGATCCTGGCGCGCCGCCTGTCGGACGTCACGTATGAATGCATGTGGCTCGGCATCGCCCAGGTACGCCCGGGCGCCCACCTCGGCGATATCGGCCATGCGATCCAGCAGCACGCGGAAAAAGCCGGCTACAGCGTGGTGCGCGAATTCTGCGGCCACGGCATCGGCAAGGTGTTCCATGAAGAACCGCAAGTGCTGCACTATGGCAAACCCGGCACGCTCGACGAATTGAAACCCGGCATGATCTTCACGATCGAGCCGATGATCAACGCCGGCCGCCGTGAAATCCGCGAAATGGGCGATGGCTGGACCATCAAGACCAAGGACCGCAGCCTGTCGGCGCAGTGGGAACACACGGTGCTGGTGACCGAGACCGGCTACGAAGTGCTGACCCTGTCGGCCGGTTCGCCGCCGCCGCCGGCCTTCATCACGCAAGCCGCCCAGGCCGCCTGATGCGCCTGGCTTTCGCCTGACCGATACCTGATTTACGCCCGACACCCTACCGCCGATCGCCGATGCCGCACGCCGCCATGAAAAAAGAGTTGCGCGAGCAACTCAAGGGCCAGTTGAAGACTGGCCGCCAGATGGTCATTGATGGATTCCGCCAGGATGGCATGCCGGAAAAGCTGCTGAGGCGGCTGCGGCAAGTGGTCGACGAGGTACTCGTCACCGCCTGGAACGAGGCGGCGCTGCCGCGGCAGGCCGCGCTGGTGGCCGTCGGCGGTTTCGGCCGCGGCGAACTGTTCCCGCAGTCCGACGTGGACTTGCTGATCCTGCTGCACGAAGCGCCGGACGACGCCACCCGCGGCAAGCTCGAGGAACTGGTGCAACTGCTGTGGGACCTGGGGCTGGAAATCGGTTCCTCGATCCGCACGGTCGACGAATGCATGGTCGAATCGCAGGCCGACATCACGGTGCAGACCAGCCTGCTGGAATCGCGCCTGGTATGCGGCAACCAGGCGCTGTTCGACGAATTGCGCGCGCGCTATGACGCGGCCATGGACCCGCAGGCGTTCTTCCAGGCGAAAATGCTGGAAATGAAGCAGCGCCACGCGAAATATGAAGACACCCCGTTTTCGCTGGAACCGAATTGCAAGGAAAGCCCGGGCGGCCTGCGCGACCTGCACGTGATCCTGTGGCTGGTGAAGGCCGCCGGCCTGGCCAATTCGTGGCGCACGCTGGCCACCAATGGCCTGATCACGCCGACCGAGGCCAAGCAGCTGATGGAAAAGGAGCGCGCCTTCAAGGATATCCGCGTGCGGCTGCACCTGCATGCGGGCCGGCGCGAAGACCGCCTGGTGTTCGACGTGCAGACCGCGATTGCCGAATCGATCGGCCTGCACGCGACCGGCAGCGGCAACCACGTGCGCCGCGCCAGCGAACACCTGATGCAGCGCTATTACTGGGCCGCGAAGACCGTCACGCAGTTGAACACGATCCTGCTGCAAAACATCGAGGCGCAACTGTTCCCGCAGGAAGGCGCTCCGGTGCCGATCAATGAACGGTTCAATGAAGTCAACGGCTTCATCGACATCGCACACGACGACACCTTCGAGCGCACGCCCTCGGCCATGCTGGAAGTATTCCTGCGCATGACGGAACACCCGGAACTGAAGGGCATGACCGCGCGTACCCAGCGCGCGCTGTGGCACGAGCGCTTCAAGATCGATGCGGCGTTCCGGCGCGACCCGGTCAACCGCGCCTACTTCCTGCGCATCCTGCAGGCGCCGGTCGGCATGCTGCACGCGCTGCGGCGCATGAATGAAATGTCGATCCTCGGCCGCTACCTGCCGAACTTCCGCAAGATCGTGGGCCAGATGCAGCACGACCTGTTCCACGTGTACACGGTCGACCAGCACATCCTGATGGTGGTGCGCAACATGCGCCGCTTCACGATGACCGAACACGCGCACGAATACCCGTTTTGCAGCCAGTTGATGGCGAACTTCCCCAACCACTGGCTGCTGTACGTGGCGGCGCTGTTCCACGATATCGCCAAGGGACGCGGCGGCGACCACTCCAAGCTCGGCGTGGCCGACGTGGTGCAGTTCTGCCAGGACCACGGCATTTCACAGGAAGACACGGAACTGGTGGCGTTCCTGGTCGAGCAGCATTTGACGATGTCGCACGTGGCGCAGAAACAGGACATGTCCGATCCGGACGTGATCGAGGCGTTCGCGAAGACCGTGCGCGACGAACGCCACCTGACCGCCCTGTACCTGTTGACGGTGGCCGACATCCGCGGCACCAGCCCGAAAGTGTGGAATGCGTGGAAAGCCAAGCTGCTCGAAGACTTGTACAAGGTGACGCTGCGCGTGCTGGGCGGCGAACCGCATTCGGCCGACCGCGAACTGAAGAACCGCCAGCAGGAAGCGCTGGCCACCCTGCGCCTGTACGGCCTGCATCCGCAGGCGCACGAAGCGCTGTGGCAGCAGCTCGACATGGCGTATTTCCTGCGCCACGATTCGTCCGACATTGCGTGGCAGACGCGCGCGCTGTATGAAAAGTTCAACAGCGCCACGCCGGTGGTGAAGTGCCGCCTGGCGCCGATCGGCGAAGGGTTGCAGATCGCGGTCTACGTCAAGGACCAGCCCGACCTGTTCGCGCGCATCTGCTCGTACTTCGACCGCAAGAATTTTTCCATCCTCGATGCGAAAATCCACACCACGCGGCACGGCTATGCGCTCGACACCTTCCTCGTGACGGAACAGAGCTTCGCCAACAGCTACCGTGACATCATCAGCCTGATCGAGCACGAACTGTGCGAATTGCTGAGCAACCAGTCGCCGCTGCCGGCGCCCGTCAAGGGCCGCCTGTCGCGCCAGTCGCGCACCTTCCCGGTGCAGCCGACCGTGGACTTGCGGCCCGACGAAAAAGGCCAGTATTACCTGCTGTCGATTGCCGCCAACGACCGTACCGGCCTGCTGTACGCGATCGCCAACGTGCTGACCAAATACCGCATCAACCTGCACACGGCCAAGGTCATGACGCTGGGCGAACGCGTGGAAGACGTGTTCCTGGTCGATGGCGCCGCCCTGTCCAACCAGCGCACGCAATTGCAGCTGGAAACCGATTTACTTGAAGCACTGAAGATTTAAGAAGATGTCAGAAGAATTGTTACGCCTGTCCAAGCGCATGTCCGAACTGGGCCTGTGCTCCCGCCGTGAAGCCGATGAATGGATCGCCAAGGGCTGGGTACGCGTGGATGGCAAGGTCGTCAGCGAGCTCGGCACCAAGGTGTACCCAAGCCAGCGCGTCACGGTGGAACGCCAGGCCGCCGCCGAGCAATCCAAGCGCGTCACCATCCTCATCAACAAGCCGGTGGGTTTCGTCAGCGGCCAGGCCGAAGACGGCTACAAGCCGGCCGTGGCGCTGGTCAAGCCGGAAAACCGCTGGGAGGAAGACCGTTCCACCGAGCGCTTCCATCCAACCCAGCTGCGCAGCCTGGTGCCGGCCGGACGCCTCGACATCGATTCGGTCGGCTTGCTGGTGCTGACCCAGGATGGCCGCATTGCAAAAAAGCTCATCGGCGAGCACACCGACGTCGACAAGGAATATCTGGTGCGCGTCCAATATACCAAGGGTGGCAAACTGCCGGAAGCGGACTTGCGCAAGCTCAACCATGGTTTGTGGATGGATGGAAAACCCCTGCTGCCGGCCAAGGTCTACTGGCAGAATGACGACCAGTTAAGCTTTACCTTGCGTGAAGGCAAGAAACGCCAGATCCGCCGCATGTGTGAAATGGTGGGGCTGCGCGTGGTGGGATTGAAGCGGGTCCGAATCGGCAAAGTCCGTCTTGGCAACTTGCCGGAAGGCCAGTGGCGCTATTTGCTCCCGGATGAACACTTTTAAACCACACTTTGTCCAGGGCACACACTTTAACTTTCTGTTTGGCAAGCCAAACGCTGGACTAAACTGTAAACTAAGGTGAAAATCCGTTCCTTATCAAAGAGATACCGCGCCACTAAGCGATACCCTTAAGCGAGCAATTTGAGCGAGACCCGGAAGCGAGACCCAAGGCTGTGAACGATCCAATTCCTAATGAAATGCGCAAGGGGCCGCCACGGATGCAGGACGCCGTGGAACCGATTGCAGCGGGAGCCAAGCCGCACGAGATGACGGACCCGGACGATATCGGCGACTCGCTGACGATATTGGCCGAGAACGGCGACGCCATCACCGTGTATCCGTCGGCCACAACCGACGTGCTGCTGGCGCGTATCCTGTCGGTGGACCCGGAATTGCCGCATTTCGTGCTTGAAATGAACGAAGGGATGCAGATCCCGCCGGGCGAAGCCACGTTCGTCACCTGGCTGCGCAGCGCCAAGCTGCAATTCAAGCTGTCGCATGAAGCGTGGACGGCCCAGCCGGAACAGCCGCACCTGATCCCTTTGGTCTTCCCGGAAAAATGCCTGGTGCTGAACCGCCGCTCGTCGGCGCGCCTGGAGACGCCGCTGGGCGTGTATTTCACGGCGTCGTTCGTCATGAACGGCAAGCCGCACGAATTGCAGCTGTATGACTTTTCCCTGGGCGGCGTCGGCATGCGCTGCGCTCCGCGCGATGCGCAGGGCTTGCATGTGGGCCGCAAGCTGCAGCGCGTACGCATCGAACTGGGCGAAGAGACCGTCATCATTGCCGACCTGGAAATCCGCCTGGCGCGGACTTACCGCTCCTTCCTGCTGGGTGAACAGGTGCAGATCGGTTGCCAGTTCCTCAACCTGTCGCCCATGATGCAGGAAGAACTGGCGCGCCAGATCGACAAGCTCAATTCGCGCATCAAGCGCCAGGGCTGAGCGTCGCGGGCAACCACACGTCGGCCTTCAGGCCGCCCTGTTCGCCATCGGTGAGCTCGATGCGCCCGCCGTGGCGCCGCGCCCAGCGCGATGGCCAGGCCCAGGCCGCTGCCGCCCTGCGTCTGTTTCGGCGCGCGGTAAAACCGGTCGAACACGCGGGTGCGCAATTCCGGCGCGATGCCGGGCCCCTGGTCTTCCACCGACAGCACGGCCCAGCCTTCCACGTGCCACAGGCCGACCCGCACCACGCCGCCCGCCGGGCTGTATTTGATCGCGTTCTCGACCAGGTTGTCGACCAGCGAGACCAGGCTCTCGCGCCAGCCCACCAGCGCCACGCCGGCCGCCGCCTGCAATTCCAGTTCCACGCCGCGCGCCGCCGCCAGGCCGGACAGCACGGCCAGCCGGTCCTGCACCAGCTCGTCCAGCGCCAACATGGCGCCGGCATCGCCGCCGCTGGCGGCAGCGTCGCTGCGCATCAGCACCAGCAATTGCGACACCAGCCGCGTGGCGCGGTTGCCGCTGCTGAGGATGCCCTCCAGCAGTTCGCGCTGGCGCCAGTCCGCGGTCTGCCCGTGCAGCGCCTCGACGTTGACGCGCATGGCCGCCAGCGGCGTGCGCAATTCATGGGCCGCGTCGGCGATGAAGCTGCGTTCGCGGCTGGACGCTTCGGCCACCCGCGCCATCAGGGCATCGATGCTGTCGACCATGGCGGCCAGTTCCTGGTGCTGGCCGCGGTAGCGCAGCGGCGCCAGGTCTTGCGGCCCGCGCGAAGCGACTTCCTGCGCCACCTGGCGCCATGGCCGCAACGCCAGCCGGATCGACAGCCAGGCCGGCACCAGCAGGAACGGCAGCGAAATCACCATCGGCACCAGGTAATAGCCGTGCGACGCCAGCGTGATGAACATGTGCCAGCCGCCGCGCGGGACGAAAATCGCCACCCGCGCGCCGGTGGCGCCGGTCACTACGCGCACGCGCCATGTACGGCGGCCGTCGTCGTAGCCGCGGGTGGCGTCGTTGACGGCCGAGGCCACGAACGATTCAGCCTGCGCCCCCTGCGGCAGATGGGGCGAGCGGTACACCACCACACTGCGCTGCAGGACCAGCAGGCCGGGCGCCAGGTCGCTGACGCCTTCCGCGTCGGCGTAGCCCTGGCGGATCGCCGCATCGAGCGCCGCCAGGCTGTGGTACTGGCGCGCCGGCGCATCGGCCAGGTGGTCGGCCACGGTGGCCACCGCATGGTAGAAATTGGTTTCCTTCAGCACCGACGCATCGGTGCCGTTTTCCGTCGCAGCGTAAAGGAAGACCCCGGTCCACAGCAGCGCCAGCAAGCCCATTTGCGCCACCAGCAGGCGCCGCACCAGGCTCGGCTCCGTCAGCGCGCGCCACGCCGCCGCCGGCCAGGCACGCCACGGCGGGCGGGCCACTGCCTGCATCAGGCGCTTTCCTGCTGGTCGATCACATAACCGACGCCGCGCACAGTGCGCACATAGCCGTCGCCGATCTTGCGCCGCAGGTTCGCCATGTGCACGTCCAGTGTATTGCTGCCCGATTGCGACCCGGGCAGCGCCTGCTCTTCCAGGCTGCGCCGCGTCACCACACGGCCGGCGCGCAGCATCAGCATTTTCAACAGCTCGAATTCGCTGGCCGTCAATTCCACCGCACCGCCGTGCACCGTCACGCGGCGCGTCGGCCCATGCAGCACCAGGCCGCGGATCGCCACGGCATCGCCATCGAAGCCATAGCTGCGGCGCGCCAGCGCCCGTACCCGCGACAGCAGTTCAGCCAGTTCGAATGGCTTGACGAGATAATCGTCGGCGCCGCCGTCGAGCCCGCGCAGGCGGTCGCTGAGCGCATCGCGCGCCGACAGGATCAATACCGGCATGGCTTGGCGCGTGCGGCGGATGTGGGACAGCAGGGTCAGGCCGTCGCCATCGGGCAAACCGAGGTCCAGCAGCACCAGGTCGCAGCCGGCCGTATCGAGCTGCCGCCGCGCATCGTCCAGGGTGCGCACCCAGACCGGTTCCATGCCCTGGCCGGCCAGCGCGATGCGCACGCCGTTGCCCAGGTCGAGGTCATCTTCAATCAGCAATATCTTCATCGGCGCTATTAAAACACGCCGACGTGAAGAACAGCTGAATTCAGCGCAGCGACGCGATCTTGCGGTCGCGCATGGCGTCTTCCAGCTGCATGGCGGCGTAGGCGGCCTTCAGCGTCTGCACGTCGCGCTCCATGGCGTGGGCGCGCGGCGCCGGCAGTGGCGGCAACGGGCGCGCATACGCGGCGGGCGGCGGCAAGTCGTCGCTGGACAGCGTGATGCGGGTGATCGGCGCATGCGCCGGCTGGTAGGACAATGGCGCGGACGCTTGCACGCTGTCGACAGTGTCGACACTGTCGGCGCCGGCGTCGGCCTCGCTGCCCTCGTCGCGCCGGGCCGGCAGGATGCCGATCTCGCGGGGGGCGCTGTCCTGCTGCGCCAGCCGGACTGTTACGCCATCGGGCTCGGGGGTGACGACGAGGTCCCCTACCTGTACCTGTCCCTGGGCGGGAGTGATCGACACCAGCAGGACACTGATACGCAATGCAAGACGGGTGGCGGTAAAGCGGTCCATGGCTGCCTCCTCTTCACAGGCCTTGATGGATGGCTCCATGGTGCGCCAGCGGGACCGCGGTTTCTGTGCGTGGCCGCACTCACCGCCGCGACTGCTTGCATACTGCTTGCCGCTGCCCTATTTCTTGCAGTCGCAAATGTTTTCTCCCTTGTCGAACACAATGCGCCATTGACCGGGCCCTTCCTGCCGCCATATGGAATTGAAGCGGCCGATCAGCTTGCCCTTGGGGTCGTATACCGGCCCCGACGAATGCGCCAGCGTGCCCGAATCAATCACGTCGACCTGGTCCGGTTCCCATGAAAAAGGCGCCTCCTTGCCGTCATAAAATTTCTTCCAGAATTGCGTCACCTGTTCCCTGCCCCGCAATGGCACCGGGCCGGAATAGAACACGGTTTCCGCCGACAGGAATTGCGCAAAGGCGGCAAGGTCGCGCGCCTTCATGGTGGCGGCAAAGGCGCGTTCGGTATCGGCGACCTGCTGCTGCAACTCGGCATTGGTGGGCGCGGCGTGGGCGCCCAGGAAAGCCAGCGCCAGCGCGGCGCCGGCGGCCATATGAACTATACGCATCGGGACTCCTCATCGATATTTGGACATCCGATACTACGCCGCCCGCGTCGCGTCCGGCAAGCTGCGCATGCGCCGGATCGGTTATCATGTCGCCCATGCAAACGAAACCTGAAAAAGACATCGAACTTCATACCAAGGTCAACCGTGAAACCGCACGCGTGGCCTGGTCTGAACTGATCAAGCACTTCGCTTCCGGCAACGTGATCTGGGTGGCCGATGAACTCGACCTGATCGACGTGGCGGTGCGCATCGCGCACGACGACAAGGCCAGCGTGACGGCATGGATGACGGCAGGCCAGTTGGCCAAGGTCTCCGATGAGCAGGCGCGGCACTGGTCCGCGACCGATGCGGTGCTGTGGGCCAGCGTGGTCAGCCCGTTCATCCTGGTGCAGCAGCAAAAAGGCCCGCGCCACTGAATCCGCATGCGCCGCGCTCTTCGCGTCCGTCGCGGCGCGGCGCCGTGTGGACGAATCCCGCCACCGCGTCCACCAGCGATGGCGCCACCGGCCAGGCCGGATCGGTATAGGACGCCATCTGCCGCCCCATCTGGCGCGGCGCCAGCTTCAGCATATGGTTCATGCCGGCCACCAGCGCCAGTTGCGCGGCCGGCCGGGCCTGTTTCAATTTCCACGCCTGGTCCACGCCGACCTGGAAATCGTGCGTGCCCTGCACCACCAGCGCCGGCATCGCCAGCCGCGCGAATTCACGGGCAGGAACGTAGCGGAACCACGCCATCATGTACGGCTGCACGGATGGCCGGAACACCGCCTGCAATTCCGGCTCGGCCGGCGCACGCGTCCGGCCCTGCTCCAGCGACGCCAGCATGCCGTTGGTGGCGCGCGCCAGTTCCGGCTGCATGTGCGGCAGCCACTGGCGGCGCAGCAGCACGGCGGCGCTGTCGGCCGGCCCCGCCACCGAAATGAACGCATCCGCGCCGGCCTCGCGCGCGGCCAGCATGCCGATCAGCGAACCTTCGCTGTGGCCCAGCACCGTGACCGATGCGTAGCGTCCCTCCGCCCGCAATTGCGCGATCCATGCGGCCGCATCAGCCGCATGGGTGGCCGGACGCAGCGCGAGTTCATCCGGGGCGGCACGACGGCTGTGGGCGACCCCGCGCTTGTCGTAGCGCAGCGTGGCGATGCCCCTGGCCGCAAGCGCCTGGGCCAGCAATTTCAAACTGTCGCCACGGCCCGGCAACAGCGCGCTGTTGCCGTCGCGGTCGGTGGGGCCGGAACCGGCCAGCATGATCACCAGCGGCGGGCAACCGAAGGGGACCGGCACGGTCAGGGTGCCTTGCAAGGAGCCGCCCGCGGTATCCAGCGTCGCGGCGCGCGACAACGCGTGGTATGGCGGGTGCGCGGCCGCGGCGGCCGTTGCGGCGCACAGCACCGTCAGCAATGAAGACAAGGCCCGCAGTACCGGTAACATGGCTCCCCCATATCGGGATGACAGGACCATGCTAGCGCCGCACGCACGCGGGCTCTGTGCAGCGCGCCACCAAACCGCCATGCCGGCGGCCCTTCCGGCCGCCGGAGGCCGCTGGTTGCCGCCGGTTGCCGCTGAAGGCCGCCGTTGGTGCCCGGACGTTGTTATGTTTGTTAATTGCATTTCTACAGCAAGAAAATGCGGCAATATGCCGCATCCGCCAGCGCCTCAGGCCCGGCTCGCCCGCCGCCGGCGCGCCAGCCAGCCCATCAGGACCGCGCCGCTGGCCAGCAGGACGGTCGACGGCGGTTCCGGCGCCTGTCCCGCGCCGCCCTGGCTGGGGAATTCGTACGATGCAAAGCTTTCATAGCCGATTTCCAGCGCCGACGACAGGGAATTGGCAATCACGTTGCCCTCCAGATGGCCGGTGCCCTGGATGTCGGCCCGGTTGGCCAGCAGCGAACCCCAGCTGAACGTATTGACGTTGACCGCCGTGGCGTTCAGCACATTGAACAGCACGCGGTCGCGCAGCGCTTCGAGGCCGCTCTGCCCGCCGGAAAATTCCACGGTGCCGCCACCCAGCACGTTGATGACGACGTGCGCGCCGGGTTTCACATTCGTTAATTGCAGGTTGCGCACCTGCCCGGAAGACAGGTTGAAGATTTGCAGGCCCGAGACGCCATCCCCCTTCAACAGGGTGTTGTCGCCCTGCTGGGTCACGGTGCCGTTGGCCGCCATGGCGGCGAGCGACGCGCTCAAGTCCAGCATGCGGCTTTTCGCAGTGGTGAAATCAATGCCGGTCGCGCCCTTGCGCAAGTCCAGGTAATTCACCGTGGAATTGTTGGCGCCCGCGTAGACCGCGTAGCCTTCTTTCTTCGTGTATTCCGTGATGGGACCAATACTGGCGTTGGTATTGACGCTGGTGGTCGGCCCATTGTAGATGGCGCCATGTCCCAGCGCGATATTGCCGCCGACGACGACGCTGGGCCCCGTATTGCCATACGGCGTGCGGTAACCGAACGAATACCCGTCGGCCTGCAGGTTGCCGCCGACCGCGACGCGGCCTTCGATGTCGGTCACCTTGCTGACGTTGCCGTAAATAAAGGCACTGTAGCCGGATGCGATCCCGAAATCGATACTGTTCAAGACGGCGGCGGGCGCCTGGGCGGTAACAACGGCGCCCAGCAGGGCAATGGCGAGGTGGCGGGCAGGCATGGCGCGTGATCCAGTGGAAAGAAACCGGATTTTAACATCACAACAACATCTATTGCATCAAGAAAATTGATACCAAATATAGACCACTTCGCCGGCATTCAATTCGCCGACAAGTCCACCGCATAGACCGCATAGCCCTTGCCATCATCGGCCCGCAGTTCGCGCAAGCCCGCCAGCCCGGCTTCGCGCGCCGCGCCCAGCATCCCCGGCGCGGAATGGATGACGACCGGGCCGCTGGTGCGCACGGGCGCGAAACGCCAGCTGCGCGCGCCGCCAAGGGCGGCACGGGTCAGCACCCCGGCCTGGCGGATATGCGCGATCAGCACGTCGCGGCTGGCGTCGGGCGACGCCAGCACCGTATTGCGTCCGTCCAGTCCGGGAAAGTTGCCGCCGCCGCTGGCGCGGTAGCTGTTGGTGGCGACCAGGAACGCCGCATCGCCCGCCACCGGCCTGCCTCGGTACGCCAGTGCAACGATGCGGCTGCCGGGGGGCTGCGTCACGTCGATACGGTATTGCAGGTCGGGATCGGTCACCATGTCGAAGTTAAAGCCGGCGAAAGCCGGGTTGACGAGTTCCTGCTCGTCGCGGCGCGCCGGATCGATGGTGTTGAAACGCTGCGCGGCCTTTTCCAGCCACGCCTTCAATTGCGCGCCCGTGACTTTCACGCCATACAGAGCGTTCGGGTACAGGTACAGGTCGGCGGCATTGTTCAGCGCCAGCACGCCCGGCTTGACGTCGGTATAGTCGGCCGGCCCCGCCATGCCGCTCTTGAACGGCGCCGATACCGACAGCACCGGCAGCTGCGCATAGTGCGGCAGGTTGGCCTTGACATACGCCGCCAGGTAGGCCGCCTGCGCCTGGTTGACCGGCGCGATCGCGCTGGTGTCGCCGACGTCGGCAAAATACGTGGACATGCGCACTTCCGTGCGTCCCAGCGGCGCCCGCACGTAAGCAACCGCCGCCGCGTGTTCATCGGCCACCAGCGCTGCGATGGCGGGATCGGGCGCGGCGCCGGCGGCCACGGCGCGCACCTGGGCCACCGTGCGCCCGGGCTCGACGACCCAGCGCCCGTGTTCGCGCCGCAGCGCCAGCGCAATCACGCCGAGCTGGCGGCCCCACTGGCCTGCCATCACGGTCGGCACGCCGTGCACCGTGCCGCGCACCCTGTCGACGCCGGGCAAGCCATATTGCGGCCCCGTGCCGGCCGCGTTGGGAAACACCTGGTGCGCGTGGCCGGTCAGCATGGCGTCGATGCCCGGCACGCGCGCCAGGTGCCAGCTGCCGTTTTCCATGTCCGGCGCATACGGCGCGTCATCGAGGCCCCCGTGCGAAACCGCGACGACCACGTCCGCTCCTTCGGCGCGCATTTGCGGGATCATCCTGCGCGCGGTTTCCACGATGCCCTCCGCCACGGCCCGCCCTTCCAGCGCCTTGCGGTTCCACTGGTTGACGACCGGCGTGATCAGGCCGATGACGCCGATGCGCACCGTGGCGGCCAGCGGCCGGCCGTCCGGGCCGGTGGCGGTGACGCGCTTGTCGAGGATCACGTAGGGCTGGAACAGCGGCTTGCCGGTGACGCTGTCGCGCACATTGGCCAGCACGATGGGGAATGCGGCGCCCGCGCACCGTGCGCCAGCCGGCCCGGGGCCGGCGGGGCTGCCTGGGCTGCCTGGGCTGCCAGCCTGCGCCGCGCCCGCCGCCCGCGCCAGGAACGGCAGGCCATAGTCGAAATCATGGTTGCCCACGGTGCCGGCGTCGTAGCGCAGCGCATTCATGGCCTTGTGCACGGCCAGCGGCTGGCTGCACGGCACAATGCCGGGCGTGGCCTGGTGGTCGGCCAGTGCGTTGCCCTGGATGGTGTCGCCATTGTCGATCAGGATATTGTCGGGAAATTCCGCCCGGGCCTGGGCAATCAGCGTGGCGGTGCGCTCCAGGCCGGACGTGGCGTCGGGCGCCAGCTTGTAATAGTCATAACCGAGCACGGCCGCGTGCAAGTCCGACGTTTCCAGCAGCGCGACAGTGGCGCGCGCCCCGTCCGGCGTCGCTTGCGCCGCCGGCGCCGCATCGGCGGCCTGTCCTGGCGGAATGGGCGCCACCGGTGCACTGGCGCAGCCTGCCAGCAGCAGGGCGGAAAGCGTCGGAACGATACAGGCTGGGCAGGTGGCAAGGCGCATGGTTTTGTCCGGTTGGCAAAAGGTTGAGCGCGATCATACGGCCAACTCCGGCCCGGTTCAAGCAAGCGCGCACCGGGAATCGCGCCCGAATCGCGTCCTGCCCGCGCCCCCGCGCCGCAGGCACTCCCGGGAACCGCCCGGGCTCGGGTATAATCCAAGGTTTGATTTCACTACGAAGAAGACCATAAGATGGAAGCCGAACGCATCAATGCCCTCTCCGCCCTGCTCGCCGATCTGACGACCCGCGAAGCCGAACTTCGGAGGTATCTTTGACTTCACTGTCAAGTCGGAGAAACTCGAGCAGGTAAACGGGGAACTGGAAGACCCCAACGTCTGGAATGACCCGAAACGCGCCCAGGACCTGGGCCGCGAAAAGAAAGCGCTGGAAGCCATTGTCCTGACCTTGCAAAAGGCCGACCAGGACTTGCGCGACATGGGGGACCTGTTCGCCATGGCCAAGGAAGAAGGCGACGACGACACGCTCGAAGCGATCGCGCAGGACGCCGAGGAAACGAAAAAAGTCATCGAAGGCATGGAATTCCGCCGGATGTTCAACAATCCGATGGACCCGAACAATTGCTTCATCGATATCCAGGCCGGCGCCGGCGGCACCGAGGCGCAGGACTGGGCGTCGATGCTGTTGCGCCAATACCTGCGCTATTGTGAGCGCAAGGGCTTCAAGGCCGAGGTGCTGGAACAGTCCGACGGTGAAGTCGCCGGCATCAAGACCGCCACCATCAAGGTCGAGGGCGACCACGCGTACGGCTTCCTGCGCACCGAGACCGGCGTGCACCGCCTGGTGCGCAAGTCGCCGTTCGACTCGGCCAATGGCCGCCACACGTCGTTCACGTCGCTGTTCGTGTATCCGGAAGTCGACGATTCGATCGACATTGAAATCAATCCGGCCGACCTGCGCATCGACACCTACCGCGCCTCGGGCGCCGGCGGCCAGCACATCAACAAGACCGACTCCGCGGTGCGCCTGACGCACAACCCGACCGGTATTGTCGTGCAGTGCCAGAACGACCGCTCGCAGCACCGCAACAAGGCCGAAGCCATGGAAATGCTGAAGGCCAAGCTGTATGAGCTGGAACTGCGCAAGCGCATGAGCGAACAGCAAAAACTCGAGGATTCCAAGACCGACGTGGGCTGGGGCCACCAGATCCGTTCGTACGTGCTGGACCAGTCGCGCATCAAGGACTTGCGTACCGGCTTCGAGACCGGCAACACGAAAAACGTGCTGGACGGCGATCTGGACGACTTCATTTCCGCTTCGCTGAAACAGGGCGTCTGAGCAATGAGCGCAACCACCGCCCGCCGCGCCTTCATCTTCGACATGGACGGCACCATCGTCGACAACATGGACTTCCACATGAAGTCCTGGCTGGAGTTTTTCGCCCGCCGCGACATGATCCTCGACGCCGATGCGTTTTTCCGCGACACGGCGGGCCGCCAGAGCCATGAAATCATGAGCACGTACTTCGGCAAGCCGTACACCAAGGAAGAGGCCAGGCACCTCGACGAGGAAAAGGAAACGCTGTACCGCGAACTGTACGCGCCGCACCTGAAGACCGCGGCAGGCTTCATGGAGCTGATCGGCAAGGCCAAACAGGAAGGCATCGCGCTGGCCGTGGCGACCGCCGCGCCGAACGACAACATCACGTTCACGCTGGACGGCCTCGACTTGCGCCGCCACGTCGACACGGTGGTCGGCGCGGCCGACGTGGCGCGCGGCAAGCCGGAACCGGACGTGTTCCTGCTGGCGGCCGAGCGCTGCGGCGTGGCGCCGGCCGACGCCATCGTGTTCGAGGATGCGCCGCTGGGCGTGGAAGCGGCGCGCCG
>CBIHOX010000095.1:0-23412 GCA_966211685.1 uncultured Pseudoduganella sp.
ATCGCGCACGTGCAGGAAGTAGCGGTCGTACAGGGTTTGCAGGCCGATGTAGCCGAACTGCAGGTCGCGGTCCGCCACCAGCGCCTTGGCCAGCTTGGCCAGGTCGAATTCCGCCAGTTTGGCGTCCAGCAATTCCGCTTCGATGCCCTTGGCAATGTATTTCGGGAAGTATTCAATGTATTCCGCGGCAGCCTTGGCCTGGGCGACTTCCTTGCCGAACACTTCCTTGCGGATCGTGTGCAGCAGGATGCGGGCCGTCACTTGCGAATAGGCCGGGTCTTTTTCCATCAGCGCGCGGGCGGCCAGGATGGCGGACTTATGCAATTCCTCGACCGGCACGCCGTCGTACAGGTTTTTCACGGTTTCCGCCAGGATCGCGTCGGCGTCGACATGCTTTTCCAGGCCCGAGCAGGCTGCATTGATCAGGTCGCGCACTTCCTGCATCACCAGCGGACGGCGTTCCCCGTTTTCCGTCACGTGCAGTTGCGGTTCCACGATGGCGGCGGCGCCGGCCGCTTCCTTCTTCAGGCGGCGCTCTTCCATGTGCTTGGCGCGGTACAGCACGTAGGCGCGGGCCACGTCATGCTGGCCGGAGCGCATCAGCGCCAGTTCCACCTGGTCTTGCACGTCTTCGATGTGGAAGGTGCCGCCCGATGGCTGGCGGCGCACCAGCGCGGCCACCACGTTGCGGGTCAACTCTTCGACGATTTCACGCACGCTGGCCGAAGCCGCGCTCTGGCCGCCCTGGACGGCCAGGAAAGCCTTGGTCATGGCAACGGCGATTTTCGACGGTTCGAACGCCACCACGGCGCCATTGCGCCGGATGATGCGGTAATCGCCCAGGGCGCCTGCAACGGACGCCAGGCCGGCGCCTGCCGGCGCTGCCGGCGATACGGAAATGTCAGAAGAGTGAATTGATTGCATTGAAGCTCCCGATTAAGACTGCGTGGCCGCTATCGCGTGTTTTTATAACGGACAAAATGCAGCGGCCAGGCTATAAGCTTCAGCTGGCTTGGCAACATTTTGTGGGGTTTCCTTGTCGTTACTCTAAAGCCAGCTTTGAATAACTAACAACAGTTTGCACTAAATCTAGTGAGATGTGCAATTGATGGCACTAATTGTAGTGACGGCGCCCGGACCCGGCAAGCGCTAAATTTCTCCGGGATAGGCATTTTTTCATTGACATTTAGAGATGCCCTAAACAGCAGGCGTTACCCGGTGAGCAAGCACTAACGCACCATTTTCGCCTGCCTTTTCTTTAAGCAAGCCCTCCAGCCGGGTCCAGTCGAAGCAGGGTCCGGGGTCGGTTTTGCGGCCCGGCGCCACGTGTTCATGGCCGGTCACCCAGCGCAACGGATAGCGTTTTTGCAATGCCTGGACCAGCGCCGCCAGCACCTCATACTGGACTGACGTAAACGCAACATTGTCAGTTCCCTCCAGCTCCACGCCAATGGAAAAATCATTGCAATTGGCCCGGCCCTGGAACGATGACGCGCCCGCGTGCCACGCGCGCTCGTTGCAGGAAACGTATTGCACGAGCCGCCCATCGCGCCGTACGAAAAAGTGCGCCGACACTTGCACGTCGCGCAAGTCCGCAAACGACGGGTCAGCATTATAGTCTACGCGGCCGGTAAACAGGTCCGACACATGCGGCCCGCCAAACCGGCCTGCGGGCAGGCTGATGTTATGCACCACCAGTAAATCCACGGCGCAATCCGGCGGGCGCCGGTTGAAGTGCGGCGAGTCATAGCGCCAGGCGGCGGTGCACCAGCCATCGGCATCGATTAAATAAGTCACGAATCCGGTTCCTGGATATTCAGTTTCTGCATCTGGTAGCGCAATTGGCGGAAACTGATGCCCAGCAGGCTGGCCGCCTGCGTGCGGTTATATTGGGTTTGCGCCAGCGCGCGCTGGATGATTTCCCGTTCCACCATGGCCAGGTATTCCGGCAAATTACTCGGCAATATATCCAGTACCGGCAATGGCGGCATATTCGGCGCGGCGGCCGGATTATTGCCTCCGGCCAGGCTGGATATGCCGGAAATGCCGGAGTTGCCGGCCGCCGGCGCCACGGTTTCAGCGGGTTTGGCCGGCGCGCCGCCATGGTCGGCCGCGCCGATCGCGGCCGCCGCCGCGGCCGGCGATTTGGCCCAGGCCGGGGCCTCGCCTTCCAATTCCTGCGGCAGCGGCACATAACCGGGCGGCGCGTCGGCCAGGCGCGCACCTTTTAACGCCAGGTCGCGCACTTCAATCACGCCGTCATTGGCGAACGCCAGCGCGCGTTCCAGGATATTTTCCAATTCCCGCACATTGCCGGGGAAGGAATAACCGCGCAGGGTGTCCAATACCCCCGGCCCCAGCCGCACTTTTTGTTCAAATGTGCCGAGCCGTTCGAGTATTGCGTCGGTTAATATTTCCAGGTCGTCCAGCCGGTCGCGCAGCGGCGGCAGCGCCAGTTCAATGACGTTAAGCCGGTAAAACAAGTCTTGCCGGAAATGCCCCTCTTCCACGAGTTTTTCCAGGTTTTTATGCGTGGCGCTGATGATGCGCACGTCGACCGGCTCTTCCACCGTGGCGCCGATCTTGCGCACGCGCCGCTCCTGGATCGCGCGCAACAGCTTGACCTGCATCGCCAGCGGCAAGTCCGCCACCTCATCGAGCATCAGGGTGCCGCCGTTGGCGGCCTGGAAGAAGCCGTCGCGCTCATCCTGGGCGCCGGTGAACGCGCCCTTGCGGTAGCCAAAGAATTCCGCTTCCATCAGTGCTTCGGGAATCGCGCCGCAATTGACGGCGATGAATGGCTTGCCGGCGCGCGAACCCTGCGCGTGCACTTCGCGCGCCGCCAGTTCCTTGCCGCTGCCCGATTCGCCGGTGATGGCGATCGGCGCCATCGAGCGCGCCAGCCGCGCGATTTGCGCGCGCAGCGCCTGGATCACGGCCGATTCGCCACGCAGGCGGCTCGGGGCGGACGGCGCGCTCTGGGTTTCCGACGGCGGCGCGTTCAGGCGCAGCGCCGATTGCACCATCAGGCGCAGCTGGTCGAGCGCGACCGGCTTGCTGATATAGTCAAACGCGCCGGCCTTCAGCGCCACCACGGCGTTGTCGGTACTGCCATAGGCGGTCACCACCGCGATCGGCGTATTGCGGAACGCGGCCGATACTTCGCGCACCAGTTCCAGCCCCAGGCCGTCCGGCAGGCGCATGTCGGTCAGCACCAGCGCATATTCGTGTTTGGCCAGCAGCGCGCGCGCTTGCGCCAGGGTTTCCGCGCTGTCCACGTCCAGCCCCATTTTCAGCAGCGTGATTTCCAGCAGTTCGCGCAGGTCGGCCTCGTCATCGATGACCAGGACGCGGGGAGAACTGCGGGGAGTATTCATGGAAGTCTCTTTATCGATTGGGCATGCGCGGTCCGATGGCGCGGGACACCCGCCCTATGGTTTCGCGGCGCCGGCAAAGGTGATGACGAACCGGCCGCTGGACTTGCGGCTGCCGTCGGCGTGTTGCTCGGAACCGAAGCGGTATTCATAGTCCAGCATGGCTTCGTTATTCAAGCACAATTCCCGCGCCAGATACAGGCCCAGCCCGGTACCCTTGCTGGACGTGGTGTAAAACGGTTCAAACAGGTGGGCCCGCACTTCCGGCGAAATGCCGGGACCGTCGTCCTGCACGTGCAATTCCATGCGCCGCATGCGGTCGGTCACGGCAAACAGGCGGATGCTGGCCGGCCCGCCGCTGGCGTAGCGCACCGCATTGTTCAGCAGGTTCAGCACGACTTCGCGCAAGTGCAGCGGATCGAAGCGCACCGTGGCCTTGGGCGCATGCCGCAGCTCGATCACGTCGGCGGCCAGGCCATGGGTTTCCTCGAATTCAGCCACCAGTTCGGCCAGGAAGTCGTCCAGCGCCAGCGGTTCGCAATGCGGCTGCACCTTGCGCGACAATTGCAGGATATCTTCCACCATGCGGTTCACGCGCGAGACGTTGTCGCCGATGATTTTCAACAGCCGCACGTGCACCGGCGCCGTCAAATCTTCCGTCAGCAGCGACGTCGCGTGGCCGATGGCCGACAGCGGATTGCGCACCTCATGGGCAATACTGGCGGTCAGGCGCCCCATCGATGCCAGCTTCAATTCCTGCGCCTGGTTTTCGATGCCCGTCACGTCCTGCAGGAAAATCACGCTGCGCTCCACGCCCAGCCCTTCCGTATCGACCGCGGCAAAACGCACCTTCAGGTGCGACACCATGTCGCGCCGCGCGCTCCAGGCTGCAGTGACTTCCTGCAGCGCCGGGTCGGTATACGGCTTGATGGTGACGAACGCAGTGGCCAGGCTGCGGTCGGCGTGCCATTCGTCGTAGGCTTGCGCCACCGGCTGCAGCGACGGGGTGTCGGCCAGGCGCGTGGCCAGGTCGAACCCGGCCAGGCCCAGCATCTGCTGCGCCGACGGATTGCCCGCATACACTTCGCCATGGGCGCCCACCACCACGATACCGTCGCTCATGTGCGACATCACCAGCCGGTTGACGGCCTGCTGCACGCCGATTTCCACGCCGCGCCGTACCGCCAGCTCTTCCTGGCCGATCAGCTTGGCCGCCATGCGGTTGACCACCACCACCACCGACAGGAACGCCGCGCCAAACAGGCCCGACTGCAGCAGCGTCAGTTCGCCGCCGGTCCACAGGTGCCAGACGCTGGCGCCCAGCATGAACAGCGCCACCAGCGAAGCGCAAAACAGCGCCAGCACCAGCGGCGCCAGGATCGCCATGCCGGCCAGCGGGAACAGGTACAGGATGGCCAGCCCGCTGCGGATGCCGCCGGCGCCTATATATAAGAGGGAAATGATGGCCAGGTCGCAGGCGATCTGGGTCAGCAGCTGCAGAAGGAAGCGCTGGCGCCAGTACGACGTCACCAGCACGAACGACACGGCCAGCAGCAGGTACCCCACGCATGCCTGCAGGTAGACCGACTGCCCGACCAGCAGCGGGATGCTGCGCGCGTCCAGGCTCTGGTAGATCAGCAGCACGATGGCGATCACCACCCGCGTGCCGTTCAGCGCATCGAGCGAGCGCCAGAACGTGGCGCGCGATTCGTACGTCAGGGTGTGCAGGCGCGCAACCACGTGGCGGGCTTAACGGGGGGCGTGCGCAGCGCTGCAGTAATCGCGGCCGCCGGCCGGCACGTTTTCCGACGCGGGGAAATACACGCCGCAATGCGCGCAGCACAGCATGGTCTCGGCATTGGCGGTGGCCTGGGCACGGCTGCGCGCCGCCATGGATTCCGCGCGGGTGGGCTGCGGATGGATTTGTTCGCGCGGGTCCGGCTGGTTCATTTGCTGGTGGCGCTTAGCCGCCTGCCGCAACTTGGAGCGGATTGCCGCCACCACCAGACAGGCCAAGGCGACCCAGAACAACAAACGCGACATCAGCCTACTCCCCTATGCAAGACGACTTCCAGCACGAAACGGCTGCCGACGTACGCCAGCAGCAAGGTGGCGAAACCGGCCAAGGTGAAACTCAGCGCGGTCTTGCCGCGCCAGCCGCGGAAATGGCGGCCGGCCAGCAGCGCGGCAAACAGCATCCAGGACAGCAAGGTGAACACGGACTTGTGATCCCACTTGAGCGCCTTGCCAAACAATTCTTCGGAAAACACGATGCCCGACAGCACCGTCATCGACAACAGCAGGAATCCCAGCGCGATCATGCGGAACAACAGCTTTTCCATCGTCAAGAGCGCCGGCAACTGGTCCAGCGCCGACGACAGGAAGCCGCCGCCCTCGCCGCGCGTATGCAGCCGCGATTCCTGCAGCGCCATCAGCACCGCGTGGAAGGCGGCAATGGTCAGCGTACTGTACGCCAGCGTGGCGATCGCGATGTGCCAGCCCAGCATGGCCGTGCCCAGCGGCACCAGCGCGCCGGGGAACGCCCCCTGCAGCGCGACCGCCACCGCGGCGGTCGGCATCACCAGGCGGCGCAAGCCATCCAGTGAAAAATTGCGGTTTTCCAGCCAATACGCGCCGACGGAAATCCACAGCGCCGACGACAGCATGGTGGCAAAGCCGATGCGCAGGAAACCCGGCGTCAGCACCGCCATCCACAGGCTGGCGCCATGCAGCAGCCAGGCCACGGCGGTGGCGGCGGAAATCGCGGCAGCCTGCCGCGATGGCAGGAAAGCGCATAAAACATACAGCAGCGTGGCTGCAATCAGGAAAATGGTTTGCATAAGGGTTTAGTTTACCATCGCCTGCCGGGACAGGTGCAGGCAGGTGCGCCGCCCGCCGCCTGGCCGCGGGCGTGCCGGCACGGCGTCTCAGTCCACCGCCGCCATGCGCAATTCATCGTTGTGGTGGCGTTGCTGTTCTTCCATCACCAGCATGCCCAGTTCACGCTTGAGGTCATTGAAGTGCGGGGCGGCCGGGTCGCGCGTGCGCGGCAAGTCCACCAGCAAGTCGCGTTTCACGGTGCCGGGGCGGTACGTCATCACCACGATGCGGTCGGCCAGGTAGATCGCTTCCTCGATGCTGTGCGTGACGAAAATGATGGTCTTTTTCAGTTCCGCCCAGATACGCAGCAATTCATCCTGCAAATTGCGCCGGGTCAGCGCATCGAGCGCGCCAAACGGTTCATCCATCAGCATGATCGGCGAGTCAAGCGCCAGCACGCGGGCAATCGCCACGCGCTGGCGCATGCCGCCCGACAAGTCCTTCGGATAGCGGTGGCGGAAATCGTGCAGCGACAGCATCTGCAACAGGCGCGCCACGGTGGCGCCGATGTCGGCCTTGGCCATGCCCTTGATTTCCAGGCCGAAGGCGACATTGTCTTCCACCGTCATCCACGGGAACAGCGCGTATTCCTGGAACACCATGCCACGCTCCGGGCCCGGCGCCTGCACCACCTTGCCGTCGGCGACGATGGTGCCGCTGGTGGGCGGCGCAAACCCGGCGATCGCATTGAGCAGCGTGGATTTGCCGCAGCCCGAGGGGCCCAGCAGGCAGACGAACTGGCCGCGCGGAATATCGAGGTGGATGTCCTGCAGCGCCACCACGTCGCGCTCCGCAGTTTTGAAGACTTTATGGACGTGGTCGACGTGGATATGCGTATCGCTCATCAATGCTCCAGTCCCCGGTGCCAGCGCAACAGGTAATTATTCAGGCGGTTCATGGCCACGTCGATGGCCAGGCCCAGCAAGCCTATCGTGATCATGCCGGCAATGATCTTGTCGGACCAAAAATATTCGCGCGCTTCCAGGATGCGGAAGCCCAGCCCGTTGTTCACCGCGATCATTTCCGACACGATCACCACGATGAACGCGGTACCGATGCCGATCCGCACGCCGGACAGGATATACGGCACGGCGGCGGGCAACATCACGCGCACGAACAGGGTGGCGCCGGAGGCGCCGAGGTTGCGGGCGGCCCGGATATAAATGCCGTCGACCTGGCGCACGCCGGCGATGGTGTTCATCAGCACCGGGAAGAACGCGCCCAGTGAAATCAGGAACACCGCTGGCGGGTTGCCCAGGCCAAACCACAGGATCGACAGCGGGATGTAGGCAATCGGTGGAATCGGCCGCAGCAGTTGCACCAGCGGGTTCAGCCACGCATACACGCGGGGACTGGCGCCCATGAGCAGGCCCAGCGGCAGCGCCAGCCCGGCGCCGATGGCAAAGCCGACGCCCACGCGGTACAGGCTGCCCATGGCGTCATGGATCAGCTCGCCGGAAAAAGCCCAGGCCAGCCAGCTGCCCTGCTCCGCCGCATACGGCTGCAGCGGCAACAGGTAAGCAATCCACTTTTCCACCACGGCCAGCGGCGCCGGCAGCACTTGCGGGTTGACCCAGCCATTCATGGCCACCACTTGCCAGATGGCGATGGCCACTGCCGGCACCACCAGGCCGACGCCGGCTTCCTTCCACGTCTTACGCCAGTTCCCCATGGGCGCCCCTTATTTGACGTTCAGGCTTTTCTTGGCCGCATCGAGCAAATCCGTCTTGACCCAGTCTTTCGCGACCGGCGGCTTGGCCATGCGCCCCACGCCGGTTTTCACCATCACGTCGGTCGTGACCTGGATGTGTTCCGGCGTGATGTCATAGGAATACGGCGAATTGCTGATGGCGTCCTGGAAATCGTCGCTGGTGATCTGGCCCTTGAACACCACGTCGCGCACGTATTTTTCCGCCGTGGCCGGCTGGTCGATGAAGGTCTTGGTGGCTTCCACGAAGCAGCGCATGAATTTTTCCGCGACCGGCCGCTTTTCCTTGTAAAACTTTTCCGTCATCACCATGGTACGGACCGGCTCGCCGATCGGCGTATCGTACGGCTTCAGCATTTCCGTGCCAAAGCCTTTATTGATGGCTTGCGACGATTGCGGTTCCGACTGCATCATGGCGTCGATATTCTTGCCCAGCAGCGCCTGGTTCAAATCCGCGTAAGCGAGGAATACCAGTTGCACGTCCTTGCCCGGCTGGTCCGACGCCGTGAGGCCGGCCTGCTGTAATTCCGCCAGCAACAGCACTTCCTGGATGCCGCCGCGCGTGACGCCGACTTTCTTGCCCTTCAAATCCTTGAGCGACTTCAGTTTCAGGTCGGTACGCCCCACCAGGCGCGCACCGCCCTTGGCAAAGCCGGCCACGACATAGATCGGCGCGCCGCCCGCGCGGCCGGAAATCGCCGCTTCCGACGCCGTGGTGCCGACGTCGAGTTCGCCGGCAATGATGGCCTGCATCACGTCCAGCCCCTTGGCAAACATGTGTTCTTCCACCTTGATGCCGCACTTGGGCGCGATTTCCTTGATGTACGATACGGCGCCGTAATGCGCGAATTTCAGGTTACCGAGGCGCACCACGTCCTGCGCCTGCGCGTATCCCGGGAACTGCGCCGCCAGCGCCAGCGCCGCCACCATAGCCTTCACGATTGCTGTTTTCTTCATTGCGTCACGTCTCCTGGAATAGTCAACCAGCCGAATCAGATTGTGACCAGATCATACCAAGCGCTAATAGATATAAAGCAAGGAAATCAAAAAAACATTCGTATCGTTACATTGTGTGAATATGACAAGGTTGTATTTATGGATAATCACTCCTCCTGAAATAACGTATTTCCACCATGACCCCTATCCGCTCTATCCTGGCCGCTGCCGTCCTGCTTGCTACGCTGGCTGCCTGTGGAGGCGGCGGTGGCGCCACCTCCACGCCTGCCGCCCCCACGCCGCCGTCGATCACCCTCGCATCCGCGGCGAACCGGGTCCTGTCCGGCGGCAAACCGGTGGCGCTGACTGCCACGCTGTCCAGCAGCGATACCGTCACATGGCAGCTGGCGGCCGGTGCGCCAGGCAGCCTGTCGGCCACCAGCGGCGCCACCGTGAATTACGTGCCGCCCGCCAGCGTGGCGGCGATGACGCAAGTGGACATTTCCGCCAGCGCTGGCGGCGCCAGCAAGACCATCAAGCTGACGTTGTACCCGGACCCGGGCGCGCCGGGCCTCAGCCTGGTCGCCGGCAGCCTGGGCGGCCCCGGCAATGCGGACGGCGCCGGCACGGCGGCGCGCTTCTTCAACATTGCCCATGCCGCCACGGACAGCCAGGGTAACCTGTACGTGACGGAATCGGGCTATCGCTATGCGATCCGTAAAGTCACGACAGCCGGCGTGGTCTCGACACTGGTGGAAGGCACGACCCGCCAGGTAGACGGCTCTGCCGGCCAGGCGCAGGCTGCGTACCCGCAGCTCATTGCATCCGGCAACAATGGGGCGCTGCTGTTCACCGACGTCAGCGACGGCAAGATCTCTTTGCGGCAACTGGCGCCGGACGGCGGCATCACTACGCTGGTCCAGGATCCCTTGCTGGGCGACGCCAGGATGCTGGTGGCCGGTCCGGGCAACACCGCCTATGTCGTACGCAACCGCAGTATCGTGCTGGCCGGCCCCGGCGCTGCCACGGTCCTGGCGGGCGACGAAAACGATTACAGCAGCCTGCCGGTGGATGGGCCGGGCCAAACGGCACGCTTTGCCGGCATCGATGCGGCGGCCGGCGACCGCGATGGCAACTTGCTGGTGTTGCATGGCAACCGCTTGAGTAAAGTCACTCCGGCCGGTGTCACCAGCACGGTCTTGCCGGCGTCAGCCACCAGCAGCGGCCAGGAAGTCCTGTCCAGCCTGGCGCTGGACGCCAACGGCATCCCGCTGGTACTCGTACGCAACACCACGACGAAGTCTTATGCGGTGCGGCGCCTGGGCGCCGGTCCTGCGGAAACCCTGTTCCAGGGCCAGTTCCTGGACGTGCCGGAAGTGCTCGACCAGGCTTACCCGTTGCATCTGCGTGTCGCGAACGGCAAGATCCTGCTGGTGCGCCGCACGGATATCCGCCAACTGCAGGATAAGCAGTTGCACCCCTTCGCCGGTCTCGCGTACGACGCCGTCACCAACGTCGACGGTCCTGGCACAAGCGCGCGCTTTACCAATCCGTATGCGCTGGCGGCCGATGGCGCCGGCAATATCTACGTTGCCGATTATCCGGAACCGTTCAACGCGATCCAGCGCCCGAGCGGCCTGTACCTGCGGAAAATCGCACCGGACAATACCGTCAGCACAGTGCTGGTCCGCAAGACGTTCGGTATCCCCGGCAAGATCCTGGCCGACACGGCCGGCAACGTGCACATCAGCGAGACGTTGCCGCTGCAGGGCCGTATCCAGCCCCTGGGCGGCGCGGTGTACAAGATGACGCCGGATGGCGCCTTGAGCCTGCTGGCAGGGCAGCCGGCTGCGACCGGCTCCAGCAACCAGCAAGTCGATGGCGCCGGCGCGGCGGCGCGCTTCATCATGCCGGAACTTGCCGGCCTCGATGCGGCCGGCAACGTGTACGTGCGCGAGTCCGTGGGCGCGACGAATAACGTGCGCAAGATTACGCCGGACGGTACGGTGACGACCATCGCGGCGCTGCCGGCGGAAATCGGTGTGGCGCCGGATGGCTTTAAATACACGGTGGAAGGCAGCGCCATTTACCGCATCACCGCCAGCGGCAAGGAAGTCGTCGCGGGCATTCCCGGCCAATATGGCACCGTGACGGGCGCCCTGCCCGGGCGGCTGGGCTTCCAGCCGGAAGTGACGCCTACCGGCCCGTACAGCTTTGCCGTCATTTCCGGCAATGCGATCCTGAAGCTGGTATTGCCGCACTAACAGTCTATTAGCCTATTCGCCTGTTCCCGGCAGGGAGCCGTATTCCCTACTGGGATAGGCTCTAAGGTAAAATGGCGGAATTTGGCGGCGCCGTGCCCCGTGGGCCGGCGCCGCTGCTATTTGTACCTTCTATTAGACAACATGGGTGCCGGGCTCCCAGGCCGGGCATCCACCATTCAGTAGGCCTGACATGCTAGACAATCTGACTCAACGCCTTGCCAAGGTCGTCAAGACCATGCGCGGCGAGGCGCGCCTGACCGAAGCCAATACGGCGGAAATGCTGCGCGAAGTGCGCATGGCGCTGCTGGAGGCGGACGTCGCCCTGCCGGCAGTGCGGGAATTCATTGCCAAGGTCAAGGAAAAGGCGCTGGGCGAGGAAGTGATTTCCTCGCTGACGCCGGGCCAGGCGCTGGTCGGCGTGGTGCAGCGCGAAATGGCCGCGCTGATGGGCGCCGACCTGGGGCCGGAAGCGACCCAGCTGAGCTTTGCCCAGCAGCCGCCCGCCATCATCCTGATGGCAGGTTTGCAGGGTGTGGGTAAAACCACCACGGTCGGCAAGCTGGCCAAGTACCTCAAGGAAGAAAAGAAAAAGAAAGTGCTGACGGTCTCGGCCGACGTTTACCGTCCCGCCGCGATCGCCCAGCTGAAAACCGTGTCCGGCCAGGCCGGCGCGGACTTCTTCCCGTCCACGCCGCAGGACAAACCAGTCGACATCGCGCTGGCCGCGCTGGACTGGGCGAAAAAGCATTACCACGACGTGCTGATCGTCGACACCGCGGGCCGCCTCGGTATCGATGAGGAAATGATGAAGGAAATCGCCGCCGTGCACGGCGCGATCAAGCCGATTGAAACCCTGTTCGTGGTCGACGCGATGCTGGGCCAGGACGCCATCAACACCGCCAAGGCCTTCAACGATGCGCTGCCGCTGACCGGTATCGTGCTGACCAAGCTCGATGGCGATTCGCGCGGCGGCGCGGCGCTGTCGGTGCGCCACGTGACGGGCAAGCCGATCAAGTTTGCCGGCGTCTCGGAAAAACTCGACGGCCTGGAAGCGTTCGACCCGGCCCGCATGGCCAACCGCGTGCTCGGCATGGGCGACATCCTGGCGCTGGTGGAAGAAGCGCGCAAGGGTGTCGACGCGAAGGCCGCGGCCGACCTGGCGGCCAAGGTCAAGTCGGGCGGGAAGTTCGACATGAACGACTTCAAGGCGCAGCTGGGCCAGATGAAGAAAATGGGCGGCATGGCCAGCCTGGTGGACAAATTGCCTGCGCAATTCCAGCAGGCCGCCGGTGGCGCCAACATGGACCAGGCCGACAAGCAGGTGCGCCGCATGGTCGGCATCATTGATTCCATGACGCCGGCCGAACGCGCCAAGCCGGAATTGATCAAGGCAAACCGCAAACGCCGCATCGCGGCCGGCGCCGGCGTGCAGGTGCAGGAAGTCAACCGCATGCTGACGCAGTTCGAGCAGATGCAGACCATGATGAAGAAGCTGTCCGGCGGTGGCATGATGAAGATGATGCGCGCCATGAAAGGCATGATGCCGGGCTTGCGTTAAGGACAGGCTGCAATCGGCCCGAATCCTGCCCGGATACGGCCCGAATCCTGCCGGTACCGCGAAACGGCCCGGCCGCCATTGGCGCCGGGCCGCTTGTTTATCTGCTTTACTTCCAGTTTGCGGGTCGGTTACGCCGCTTCGGCTGGCCGCACCGCGCGGCGCCGGCGCCGGTGCATCCAGCCCGCCACGCCGATCACGCCCGCCACGATGGCCGCCACCGGCCACGGCACCAGCGCCGGCGCGGGCACCGGCGCGACGGCCGGATCGCGCAATTCAGCGGGGAATGGCCGCGCATCGACCGGCACGATCTTCCAGTCGGCCCGGTCCGGCGGCGTGCGCTGCATGAATTCATCGAACGAAAACACCGGATTCGATCCCATCACGCGGCTGGACGGGATTTGCGGGATGCGCACCAGCACCAGCGCCTCCACGTCGCTTTGCAACTGCTTTTCAAAACCGCTCAAGGTCCGCCCCAGGCCGGGACGCGCGCCCACCAGCTGCAGCAAGTCCTCGCCCAGCGCTTCGAACGCCACAGCCGGGTACAGGCGCACCTGTTCCTCGGTCAGGTAATCGTAGATCTTGCGGCCGCTCTCCAGGCTCATGTCCTTGGCGGCCAGGTAGGCATAGGCGCCGACCGCCTTCAACGGGCTGGTGGGGCCACGCTCCGGCACGTTCCAGCCCAGCGCCTTGAACACGTCCACGCTGATGCCGGCGCAATTGGCCTGGGCGTGGCGGTAGTTGAAATCGTGGCGGTAAAAATGGTTGAACACGCGCTGCACGCCGCCCTGGTACGCCACCGCCGTGCGCGGCTGGTTCAGCACCGCCACCAGCATGTACGAAGGCCGGTAATAACTCTGGCCGCTGTTGACGTCCATCAGGTAATTGTCCATCGTGACGGGCGCCGCGATGGTGCCCTTTTCACTGTAGGAATCGAGGTTATAGAAATTGTTGACGATCCAGTCCGACCATTCGCCCTGACCGCCCATCCGGCCGGTGGCAATGCCGAAGTGGCCGCCAAAGGCTTCATCGTCATCGCCCTGCGCGCCATTCAACATGATGCCGATGACGGCCTTGTCGCGCCATTGCCGCTCCTGCGCCAGCCGCGGCTGGCGCTCCCACAGCAGCCGCGCCGCGTATGGGCTGGATGCTCCGCCGCCATCGGCGCGCACGAAACCGCGCAAGGTTTCATCGGCCGCCAGCGGCTGCGGCGCGAGTTTGGTTCCATCGATGACGAAGTCCTTCGGCCACACGGTGCGCGCGATGAACGCCGATTGCTGCGCGGTGTACGTGCCGCGCATGCGCACATGGCGCTGCGCGAAGAACGCCGTGGTCTTGCCATCCCAGAACGAGCGGTTGCTGGCGATCTTCGGCGTCAGGTGGAAGCCCGTCTGCACGCCGTCCACGCTGCGCAGCAAGCCGCCGGCGGGCAGGATGGTGGCGTCGTCGAGGATGTGCGGCGCGGCCAGCCACACCAGGCCCGGATAGTCGAGCTGCCCGGCCGCGCCGCCGGCGGCCCAGTCGCGCACGTCCTGCATGATGTCGCCGGTCGGTGCATAGGACGACAGCGGTGCACCCTGCGGCACGGCCAGGGTCTGGCCGCGGAAGTACCACAGGCCCTGTTTCAGCGTGGGACAATCCGCGCAATGGCCGTCGGCCAGCCGGAAGTGCGTCCCCGGCAACAAGCCCAGGCGTTCGCCCGACAAGGCATCCTTCAAGCCCCCGGGTGCGGCGGCTTGGACTGGCGCGGCAACCGAAATGGCAAGCGCACCTGCAGTAAGCAGTCGATTCATGACAATATCCGATAAATATTGCAAATATTATAATATAAACAATTTTTTACGGATGCGCCATCGGAATACACCAGGATTGCCCAGGACACCAGCGGGCGCGCCCAGTGTGCACAGTGGCTGGCATTTCCGTATCGTTTCCGTGAAAAAACACGAAAAACACTTGCATACTGAGCAAACCCCCGCCAATATTAGCCGTGCGATTGAATTGCGCAACTATTACAGTGTTCGTTAAGGAGGCTCGAATATGGCAACAGCCAAGAAAACCCCAGCAGCACCAGCAAAGAAAGCGGCGGCGGCCAAGCCTGCAGCCAAGAAAGCGGCACCAGCGGCAAAACCTGCAGCAAAGGCAGCACCGGCACGCAAGCCTAACGCAGCCTTCATGAAAGAAATGAAGCCGTCTGCGACGCTGGCTCCTGTGGTTGGCGCCAATCCGCTGCCACGCACTGAAGTCACGAAGAAGGTCTGGGATTACATCAAGAAGCACAACCTGCAGGACGCGGCCAACCGCCGCATGATCAATGCGGACGACAAGCTGAAAGCCGTGTTTGGCGGCAAGGCCCAGGTGTCGATGTTCGAGATGACCAAGCTGATCTCCGATCACCTGAGCTGAATGCTGTGCGTTGCGCAAGCGCACGCGAAAAGCCCCGATGCTGCAAAGCCCGGGGCTTTTTTATTGGCGGCACACAGATGGCGGATCGCGATCCGCCCTACAGCGAAGGATGTCGGCAGGATTAGCCGCGGGTGCCGAGCCCAACGGGCGTAATCCGGCAAGCATCAAGGCGAGGCGGCCAGGCTGATGCCGGCGCCGGGGCTGTGTTTCCACTTGTTCCACGCCGCCAGCACCGCGTTCGGATATTCAGGCTTGCCGCGCGACCCGTTATAGCGGCCCAGCGCCAGGAACAGGTTGCCCTTTTCCATGTCGATATACATGCGCAGGATCGCGCAGCCATAGCGCAGGTTGGTCTGCATGTTGAACAGCTTGCGGCGGTCCGAATCGCCGATCACGTTGGTCCAGAACGGCATCACCTGCATGTAGCCGCGCGCGCCGACCACCGACACCGCGTACTTGCGGTAAGCCGATTCCACATGGATGAGCCCCAGCACCAGGCCGGGGTCCAGGCCGGCCCGCTTGGCTTCATACCACAGCGTTTCCAGGAATTCCGTGCGCACCTGCTCGTCCGGCAGCTTGCGCTGCAGGCGCGCGGACAAGTCCGCGAACCAGGTCTGGTAGCGCTGGCGGTCGGCGGGATTGGCAAACGACGGTTTCGGCGGGCGCGCATCGAGGATGGCGTTCGACAGCGCCAGCCGCACGGAGTCGGCCAGCGCTTCTTCCTGCTGGTTGCCGGCGAAGCCGTAGGGCGCCGCCAGCACACCGGACATCAGGGCCAAACTGTACCACCAGCGCATGGGTCGCGCCCAAGGACGGCGCCGGTCCGCGCCAGGCCGCTGATGGTGTCGCCTGTTCACTGCTGTACTTTGCCCTTGATGAAGTTGACGATATCGGCCAGCGGCACCGCGGTGGCTTCCGCATCGCGGCGGCCCTGGTATTCCAGGTTGCCTTCCTTCAGGCCGCGATCGCCGATCACGACGCGGTGCGGCACGCCGATCAATTCCCAGTCCGCGAACATCGCGCCCGGGCGCAGGCCGCGGTCGTCGACGATGACGTCGATGCCGGCCGCCTGCGCCGCCGCGTACAGTTTGTCGGTTTCTTCCTTGACCATCTCGCTGCGGTCGTAACCCATCGGGCACAGTACCAGTTCGAACGGCGCCAGCGACGTCGGCCAGATGATGCCCTTGTCGTCGAAGTTCTGTTCGATGGCCGCGCCCAGGATACGCGTCACGCCGATGCCGTAGCAGCCCATCTGCAGCGGCGCGGACTTGCCCTGCTCGTCCAGGAACGTGGCCTGCATCGATTGCGAATATGCAGTGCCCAGCTGGAACACGTGGCCCACTTCGATGCCGCGCTCGATGGCCAGCACGCCCTTGCCGTCAGGCGACGCATCGCCCTCGACCACGTTGCGCAAGTCGGCCACGATGGCTGGCTCGGCCACGTCGCGGCCCCAGTTGGCGCCGGTGTAGTGGTATTCGGCTTCATTGGCGCCGGTCACGAAGTCCGACATCAGCGCCACGGTGCGGTCGGCCACCACGGTCACGGGCGCCTTGGTGCCGATCGGGCCCAGGTAACCCGGCACGCAGCCATAGACTTCCTGGATTTCCTCTTCGGTCGAGAAGCGGTGCTGCGCCAGGCCAGGCACCTTGCCAACCTTGATTTCATTGAGTTCATGGTCGCCGCGCAGCAGCAGCATGAAGTACTGCTTCTTGCCGTCGTCTTCCACCGTCAGTGCAATGGTCTTGACGGTGCGCGACAGGTCGATGTTCAACAACTTGGCGACGTCTTCGCACTTGGTGGCTTTCGGGGTCGCGGTTTTTTCCAGCGCGGCGGCGGGCGCGGCGCGCGTGCCGGAAGCCAGCGCTTCGGCCGCCTCGATGTTGGCCGCGTAGTCCGAGGTCGGGCAATACACCAGCGCATCTTCGCCGGTCGAGGCGATCACGTGGAATTCATGCGAACCGGTGCCGCCAATGGCGCCGTTGTCGGCCGCCACGGCGCGGAACTTCAAGCCGAAGCGGGTGAAGATCTTCACGTAGGCGTCGAACATGGTCTGGTAAGACTTTTGCATGCCTTCCAGGTCGCGGTCGAACGAGTACGCATCCTTCATCGTGAATTCGCGGCCGCGCATCAGGCCGAAGCGCGGGCGGCGTTCATCGCGGAATTTCGTCTGGATGTGGTAAAAATTCAACGGAAGCTGCTTGTAGGATTTAATTTCCGAACGAACAACATCCGTGATGACTTCCTCGGACGTCGGCTGGATCGCAAATTCGCGGCCGTGACGGTCCTTTACGCGCATCAGTTCCGGCCCCATCTTGTCCCAGCGGCCGGTTTCCTGCCACAGCTCGGCTGGCTGCACCAGGGGCATCAACAGTTCGATGGCGCCGGCCTTGTTCATCTCTTCGCGAATGATGGCTTCGACCTTGCGGATCACTTTCAAGCCCATCGGCATGTAGGTATAGATCCCCGAGCCCAGGCGCTTGATCATGCCCGCGCGCATCATCAGCTTATGGCTGACGATTTCCGCGTCGGACGGAGCTTCTTTGAGAGTTGAAATAAAAAATCGTGAGGCGCGCATACGTTGAATTCTTTTTCAAAAAGAGAGAGTTATAATCAACCTAATTTTAAAGGATTAGCTGGCTGATGCGTCCAAACTTTATACAAATGCGTTCATTGGATGGCTTGCCGGCCGCTGCCGTACCCCGGCGGCGGCGTCGGCGCGCAGGTTTGTGGGCAAAAATATAAGAAGGGCGCGCGGCAGCAGAAAGTTTGAGGTGCACTATGCTCGACCGTGAAGGGTTTCGGCCCAACGTCGGCATCATCCTGCTTAACGCCCATAACGAGGTGTGGTGGGGCAAACGGGTGCGCGAGCACTCTTGGCAATTCCCGCAAGGGGGTATCAAGTACGGAGAAACGCCTGAACAGGCAATGTACCGGGAGCTGGAAGAAGAAATAGGATTACGGGCAGAACACGTCAAGATCATCGGGCGGACCCGCGACTGGCTGCGCTACGAGGTGCCAGACCACTTCATCAAGCGGGAAATCCGTGGCCATTACCGTGGCCAGAAACAGATCTGGTTCCTGTTGCGCATGTGTGCGCGCGACAACGACGTCAACCTGCGCCTGACCGACCATCCCGAATTCGACGCCTGGCGCTGGCATGAGTACTGGGTGCCGCTCGACGTGGTGATTGAATTCAAGCGCGAAGTGTATCAGCGCGCTTTGCAGGAATTGTCGCGCTTCCTGACGTGGCCGCCGCACGGCGAGCGGCACCGCCACCACACGTCGCGCTACCTGCGCCAGCCCCATGCGCGTGGCCAGAATGGCGGCAATGCCGGCGGAAAAGCCAACGCCGCAGCGCCGGCGGCCCAGGCCGCGGCCAAGCCGGAATTGGTGTCGGCCACCGGCGAAGTACTGGCAGCCGTGCCGCAGATCGTTACACCGGGCAAGGAGTGACCAGACAACGGACGCCGCGGCGTCCGTTGCCGTTTCCGGCGTATGGCATCCCTGGCAGCGCACAGTGTGCGGGCAGGCGTGCGGCCATAACAGGTACAATGACGGATTGCCTGTATTGTTTACGCTTATGTTCAACCCGTCCCAAAGCGATGTACGCCGCTTCTTTTGCGACGTCTTCCGCAAGCAGCGCGCGCAGGAAATCCTGACGCCGCTGGAAACCATGGCTGCCGACTGGGTGCGCCACCATCCCGAATACCATGACGTGCTGGCCGACGTGGACGCCGCGCTGGAACGCGACTATTCCGTCGACTCCGGCCAGACCAACCCGTTCCTGCACCTGTCGATGCACTTGTCGATCGACGAACAGATTTCCATCGACCAGCCGCCCGGCATCCGCGCGGCGGCCACCGCGCTGACCCTGAAGCTCGATTCCGCGCACGAAGCGCAGCACCAGATCATGGAATGCCTGGGCGAAATGATCTGGAATGCGCAGCGCAGCGGCATGCCGCTCGATGCGGATGCCTACGTGGAAGCGGTCAAGCGCCGCCTGTGACGGCGCAACGCGTCACCCCGCCGCGCGGGGATGACGCGGCACAACTCAGGCCAGCTGGAATCCGGCTTTTGACAGCGGCAACTCCAGCACCCTTTTTCCCGTCGCGGCAAACAATGCGTTGGCCACGGCCGGCGCCAGCGGCCCCACCGCTTCCTCGCCCACGCCGCCCGGCGCGTCGCCGCTGTCGACCACCACCACCTGCATGGCCGGTGTTTCCGCTAGCGACAGCAAGCGGTAATCGGTGAAGTTCGACTGTTCCACCGCGCCATCCTTCACCGTGATTTCGCCGTAAAACGCCGCCGTCAGCGCGAAGATATTGCCGCCTTCCACCTGCCCCTTCACGTTGCGCGGGTTGACCGCCGTGCCGCAATCGATGACGGTGGTGACGCGGTGCAGCTTCACGCGCGAACCGCCGTCGACCGACAATTCCACCACCTGGCCGATGTAGCTGCCGTTGGCATGGGTGAACGCCATGCCGCGCTGGCGGCCCGCCGGCGCGGCCGTGCGCCAGCCGGACTTCGCTTCCAGCAAGTCCAGCACGCGCTGTTCGCGCCCGCCCGGTTTCACCATCGCGCGGCGGTAATCGAAGGGGTCGGCCCTGGCCAGCAGCGCCAGTTCGTCGATGAACGATTCCGACGCAAAGACGTTTTGCGACGCCGCCACCGAACGCCAATACCCGAGCGGCACGCCCGCCTCCACCGTCGTCACGCGGCCCATCCAGGCCGGAATCGTGTAGTACTGCGTCAACGGCATACCGATCGGGCTGCGGTCGAACGGCTTGGCGGCCGCCTTGTCCGCACCGAAGCGCGAATAGTTGAACAGCGAATCGCAGGCCCAGTCGATGCGGATGGCCGTCATGGCGCCGGCGCCGTCGGTATGGGCGCGCAGCCGCTGCACCACGGCGGGACGGTGGTAGCCGTGCCGCATGTCTTCCTCGCGGCTCCACAGCAGCTTGACGGGAACGCCCGCCTCTTTCGCCACCAGCGCGGCCTGGACCGCGAAATCGGCTTCGATGCGGCGCCCGAAACCGCCGCCGGACAGCGTGGTATGGATCGTCACCGCCTCGGGCGCGATGCCCAGCGCCTGCGCGACGAATGTCCGCGCGGTCTGCTGCGCCTGCGTGGGCAGCCACAATTGCGCCTTGCCGTCCTTGACGTGGGCGGTGCCGTTCATCGGCTCCATCGTTGCGTGCGCCAGCAGCGGCACGGCATAGGTGCGGTCCAGCGCCAGGCTGCCCCGGCCGGCGGCGGCATCGTAGCCGTCCCGCACCTGGTCGGCAGTCTTATTGCGCGGCACCACCAGTTCGCCATCCTTGTGCACCGCGTCGCGCAACGTGGCCATATAGGCGGCGCTGGTGTGCGTGCTGGCGCCCGACAAGTCCCACTCGGGCCGCAGCGTCTCGAGCGCCTGCTGCGCGCGCCAGTAACTGTCGGCCACCACGGCCACCGCGTCGGGCAAGCGCACCACGCGCCGGACGCCGCGCCGGGCCAGTGCCGGCCTGGCGTCGACGGCCTTGAGTTTGCCGCCGAAATGCGGGCATTGGCGGATCGCGGCATACAGCATGCCGGGCAGCCGCACATCGATGCCGAACATGGCGCTGCCATCGGTCTTGCCGGGCAAATCCAGGCGGGCCACGTCGTGGCCCATGTGGCGCCAGCGCGCCTTCGGCATCAGTTGCGGATCGGCCGGCGCCGGCTGCAGCGCGGCCTTGGGCGCCAGTGCCGCATAGGCGAGCTTGCGGCCGCTGGCAGCGTGGATGACGGCCCCGGGCTCGGTGTCGCATTCGGCGGCCGGCACATTCCATTCGGCTGCCGCGGCGGCAATCAGCATGGCGCGGGCCTGGGCGCCGGCCTTGCGCAATGGCGCATACTGGCGCGCCACGCCGCCGCTGCCATAGGTGGCGTACTCGCCCCAGCCTGCGTTGATGAACTGCTTTTCCACCGGCGCCATCTCGACGCGGACGGTTTTCCAGTCCAGGTCCAGTTCATCGGCCAGCATTTGCGCAATGGCGGTGCCGGTGCCCTGGCCGATTTCGCTGGTATTGGACAGGATCGTCACGGCGCCGTCCGGCGCGATCCGGACCCACCCGGGCATGCCTGCCGGCGCGCCGCCTTCAGCTTCAGCGCTCGTGGCTCCACCCGGTCCGACCGCCACCAGCAAGCCGCCTGCCGCCAGGGTTTTCAGGAAGTCGCGGCGCCCGCTCATGCCGCATCCTCCACCTTCATGCCGGCTGCACGCCGGATGGCGCGCCGCACGCGCGGATAGGTGCCGCAGCGGCACAGGTTGGTCATGGCGGCATCGATCTGCGCGTCGGTCGGTTTCGGCGTGGACTTCAGCAGCGCGGCCGCCGCCATCAGCATGCCGGACTGGCAATAGCCGCACTGCGGCACCTGTTCCGCGATCCAGGCCTGCTGCAGCGCGTGCCGGCGGTCCGGCGACAGCGCTTCGATGGTGCGCACCTTGCCTTTGCCGACCGCGCTGACCGGCATCACGCAGCTGCGCACAGGCTGGCCATCGATATGCACCGTGCAGGCGCCACAGGCGCCGGCGCCGCAGCCGTACTTGGTGCCGGTCAGGCCCAGCGTATCGCGCAAGACCCACAGCAGCGGCGTATCTCCCTCGACGTCGGCCTTGTGGGCCGCGCCGTTGATATGTAATTGATAAGTCATGGTCTCCTCCATAAGGAGGGCCAGCTTAGCATCGGCACGCCAAACTATTGAATTAGAGCAAGCTTAAAAAGCAAAAAGCCCGCACGGGGCGGGCTTGTCGGCTGCAACAGCGTGCAATCAGCGCTTCAATACCAGCGTGCCCGGCAGGCTGTGCAGGTAAGCCGCGATATCCTTGATGTCTTGCGACGACAGGTTTTGCACCTGGCCGCTCATGATCGCGTTGGCGCGGCCATTGCCCTTGTCGCCGCGCTTGTAGGCGGTCAGCGCGTGCGCCAGGTAATCCTGGTGCTGGCCGGCCAGCTTGGGATAGCTGGGATCGATCGGGGTGTTGTAATCCTTGCCGTGGCACGCGAAGCAATTGGATTTCTCGGCCAGGGCTTTGCCGTTGTCGACATTGCCGCCGGCGAAGGCCGCGAATGGCAGTGCGGAGCAGAACAGGGCGGTGATGATTTTTTTCATGTGACGTGGCCTCATTTCTGCGCGGTTTTGGATTGCTGCGAATAGTAGGCGGCGATGTCGGCGATGTCCTGGTCCGACAGGCTGACCGCGATGCCTTTCATCGACGGGTGCTTGCGTTCACCTTTCTGGTAAGCCTTCAACGCATTCTCGATGTACTTCGCCGACTGGCCGCCGATCATCGGTACCTGGAACACTTCCGGGAACGTTGCCTTGTAGCCGGGGATGGCATGGCAACCGACACACATTTCGATCTTGGCTGGAGCGGCCTTCGGGTCTCCTACCACGTCGGCCGCTGCGGCTGCGTTGGCGAGGCCCGCGAGCACGAGAACTGCGTAGATTTTTTTCATAGTGAGGACTAGGTTAACGTCAGTAAATAAAAGCACTGCGAGGCACTACAAGTTGCTACTGCCAGAGCATAAAAGTTGACTTTTACGCTAACAATTATCGATTCTAACCTAATAAAATGCCCCCAGTCCACATCATCCGGACGCAGTGTGGTATAGCGTTCTGGCATATACTCGTGGGATTAATTTCCCTTACGAGAGCAGTCGAACATGCATCCCAACAAAGGCTCCGCCCCGCGTTTCCAGGGGTCCGACAATTACGTCGCCACCAATGACCTGACGCTGGCCGTCAATGCCGCGCTGACCCTGCAGCGTCCCCTGCTGATCAAAGGCGAACCTGGTACCGGCAAGACCATGCTGGCCGAGGAAGTCGCCGCCGCGCTGGACATGCCGCTGATGCAGTGGCACATCAAGTCCACCACCAAGGCCCAGCAAGGGCTGTATGAATATGACGCGGTGTCGCGCCTGCGCGATTCGCAACTGGGCGACGAACGTGTGCGCGACATCCACAATTACATCGTCAAAGGCGTGCTGTGGCAGGCATTCACCGCGCCGGAGCCGGTGGTGCTCTTGATCGATGAAATCGACAAGGCCGACATTGAATTCCCGAACGACCTGCTGCGGGAACTGGACCGCATGGAATTCTATGTCTACGAGACGCGTGAAATGGTGCAGGCCAAGCACCGCCCGCTGGTCATCATCACCTCCAACAATGAAAAGGAATTGCCGGACGCCTTCCTGCGCCGCTGCTTCTTCCATTACATCAAATTCCCGGACAAGGACACGATGGAAGCCATCGTCAAGGTCCACTACC
>CBIHOX010000096.1:0-23334 GCA_966211685.1 uncultured Pseudoduganella sp.
GAATCGAACCTGCGACCCTCGGCTTAGAAGGCCGATGCTCTATCCAACTGAGCTATGGGCAGTATGAGAAATAATCCAGTGGATTATAGGGGGCAATAAAAAACGGGCAGCCTTGCGACTAACCCGTTCTTTAAGTATTTGGTCGGAGTACTAGGATTCGAACCTAGGACCCTCTGGTCCCAAACCAGATGCGCTACCGGGCTGCGCTACACTCCGATGGCAATATTATATCCGCACCAGAGAGCCGGCGTCAATCCGGCTCACCTTGAAAATCAAGCGATATCTGCTTATGCCGCCAGCCGTGCCTCGACTTTATCGGCAATACGGCGGGCAAACGTCACGGCGGCGTTGGCGTCGCGGGCCTCGACCATCACTCGGATCAACGGCTCGGTACCGGATGCGCGGATCAATACGCGGCCGGTATCGCCCAGTTCGCGTTCCACCAACTCTTTTTCCGCCAGTACAGCCGGATTCGATTGCCAATCGAATCCCGGCTGGACACGGACATTAATCAGCGATTGCGGGAACAATACCAGCTCAGCCGCGCATTCCTGCAGCGATTTACCGCTGCGTTTTAATGCCGACAATACCTGCAAGGCCGAGATAATACCGTCGCCCGTCGTATGTTTATCGGTGGCCAGCAAATGGCCGGAACCTTCGCCGCCCAATATCCAGCCCTTTTCCTGCATGACTTCCAATACATAACGGTCGCCGACCTTGGCGCGTGCAAATCCAATGCCTTTTTCCTTGAACGCGACTTCCAGCGCCATATTCGTCATCAGGGTGCCGACTGCACCGGCCACCGGGCCGGTGGCGCAACGGTCCATGACCATGACATACAATAATTCGTCGCCATTATATAAACGGCCTTTGGCGTCGCACATGATCAGGCGGTCGGCATCGCCATCGAGTGCAATCCCGAGGTCCGCGCCATGCTCCACCACGGCGGCCGCCATGGCGGCCGTGGCCGTGGCGCCAAAGCCGGCATTGATATTGAAGCCATCCGGTTTATTACCGATGGCAATGATTTCCGCGCCCAATTCATGGAAAACATGTGGGGCGATGTTATAAGCGGCGCCATGGGCGCAATCGACCACGATTTTCAAGCCGCGCAAATCGAGCGCATTCGGGAACGTGCTCTTGCAAAATTCAATATAGCGGCCCTGCGCATCATCAAGACGCTTGGCCCGGCCCAATTTGCTCGATTCCACGCAATCCATCGGCAAATCCAGTTGCGCTTCAATATCGAGTTCCACGGAATCCGGCAATTTCGTGCCGTGTTCGGAAAAGAACTTGATGCCGTTGTCATGGTAAGGATTATGCGATGCAGAAATCACGACGCCGGCCTGCAGGCGCAATGCACGGGTCAGGTAAGCAATTGCCGGGGTCGGCATCGGGCCGGCCAGCATCACGTCCACGCCGGCGGCGGAAAAGCCGGCTTCCAGCGCCGCTTCCAGCATGTAGCCGGAAATGCGCGTGTCTTTACCGATCAGCACCGTCGAGCGGGTGGCGCCGCCCTGGTTTTTCACCAGGACTTTGCCGGCCGCATAGCCAAGGCGCATGACGAAATCCGGGGTAATCGGCGATACACCAACCAGGCCCCGTACGCCGTCGGTGCCAAAATATTTACGTGCCATGTCTGTTCTCTAATCTTCGGTAAGTTCTGGGAATTGAGTTCTGTGTATTAATGTGCTGCTTGCCAAACTTTCAATGCATCAACGGTTTCCGCCACGTCATGCACACGGACAATCTTTGCCCCTTGCGCGACCGCCGCAAGGGCGCCGCCCAGGCTGCCCGCAAGGCGCTGCTCCACCGGCTTGCCCGTGACTGCGCCTATCATCGACTTGCGCGACAGGCCGGCCAGCAACGGGACGCCTAATTCATCGACCATACGGCGGGTGGCCTTGATCAAAGCATAATTATGCTCGACCGTCTTGCCAAAGCCAAATCCCGGATCGATCCACAGGCGTTCACGGGCAATGCCTGCCTCCGTCAGCGCGGCAATGCGGCCGCGCAAAAAATCCGTGACTTCCTGCACCACATCGGCGTATTCCGGCTGTTGTTGCATCGTGGCAGGTTCTCCGCGCATGTGCATGATACACAACGCGCAATCACTGTCGCGCACGGCTTCAATCGCGCCGTCGGCACGGAAGGCATTGATATCGTTGATCATATCGACGCCGGCAATCACGGCTTCGCGCATGACCTGGGGTTTGTAGGTGTCAACGGAAATAGCCGCGCCACAATCGCGCAGCGCATAGATCACCGGCATGACACGCCGCAGTTCTTCCGCCAGCGGCACCGGCGGCGAACCGGGCCGTGTGGATTCGCCACCGATATCGATGATGTCCGCGCCCTGCTCCATCAGGGTTTCAGCATGGGCAATCGCACCTTCCAGCGCGGCATGCCGGCCGCCATCGGAAAACGAGTCGGGCGTGACATTCAAGATACCCATGACCAGCGCCCCTTGCGGATGCAGCGGCAAGTTAAAACGGCCAAATGGAATGGTTTTCATCGGAAATCGTGACGAGGCCAGGCGTGCGCCCGGCCCTTGGTAAAAAAAAGGCGGGGATCGCTCCCCGCCCTCGTTTTTGCTGTACAGATAAATTATGCCGGCGCCGTGGCGTTCGGCGACACGCCCGGGCCGTCGCCATTGTTCGGCTGCTTGCGCAGCGTCACGCCGGCTTTCGGTGGACGCGGCTCGAGGCCGGCCATGATGTCATTGATCTGGTCCGCATCGATGGTTTCCCATTCCAGCAGGGCCTTGGTCATGACTTCGACCTTGTCGCGGTTTTCTTCCAGCAGCTTGCGGGCCAGTGCATATTGCGTGTCCAGGATGTTGCGGATTTCCGCGTCGACCTTTTGCTGCGTGGCTTCGGAAATCGTCTTGTTGGTGCCGCCCAGGAAACCTTCATTCTGGCTGTCTTCGTACACCATGACACCCAGCGCGTCGGACATGCCGAAACGCGTCACCATCGAACGGGCCAGCTTGGTGGCGCGGGAAAAGTCGTTCGATGCGCCGGTCGACATCTGGCCGACAAAGATTTCTTCAGCAATGCGGCCGCCAAACAGGATGGAAATTTCTTCCAGCATCTTGTCCTTGTAGCCCGAGATATTGTCGTGCTCGGGCAATTGCCACGTCAGGCCCAGCGCCCAGCCGCGCGGCATGATGGTGACTTTGTGCACGGGGTCAGCTTTCGGCAACAGTTTTGCCACCACCGCGTGGCCCGATTCGTGGTACGCGGTATTGCGGCGCTCTTCTTCGCGGATCACCATGGACTTGCGTTCCGGACCCATGAAGATCTTGTCCTTGGCATCTTCGAAATCCTGCATGTCGACCAGGCGCTTGGAGCGGCGCGCGGCAAACAGCGCGGCTTCGTTGACCAGGTTGGCCAGGTCCGCGCCCGAGAAACCAGGCGTACCGCGGGCCAGGATGTCGGCTTTCACGTCGGTGCCGATCGGCACTTTACGCATGTGCACGTTCAGGATCTGCTCACGGCCGCGGATGTCGGGCAAGCCCACCGATACCTGGCGGTCAAAACGGCCCGGACGCAGCAGCGCCTTGTCCAGCACGTCGGCACGGTTGGTCGCGGCAATCACGATCACGCCGGACGAGGCTTCAAAGCCGTCCATTTCCACCAGCAACTGGTTCAGGGTCTGTTCGCGCTCATCGTTGCCGCCGCCCATGCCGGCGCCGCGATGGCGGCCGACCGCGTCGATCTCGTCGATGAAGATAATGCACGGCGAATGCTTTTTCGCGTTTTCAAACATGTCGCGCACGCGCGATGCGCCGACGCCGACGAACATTTCAACGAAGTCGGAACCGGAAATCGAGAAGAACGGCACCTTGGCTTCGCCCGCAATGGCGCGCGCCAGCAGGGTTTTACCGGTGCCCGGAGGACCGACCATCAGCACGCCGCGCGGAATGCGGCCGCCGAGTTTCTGGAACTTGGTCGGGTCTTTCAGGAAGTCGACGATTTCCGTGACTTCTTCCTTGGCTTCATCGCAACCGGCCACGTCGGCAAAGGTCACGGTATTGTTACTTTCATCGAGCATGCGCGCCTTCGACTTGCCGAAGGAAAACGCCCCGCCCTTGCCGCCGCCCTGCATCTGGCGCATGAAGAAGATCCACACGCCGATCAACAGCAGCATCGGGAACCACGACACGAACACCTGCTGCAGGAACGATGGCTCTTCCGGCGGTTTCACGTCGAAATGAATGCCATTGTCGCGCAGGTCGCCGATCAGGCCGCGGTCGAGATACGTGGTGTTGGCGCGGACTTTGGAACCGTCTTCCTTGGTGGCGGTCAGGGTGCTGCCTTCAATGACGACATCCTTGATGCGCTTGGCTTTGACTTCGTCCAGGAGATCGGAATAAGCAATGACCTTGGAACCGGCAGCCATGCCATGATTCTCGAATTGCTTAAACAGCATGAATAATAGCAGGGCAACGACGACCCAAATGGCTGATTTGGAAAACATGTTATTCACGAAAACTCCTTCAATGCTGTCCGCGTGCACAGACCAATAGCTGGACTTCCGATTTTACTCGCATTAAGGCTGCCTTGCCATAAACAGCGCCCTGCTGTGCCATTATGGGTGCAATATGGCAGCAATAGCAGGCAATCGCCCCCGGAACCATGCATTTTTGCCAGTCTTTGCGGTAAAAAAGGGTTCCGGACACGCCCGGAACAGCCCTCTCCGGGCCGATGTGCGGCCCGTTTGACAAATCTCAAGGGTTTCTTATGGCGCCGGATGCTTCAATCCACGGCCCAGCAAGAATATCTCCGATGATTTGTCGCGGCTGGCCTTGGGTTTCTTCTGGACCACCGTCTTGAATTCAGCGCGGAATTTCTCGACGATCTGCGAAAACCCCATGTCCTTGAAACACTTCACCAGCAGCGCGCCGCCCGGCTTCATGTGCAATTGCGCAAATTCGATGGCGATGTCGATCAAGTCTTCCATGCGCGCCGCATCGGCGGTGGCAATGCCGGACAAATTGGGCGCCATGTCCGACAGCACCAGGTCGGCCTTGCGTCCCTGCAGCACCCCGGCCAGCTGGTCGAGGATTTCCTGTTCGCGGAAATCGCCCTGGATGAAATGCATGTCGGCGATCGGCTCCATCGGCAGGATATCGAGGCCGATCATGGTGCCATTGATGCCGCCGCCCTCCTTGCCCGCCAGCTTGCGCCGCGTATATTGGCCCCAGCTGCCCGGCGTGCAGCCCAGGTCGACAATGACCTGGCCGGGTTTGATCAATTTTTCATCTTCATCGATCTCTTTGAGCTTGTACGCGGCGCGGGCGCGGTAGCCGTCTTTCTGCGCGGCTTTCACGTACGGATCGTTAATATGGTCATGCAACCAGTTTTTGTTTATTTTGTTCTTAGCCATTCGCGTAGAATACTGCCTTTAGAGAACTACCGAAAAAATTATTATGATCAATCTCACCCCCGTTGAACGCGCCGCGCTGCGCGCCGAAGCCCATGGGCTGAAGCCTGTCGTCATGATCGGCGAATCGGGCCTGACCCCGGCTGTCATGAAAGAAATCGAGCTGGGCCTGGATTCGCACGGCCTGATCAAGGTGCGCGTCCTGGGCGACGACCGCGAAGCCCGGGTTGGCATGTATGAAACCATTTGCGCCGAACTGGGCGCCGCGCCTGTGCAGCACATCGGCAAATTGCTGGTCCTGTACCGTCCAAGGAAGGAAGTGGAGAAAGAGCGTACGGGCAAAGCCGGCAAAGGCATGCGCATGGTGACCATCGTCAAGCCGTCGGCCAGCGGTACGAAAAAGCCGTCCGTCAGCAAGGTGTTACTGAAGGGCAACGAACGCGTGACCGAAGGCGGCACCATCAAGCGCGCCAAGGTGCGCCAGAAGAGCACCAAGAAAGCGTCGCTCGCATAAATTAACCGGGGGCTGCCCCGGTTTTTTATACCCATGTTACACGTAGGGCGGATTAGCCGCAGGCGTCATCCGCCAAGAGCCGCCAACGGCGCATGCATGGCGGATTACGCGCTGCGCGCTAATCCGCCCTACTGTTTAATTACCAGCCAGCCTGCCAGTGCACTTTGCACCAGGTAAATCACACTGGATATGCCGTGCAGCATGCCGAACCGCGATTTCGCGGCCGATTCCATCACGCCGCCCGGCCCCGCCCCTGCCTTCAGCTCCGCCATCAGCGGCTGGATGCCGAAATGGCTGGCCACCGTGCACAAGGTCATGGCCGCCACCAGCGCCAGCGCGGTATGGCGGCGCCTGGCATCCCAGCCCGGCGTGGCGCGCCACAGCAGCAGCACCATGGCCAGCGCACAACCGAGCGACAGCATCGCCATCGCATGGAACATGCTGCCGGCGATCGCCCCGGCCAGCACCCGGTCCGGCAGGGTGGCGAACAGCGTCGGCGCCACCAGGTAACCGATGGCCCACAGGCTGCCGGCCCACAGCGCGGCCACCAGCAGCCGTACCGCGGCCAGCACGGAGTGCCGTTGCAGCGGCATTACACGTAACGCACTTCCAGGATTTCGTATTCGCGCGGGCCCGACGGGGCCTGCACTTCCACCACGTCGCCGGCATACTTGCCGATCAGCGCGCGCGCGATCGGCGACGTCACCGAGACTTTATTGAGTTTCAGGTCGGCTTCATCGGTGCCGACGATCTGGTAGCTGACCTTCTGGCCGTTTTCCAGGTCTTCCAGGTCCACGGTCGAGGCGAACACCACGCGGCCTTCCGCATCCAGCGTGGTCGGGTCGATGATTTGCGCGGTGCTCAGTTTGCCTTCCAGTTCGGCGATGCGGCCTTCGACAAATGCCTGGCGTTCCTTGGCGGCATCATATTCAGCGTTTTCCGACAGGTCGCCATGCGAGCGCGCTTCGGCGATCGCGTCGATGACAATGCGGCGCTCCTTGGTCTTCAGCTGGTGCAATTCTTCACGCAGGAGTTCGGCGCCGTATTTGGTCAGTGGAACTGAAGTCATATTGATCTCTCTCGATTACAAAAAAGCACAGAGCCCGCGCCATACAACAGCGCGGGCTCTGTTATCTATTACTGCGGCCTGCCAGACGGCAGGAACAGGCTTAGTTTAAAGACTTATGCAGCCCTTGTAAATCGTACACGCGCAACTCGTCCAGGTGGCGGATGCCGGCCACGGCCGCTTCCGCGCCCGCGATCGTCGTATAGGTGGTCACGCGGGCCGCCAGCGACGAAGTACGGATGTTGCGCGAGTCGTTGATGGCCGAACGCTTTTCTTCCACCGTGTTGATGACCAGTGCGATTTCGTGGTTCTTGATCATGTCGACGATGTGCGGACGGCCTTCGGACATCTTGTTGACCGCGGTGACCGGAATGCCGGCCGCGGAAATCACGGCCGCGGTCCCCTTGGTCGCCACCAGCGAGAAGCCGGCATCGACCAGGTCGCGCGCCACCTTCACGGCGCGCGGCTTGTCGGACGCCTTGACCGACAGGAACACCTTGCCCGACTTCGGCAGCTTGACGCCGGCGCCCAGCTGCGACTTCACGAACGCTTCGGCGAAGGTCGCGCCCACGCCCATGACTTCACCGGTCGATTTCATTTCAGGGCCGAGGATGGTGTCCACGCCCGGGAATTTCACGAACGGGAACACGGCTTCCTTGACGCTGAAGTATGGCGGCACGACTTCCTGGGTGACGCCTTGCTGCGCCAGGGTCTGGCCGGCCATGCAGCGCGCGGCGATCTTGGCCAGCTGCAGGCCGGTGGCTTTCGACACGTACGGCACGGTGCGCGATGCGCGCGGGTTCACTTCCAGCACGTAGACGACGTCCTTGCCATCCTGCTTCTGGATCGCGAACTGCACGTTCATCAGGCCCACCACGTTCAAGCCCTTGGCCATCAGCGCGGTCTGGCGCTTCAGTTCATCGATGGTTTCCTGCGACAGCGAGTACGGCGGCAGCGAGCAGGCCGAGTCGCCCGAGTGCACGCCGGCCTGTTCGATGTGTTCCATCACGCCGCCGATGAAGGTCGATACGCCGTCCGAGATGCAGTCGACGTCGCACTCGATGGCGTCGTTCAGGAAGCGGTCCAGCAGCACCGGCGAATCGTTCGACACCTTCACGGCTTCGCGCATGTAGCGCTCCAGGTCGCGCTGCTCGTGCACGATTTCCATCGCGCGGCCGCCCAGCACGTACGAAGGACGCACCACCAGCGGGTAGCCGATTTCCTGCGCCAGGCGCAGCGCTTCTTCCTCGGTGCGCGCGGTGCGGTTCGGCGGCTGGCGCAAGTCCAGGTCTTGCAGCAGCTTCTGGAAGCGCTCGCGGTCTTCGGCGGCGTCGATCATGTCCGGCGAGGTGCCGATGATCGGCACGCCGTTGGCTTCCAGGTCCAGCGCCAGCTTCAGCGGGGTCTGGCCGCCGTACTGCACGATCACGCCGACCGGTTTTTCCAGGTCGACGATTTCCAGCACGTCTTCCAGCGTCAAGGACTCAAAATACAGGCGGTCCGACGTGTCATAGTCGGTCGACACGGTTTCCGGGTTGCAGTTGACCATGATGGTCTCGTAACCGTCTTCGCGCATGGCCAGCGCGGCGTGCACGCAGCAGTAGTCGAATTCGATACCCTGGCCGATGCGGTTCGGGCCACCGCCCAGCACCATGATTTTCTTGCGGTCGGTCGGATTCGATTCGCATTCCTCGTCATACGTGGAATACATGTACGCCGTGTTGGTCGCGAATTCCGCGGCGCAGGTGTCGACGCGCTTGTACACCGGACGGATGCCCAGTTCGCGGCGCTTGTTGCGCACTTCGGTGTCGGTGGTCTGCAGCAGGTAGCCCAGGCGGCGGTCCGAGAAGCCTTTTTGCTTCAACTTGTACAGGGTGTTCTTGTCCAGGTTGTCCAGCTTTTGCGTGTCCAGCCACAGCTCCAGGTCGACGATCTCCTTGATCTGGATCAGGAACCATGGATCGATGTGGGTCAGCGCATGCACTTCTTCCAGGGTGAAGCCCTGGGCAAACGCGTCACCCACGTACCAGATGCGCTCCGGACCCGGCTCGCCCAGTTCCACTTCCAGCGTTTCGCGGTCGATGGTTTTCTGGTTCAGGCCATCGACGCCCACTTCCAGGCCGCGCAGGGCTTTCTGGAACGATTCCTGGAACGTGCGGCCCATGGCCATGACTTCGCCGACGGATTTCATCTGGGTGGTCAGGCGGTTGTCGGCGGTCGGGAATTTCTCGAACGCGAAGCGCGGCACCTTGGTCACCACGTAGTCGATCGACGGCTCGAACGAGGCCGGGGTGGCGCCGCCGGTGATTTCATTGCGCAGTTCGTCCAGCGTGAAGCCCACGGCCAGCTTGGCGGCCACCTTGGCGATCGGGAAGCCGGTGGCTTTCGACGCCAGCGCCGAGGAACGGGATACGCGCGGGTTCATCTCGATGACGATCATGCGGCCGTCTTTCGGGTTGATCGAGAACTGCACGTTGGAGCCGCCGGTGTCGACGCCGATTTCACGCAATACCGCCAGCGAGGCGTTACGCATGATCTGGTATTCCTTGTCGGTCAGCGTCTGCGCCGGCGCCACGGTGATCGAGTCGCCGGTGTGCACGCCCATCGGGTCCAGGTTTTCGATCGAGCACACGATGATGCAGTTGTCCGCCTTGTCGCGCACCACTTCCATCTCGTACTCTTTCCAGCCGATCAAGGATTCCTCGATCAGCAGTTCGGAGGTCGGCGACGCTTCCAGGCCGCGCTTGCAGATGGTCTCGAATTCTTCTTCGTTGTAGGCGATGCCGCCGCCGGTGCCGCCCATCGTGAACGATGGACGGATGATCATCGGGAAGCCGATTTCGCGCTGCACGGCCCATGCCTCGTCCATCGAGTGCGCCACGCCGGAACGCGCCGAACCCAGGCCGATCTTGGTCATCGCATCCTTGAACTTGGAGCGGTCTTCGGCCTTGTCGATGGCTTCCGGGGTCGCACCGATCAGCTCGACCTTGTACTTGTCCAGCACGCCGTTGCGGTGCAGGTCCAGCGCGCAGTTCAGCGCAGTCTGGCCGCCCATGGTCGGCAGGATCGCATCGGGTTTTTCCTTGTCGATGATGCGCTCGACGACTTGCCAAGTGATCGGCTCGATGTAGGTGACATCGGCCATTTCCGGGTCGGTCATGATGGTGGCCGGATTCGAGTTCACCAGGATGACCTTGTAACCCTCTTCGCGCAGGGCCTTGCAGGCCTGGGCGCCGGAGTAGTCGAATTCGCACGCCTGGCCGATAACGATCGGGCCGGCGCCAATGATCAGGATGCTTTTAATGTCTGTACGTTTTGGCATTTATTTCTTCTCCGCTGCTTCCATCGACGTGATGAAGCGGTCAAACAGGTAGGCGACGTCGGTCGGGCCGGGCGAGGCTTCAGGGTGGCCCTGGAAGCAGAACGCCGGGGTATCGGTGCGGGCAAAGCCCTGCAGCGAACCGTCGAACAGCGATACGTGGGTTACACGGCAGTTGGCCGGCAGGGTGTCCGCGTCGACGGCGAAGCCGTGGTTTTGCGACGTGATCATGACCTTCCTGCTGTCGAGGTCCTGCACCGGGTGGTTGGCGCCGTGGTGGCCGAATTTCATCTTCAGGGTCTTCGCGCCGGAGGCCAGCGCCAGGATCTGGTGGCCCAGGCAAATGCCGAACACCGGCAGTTTCTTTTCCAGGAAGACGCGGGTGGCGGCAATCGCGTAGTCGCATGGCTCGGGGTCGCCGGGGCCGTTCGACAGGAACACGCCGTCCGGGTTCAGGGCCAGCACTTCCTCGGCCGTGGTTTGCGCCGGCACCACGGTGACCTTGCAGCCGCGCTCGGCCAGCATGCGCAGGATGTTGCGCTTGACGCCGAAGTCATATGCGACCACGTGGAATTTCGGGTCGGTTACCTTGCCGTAGCCTTCGCCGAGTTTCCACTCGTTTTCCGTCCACTCGTAGGCGGCTTTCACGGACACGACTTTCGCCAGGTCCATGCCGGTCAGGCCGGGGAACGAACGGGCCAGTTCCAGCGCCTGGGCCGCCGATGGCTCATTGCCCTGGGTGCCGGTCAGGATCGCACCGGACTGGGCGCCTTTTTCGCGCAGGATACGGGTCAGCTTGCGGGTGTCGATACCGGCGATGGCGACGATGTTCTCGGCCTTCAGGTAATCGGACAGCGACTGGGTGGAACGGAAGTTCGAGGCCAGCAATGGCAAATCACGGATGATCAGGCCGGCGGCGTGGACTTTGGTGGATTCGACATCTTCAGGGTTGATGCCGTAGTTGCCGATGTGTGGATACGTCAGGGTGACGATCTGGCGGCTGTAGCTGGGGTCGGTCAGGATTTCCTGGTAACCGGTAATGGACGTATTGAACACCACTTCGCCCGTGGTGTGACCGGCGGCGCCGATGGAAAAACCTTTGAAAATAGTTCCGTCAGCAAGAGCCAGGATGGCTGGGACGGCTGGGCCAGAAAAAAATGGCGGCAAGGGCAACTCCTGATAAAGTTACCGTAGCGGCGCCACGTCAGACGACCAGCATAGAACCCGGGCAAAACCTGGCGTGCCAGTCAGATGAAGATGGATGTGAGAGGTAGGCGCTACGGTCGATGGGTAATTGGCTAAACCTTTGAATTATAACCCAAAGACCGCTTTCCGGCAATGCCGTGTGACAGGAATATGACCGGGCGCCCCGCGGATGGACCGCGATGCGTGCGAAGCGGGAGCGCTTGCCGGATGACGCGCTGCGCGCCAATCCGGCCTGTATCTTACAAACCCAGCGCGGCAATGCCGGCCTTGGCGATTTGCGCATCCTCGTTCGATTTCACGCCCGACACGCCGACCGCGCCCACCACGTGGCCGTCGACGATGATCGGCACGCCGCCTTCGAGCATGCCTTCGACACCGGGCGCCGACAGGAACGACACGCGGCCGTTGTTGATCATTTCTTCGTAGATGCGCGATTCGCGGCGGCCCAGCGCGGCGGTGCGCGCCTTCGATGGGGCAATGATGGACGACATCGGCGCGGCGCCGTCGAGGCGCTGGAACCACAGCGGGTAGCCGCCGTCATCGACGATGGAAAATGCGACTGCCCACTTGTTGGCCACGGCCTCGGCTTCGGCGGCGGCGGCGATTTTTTTCACATCTTCGAGAGTCAGCATGGGTTTGGTTTGCATGGCGGTTCCTGTGCGTTGTAATGGTGGATTGCGGACGGCAACTGCCCCTGCAATTGCCGCGGCTGCGCGGGCAGGCAACCTGCGCGCGCAGCGGTGTGAGCTGGAGTACAAGCGTGCTTCAAGGTGGTTCACATCAACGCAGCCCCGCGCTGCAACAGCGCCGCCGGCTGGTTAAGAACCTTCTTACTGCTCGCGCAGCGCTTTCAGCTTGGACTTGATTTGCGCCATCACCGCATTGGTGGCGCGCTCACCGGCCTGGATGGCCTTGCTGCGGTTGCCGAAATCGTTGCCCGCCATCTTGCCCAACGGTGGCTGGATGACGATATCGGCTTCCTTCAATTCATATTGGTTGATGCGCTGGCCCATGATGGCAAAGGTTTGCAGGATGACTTCCAGCGAACTGATCGCCGCCTGCGCCTCGGTCTGGGTGGAAATATTGACGGCAATGATGAAGTCCGCGCCCATGTCGCGCGTGAATTTCACCGGCACCGGCGCCACCAGGCCGCCATCGACGTACGTGTGGCTGCCGATCACCACCGGCTGGAACACGCCCGGCACCGACGAACTGGCGCGCACCGCCATGCCCGTATTGCCTCGCTGGAACAGGATCGGCTGGCCATTCTTCAAATCCGTGGCCACCGCGCCAAACGGGATCTTGAGTTTTTCAATCGGGCGGAAGTTGACGGTCTTGTTGACGTAGGTTTGCAGCGCTTCGCCTTTCAGTACGCCCGACGATTTGCCGAACAGCGGCATGGCCCAGTCCGAAATCGCCGATTCATCCATGTCGAACGCCATCTTTTGCAGCGACGCGGCCGAATGGCCCGCCGCATACATGGCGCCCACCACGCTGCCGGCCGAGGTGCCGACCACGATATCGGGCACGATGCCCTGCGCCTCGAGCGCCTTGATCACGCCGATATGGGCAAAGCCGCGCGCGGCGCCGCCGCCCAGCGCCAGGCCGATCTTGATCTTGCGGGGAACTGGCGCGGCGGCGACCGGGGCGCCGGGGTCGGCCAGCGGCGCAGTCGGAGTGGAAGGATTGGCGACCGGCGTGGTGACGGCCGGCGTGCCGCCCGCCACCGGCGCCGTGGATGGCGGCGCATGGGGTGCGGTAGTGGCACATCCGCCCAGCGCCAGGGCGGCCAGGGCGGCAATAATCTTGTGGGTCAGGGACATAGAACAATCATCGCGGGTTGAGCCGCGAGATTGTAGCGCAATAGGACAGTGCCGGCTTAAAAATGCCTTACAGCAAACGGCCGCCCACCCTTGTATACCATGTATATCGCGGCCGATATAATCAGCCAACATCAGCAAGATATGGCCGCCGGTCAGGCGCCCGGCAGGCTCACCACGAAACTGCTGCCCTTCCCTGCTTCGGATGTGATCGACAGGTTGCCGCCATGGCGCAGCAGCACGTGCTTGACGATCGCAAGGCCCAGCCCGGTACCCTGGGTTTCCCGCGAGCGGCTCTTGTCGACGCGGTAAAAGCGTTCGGTTAGGCGTGAAATATGTTCCTGGCTGATGCCGATCCCGGTGTCTTCCACCACGAATTGCGCGCCGCGCGGCGATTTTTGCCATTTCAGGCGGATGGCGCCGCCGGCCGGCGTATAGCGCACCGCGTTCGACGCCAGGTTGCCGAAGGCGCTGTGCAATTCGTCGGCGCTGCCGTGCACGTCCGGGCCGTCGACTTCCAGGGTGATCGCATGCTTGCCGCCCGACAGCGCGCGCGCATCGCTGAACACGCGCTCCAGCAGTTTTTTCACGTCCACCCGTTCCGAGCGCAACGGATGGTCGACCGACTCCAGCCGCGACAAGGTCAGCATGTCTTCGATCAGGTGCTGCATGCGCTGCCCCTGTTCCATCATGAGTTTCAAATGCGCCAGGCGGGTGGCGGGATCGAGTTCTTCCGACAGCGCGATTTCCAGGAAGCCGACGATCACGGTCAGCGGCGTGCGCAATTCATGGGAGGCGTTGGCGATGAAGTCGCGCCGCATCATTTCATTGCGCTCGGATTCCGTCACGTCGTGCGTGACGAGGATCTGGCGCCGGTTTTCAAACGGAATGATGTGGACGATCAGCTTGCGCTCGCGGAACGTCAACGTCAGCGGCTGGTCGTAGCGGCCCAGGATGATGTAATCCATGAATTCGGGGCTGCGGATCAGGTTCGTGACGCGCATGCCCTTGTCGCGGTCGTGGCGCAAGCCCAGGTGCGCTTCGGCGGCCGGGTTGCACCATTCGAGGAACAGCACGTCGTCCATGATGACCACACCGTCCGGCAGCAAATGCATGGCCTGGCGGAAGCGCGCCAGCCATTCCGTCAATTCCTTCTGGTTTTTCTCGTCGTCGCGCCGCATGCGGTACAGCCGCGCGAACACCGTGGTCCATTCGCCCCAGCCATCGGGCAGGCGCACGCTTTGCGGGTCGTCCATCCAGGCCGACAATTGCGACAGGTAGCGCAATTGCACGAACACGATGGCGGCCAGCGCGGCCAGCGACACCGCCAGCGCCGGCACCATGCCGAACATCCACCACAGCACGCCGCCCCCGGCGGCCATGGCGGCCATGCGGATGCCGACCGGCACCCAGAACAGCAAATGCGGGTTCATGCTTTTTCAGACAGCATGTAGCCGACGCTGCGCACGGTCTTGATCAAGTGTTCGGCTTCCTTCAGCGCCTTGCGCAGGCGCAGCACGTGCACGTCCACCGTGCGCTCCTCGATCACCACGTGGTCGCCCCATACCTTGTCGAGCAGCTGCGAGCGGGAAAACACGCGCTCGGGGTGCGCCATGAAGAACTTCAACAGCTTGTATTCGGCATGGCCGATATCGATTTTCTGGTTGTTCATCGATACCGTGCAGCTGACCGGGTCCAGGGTCACGGCGCCGGCCGACATCTGCGTCTGCGCGTGTTCGGGACTTTTGCGCCGCAACAGCGCCTTGGCGCGCGCCAGCAATTCGCGCGGCGAAAACGGCTTGGTGATGTAATCGTCGGCGCCGCTGTTCAAGCCCGACAATTTGTCTTCTTCCATGCTTTTCGCGGTCAGCATGATGATCGGGATGTCCTGGAACTGGCGGTCGGCGCGGATGCGCGACAGCAGGCGCAGGCCCGACTGGTCGGGCAGCATCCAGTCCAGCAACATCAGTTGCGGCGTGCGCTTGGTGATGAAATCCCATGCATCTTGCACCGTGGACACGGAACACACGTTCCACCCTGCGTCGCGCAGGGAAAACGTGACCAGCTCGATGATGGCCGGCTCATCTTCCACTATCAATACAGTCGTCTTGTCGGATGCCATTGCTCAGTCAAACCTGTTTTTATTTTTACAGTTACACGCCGTCCTGCACGGGCGGCGCCGGGCGGGTGTGGCGGATATCCTTGCCTTCCACCACGTAGATCACGTATTCCGCGATGTTTTTTGCATGGTCGCCGATGCGCTCGATGGCCTTGGCCACCCACAGCGTATCGAGCGCGGCGGAAATTGTACGCGGATCCTCCATCATAAACGTAATCAGGTTGCGCATGATGGACCGGAATTCGTGGTCGATCACGGCGTCCTGGGCAATCAGTTGCAACGCCTGCTGCTGGTCGCTGCGGGCAAACGCGTCGAGCGCGTCGTGCAGCATGTCGCTGGTGGCGTTGGCAATGCCGCGCACCATTTCATAATGGTTGATGCCGGCCGCGCCGCGCGCGTGCAGGCTTTTCGCGACACGCGCGATCTTGGTGGCTTCGTCGCCAATCCGCTCCAGGTCGGTAATGACCTTAATGGTGGCCATCACGGTGCGCAAATCGTTGGCGGTCGGCTGGCGGCGCACGATCAGGTGGCTGCACGCATCGTCGAGCTGCACTTCCAGTTGGTTGACGGTATCGTCTTCGCGCATCACGCGCTCGGCGCGCTCGAGGTTGCCGATGCGGAAGCACGTCATCGCATCGAGGAATTGCGTTTCCACGATGCCACCCATCAAGAGCACCTTGGAACGGATCGCTTCGAGCTCTTCGTCGTATTTTTTCGATGAATGTTCACCCATCATTTTTTATTCTCCTTGTCAGCCGAAGCGGCCGGTAATGTAATCCTGGGTTTCCTTGCGGGCCGGGTTCATGAAAATCTGGTCGGTTTCGCCAAATTCCACCAGCTCGCCCAGGTACATATACGCCGTGTAATCGGAGCAGCGCGCCGCCTGCTGCATGTTGTGGGTCACGATGGCAATCGTGTAATCCTGTTTCAGTTCGCTGATCAATTCTTCGACTTTCGACGTCGAAATCGGGTCCAGCGCCGAGGTCGGCTCGTCCAGCAGCAGCACGTCGGGCTTGACCGCCACGCCGCGCGCAATGCACAGGCGCTGTTGCTGGCCGCCCGACAACGACAGGCCGCTCTTGTTCAGCTTGTCCTTGACTTCGGTCCACAGCGCGGCCTTCTTCAGCGCCCATTCCACGCGCTCGTCCATCTCGCCCTTGGCCAGGTCTTCGTACAGGCGCACGCCGAATGCAATGTTGTCGTAGATCGACATCGGGAACGGCGTCGGCTTCTGGAACACCATGCCGACTTTCGCGCGCAGCATGTTGACGTCCTGGCCCGCATCGAGGATGTTGGTGCCGCGGTACATGATGGCGCCTTCGGCGCGCTGGCCCGGATACAGGTCGTACATGCGGTTCAAGGTGCGCAGCAAGGTGGATTTGCCGCAGCCGGACGGGCCGATGAAGGCAGTGACCTGCTTTTCATGGATGTCCAGGTTCACGTTGTGCAGGCTCTGGGTCTTACCGTAAAAGAAGTTCAGGCCTGAAATCTCGATGGTTTTGCGCTTGGCTTGCATGGTAGGGTTCACGGCGATATTCAGTTGGGTAGTCATGGTTATGTGTGCGCTTGGTTCGGCGCTTATTTCGGCGCTTATTTCGGCGCTTTTTGCGCAAACAGCGTACGCGACAGGATGTTCAGGCCCAGCACGCTGAACGTCACCAGCAGCGCGCCGCCCCAGGCCAGCGAGCGCCAGTTGTCGTACGGGCTCATGGCGAACTGGTAGATCACGTACGGCAGGTTGGCCATCGGCTTGTTCATGTCGGCGTTGAAGAACTGGTTGTTCAGCGCGGTGAACAGCAGCGGCGCGGTTTCGCCGGAAATGCGGGCCACGGCCAGCAGCACGCCGGTGATGACGCCGGCCTTGACGGCGCGCAGGCGCACCATCATCGATACTTTCCAGCGCGGCGCGCCCAGCGCATACGCCGCTTCCAGCAAGCCGTTCGGCACCAGGCGCAGCATGTTGTCGGTGGTGCGCACCACCACGGGAATGGCGATCAGCGACAGCGCCAGCGAACCGGCATAGCCGGAGAAATGCTTGACGTTGGCGACGTACAGCGCGTAGACGAACAGGCCGATCACGATCGACGGCGCCGACAGCATGATGTCGGTCACGAAGCGCGTCAGTTGCGCGACCTTGCTCTGCTCGCCGTATTCGGCCAGGTAAATGCCGGCCAGGATACCGATCGGGGTCGACACCACGGTCGACAGCGCCACCATCATCAGGCTGCCGGCAATCGCATTCCACAGGCCGCCGCCTTCGCTGCCGGGCGCCGGGGTGGTCTGCGTGAACAGGTTGACGGACAGCGCGGAAAAACCGTTGACCAGCAGGGTGGCCAGGATCCACAGCAGGAAAATCAGGCCGGCCGACATGGCCGCCACCGACATCGCGATGCCGATGCGGTGCGCCAGCAGGCGCTTGCGGTAGACAGGGTTCATGAGGTTATTCATTACTTGACACCTTCTTTGCGGGACATGCCCAGCAACATCAATTTGGCGGACGACAGGACGATCAGGGTGATGACGAACAGGATCAGCGCCAGCGCATACAGCGACGACACGTGCAGTTTCGATTCGGCTTCCGCGAATTCGTTGGCCAGCACCGAGGCAATCGAGTTGCCGGCGGCAAACAGCGACCACGACAGCTTGTTGGCGTTGCCGATCACAAACGTCACCGCCATGGTTTCGCCAAGCGCGCGGCCCAGGCCCAGCATCACGCCGCCCACCACGCCGTTTTTCGTGTATGGCAGCACCACCTTGCGCACCACTTCCCAGCGGGTGCAACCCAGGCCGTAAGCGGATTCCTTCAGCACGGCCGGCACGATTTCAAACACGTCGCGCATCACCGAGGAAATGAAGGGAATGATCATCACGGACAGGATCACGCCGGCCGTCAGGATGCCGATGCCCATGGTCGGGCCGTTGAACAGCGCGCCCACGATCGGCAACTGGCCCAGCGTGGCTTTCAGCGCCGGCTGCACGTAGTCGGCAAACAGCGGCGCGAACACGAACAGGCCCCACATGCCGTAAATGATGGACGGCACGCCGGCCAGCAGTTCGATGGCCGTGCCGAGCGGACGGCGCAGCCAGACCGGGCAGATCTCGGTCAGGAACAGCGCGATGCCGAAGCTGACCGGGAACGCGATCAGCAGCGCGATGCCGGCCGTGGCCAGGGTGCCGACAATGGCGATCAGTGCGCCAAATTCATCGTTGACGGGGTCCCATTCGATGGTGGTGATGAAGCGCGGACCGAAGTGTTCGAGCGCCGGCATGGCGCCCAGCACCAGCGAGACGATGATGCCGACCAGCACCAGCAAGACCGAGACGGCAAACGCCATCGTAATCTTGTGGAAGATCGCATCCTGGAAACGCTGCTTGCGCATGGCCGACATCATGGCCTGCTGCTGCATCGGGCTCATGGCGCCGCTGGCGCTATTGACGGTATCAGGCATGGGGGAGATGGTGGCGGAAGAGATTTCTGCACTCATGGTGGGTATTGTTATGTTTTGGGGCTGGCCGGGACTGCCGCCGGTGCGGCGGGCAGCAGTCCTGGATAGCCTCAGAAGCTGACGGCAGGGCTGGCTGCCGGCGCCTTGCCCCGGCAGCTTGCTGCAGGGTGGATTAGCGCATCGCGCGTAATCCACCGTGCCCGATCAGTAGATCGCCTTGCCCGAAGCATCCTTCAGGTTGGCTTTCCACGATTCCTGCACCAGCTTCACGACGTTGGCCGGCATCGGCACGTAGTCCAGTTCTGCCGCGGCGGCGCCACCGTTCTTGAACGCCCAGTCGAAGAATTTCACGACTTCGCGGCCCTTGGCTGCGTCAGCCTGGGTCTTGTGCATCAGGATGAACGACACGCCGGTGATCGGCCACGAGGCCTTGCCTGGCTGGTCGGTCAGCACCACGCCGAAGCCCGGGGTCTTGGCCCAGTCGGCGTTGGCGGCGGCGGCCTTGAAGTTATCGTCGTCCGGCTGCACGAACTGGCCATCCTTGTTCTTCAGCGCGGTGTGCGCCATCTTGTTTTTCTTGGCGTAAGCCCATTCCACGTAGCCGATCGAGCCTTTCACGCGCTGCACGTTGGCGGCCACGCCTTCATTGCCCTTGCCGCCCACGCCCACCACCCACTTGACGGCGGTGCCGGCGCCAACCTTGGTCTTGAAGTCCGGCGACGTCTTCGACAGGTAGTCGGTGAACAGGAACGAGGTGCCGGAACCGTCGGCGCGGTGCACCACGACGATGTCATCGGCCGGCAATTTCAGGCCGCCGTTCAGCGCCACGATTTCCGGCGCGTTCCACTTGGTGATCTTGCCCAGATAAATGTCGGCAATGACCGGACCAGTGAGTTTCAGCGCGCCAGGGGCCACGCCGTCGAGGTTCACCACCGTCACCACGCCGCCCATGATGGCCGGGAACTGGGTCAGGCCTTCGGCTTCCAGCTCTTCGCCTTTCAGCGGGCTGTCCGAGGCGCCGAAGTCCACGGTCTTGGCCTTGATCTGCTTGATACCGGCCGACGAACCCACCGACTGGTAGTTCAAGCCGTTGCCGGTGGCTGCCTTGTATGCTTCCGCCCACTTCGCGTAGATCGGATAAGGGAACGTTGCGCCCGCGCCGGTCATGTCAGCGGCGGTGGCGGTGGAGAAAGCCACGGCAGCCGAAGCGCCTACGACCAGGGAGGTGAACAACTGTTTCATGCGCATATCTAGTCCTTTTTAGGAGGGTTACGGTTCAGATGCTGCGCAGTCTATCGGGCAAATATGACACCTTTATGACATGACTGAAATTTAAGGAAAAGGCCTGCTCCCAGAGGGAAAACCGGGTTTGTCACACGATTTATGACATCGCCCGTGTCATCAAAGTCATGGTTTTGTCATGCGCTTGTCACAATTGACAATTAAGCTACGGCAACGCTCCGATCGGAATAAAATCGGGGATAGAATTAACCATCTGCAAAGAATTGCGTGTGACCACCATGAAGCCTGACCTGCGTGCGGAAACCAACAAGCACGGAATCTTCCTGGACCGCGAACTGTCGCAACTGGCGTTCAACCGCCGTGTGATGGCGCAGGCAGAAGATCCGTCCATCCCCCTGCTGGAGCGCTTGCGCTATCTATGCATCGTCAGCAGCAACCTCGATGAATTTTTTGAAGTCCGGGTGGCCAGCCTGCTGGCGGCCGCCAGCGTCGACGGCACGCTGGCGGAACATCCGGCCCTGGCGGCCAACCTGCGGCGGATTTGCGACGAATGCCATGAATTGGTGAAGCAACAATATGACATCCTGAATACGGAAGTCTTGCCGCAACTGCAGGCCGCCGGCGTCCATATCCTGCGCCACACGCAGCGCAACGAAAAACAGCGCGCCTGGGTCAGGGAATATTTCGAACGCGAAGTGCGCCCCCTGCTGACCCCGATCGGCCTCGACCCGGCCCACCCGTTCCCGCAAGTGGTCAACAAGAGCTTGAATTTCATCGTGCAATTGAGCGGCAAGGATGCGTTTGGCCGCGGCACCGCGATCGCCATCGTCAAGGCGCCGCGCGTGCTGCCGCGCGTGGTGAAACTGCCCGACGAACTGTGCACGGAAGGCGGCGTATCGTTTTGCCTGCTGTCGTCCATCATCCACGCGCACATCTCGGATTTGTTCGCGGGGCGCGACGTCATCGCGTATTCGCAATTCCGCGTCACGCGCGATTCCGACCTGTGGGTCGATGAAGAAGAAGTCAAGAACTTGCGCCAGGCGCTGAAAGGCGAATTGCAGGGACGCCAGTTCGGCACGTCCGTGCGGCTGGAAGTCGCCAAAAATTGCCCACAAGAACTTTCGCAATTCCTGCTGGACCAGTTCAACCTGGACCAGTCGCGCCTGTACCGCGTCGATGGGCCGGTCAACATGGTGCGGCTGACGGAAATCATCAACCACGTGCAAAAGCCGGAACTGCGTTTCCCACCCTACCTGCCCTCCGCGCCAAAAGCCGCCAACATCGACGTCTTCGCCACCTTGCGCGAGCGGGACATCCTGCTGCACCACCCCTACCAGTCATTCCAGACCGTCATCGACTTCATCCGCGCCGCGGCGCTCGACCCGAACGTGGTCGCCATCAAGCAGACCATCTACCGCACCGGCATGAATTCGGACTTGATGGAATCGCTGATCGTGGCGGCGCACGCCGGCAAGGAAGTCACGGTCGTGGTGGAATTGATGGCGCGCTTCGACGAGGAAGCCAACATCAACTGGGCCGACAAGCTGGAACAGGCCGGCGCGCAAGTCGTGTATGGCGTGGTGGGCCTGAAAACCCACGCGAAGATCGCGCTGGTGATCCGCCGCGAAGAGGGCGGCCTGCGCTATTACGCCCACCTCGGCACCGGCAATTACCACCCCACCACCACCAAGCTGTACACGGACTTCGGCCTGCTGACCAGCCATCCGGACCTGGGCCGCGACGTCAACGAAGTGTTCATGCACCTGACCAGCCTGGCCAAGCCGCAAAAGCTGTCGCACGTATGGCTGGCGCCGTTCGAACTGCAAAACGAGGTCATCAAGGCGATCCGCAATGAAGCGAAGATCGCGCGCTCGGGCCGGCCGGGCCGCATCATCGCCAAGATGAATGCGCTGGTCGATGAATCCGTGATCCGTGCGCTGTACGCCGCGTCCAAGGATGGCGTGAAGATCGACCTCATCGTGCGCGGCGCCTGCACCCTGAAGCCGGGCGTGCCGGGCCTGTCGGACAACATCCGGGTGCGCTCCATCATCGGCCGCTTCCTCGAACACAGCCGGATTTACTACTTCCGCAATGACCTCGCGCACGACGTGTACCTGGCCAGCGCGGACTGGATGAGCCGTAACCTGTTCCGCCGCGTGGAAGTCGCCTTCCCCGTGCTGGACCGGGCGTTGAAACGGCGCGTGATTGCGGAAGGCTTGAATCCTTATTTGAAGGATAATACGAACGCATGGGACCTGGAGCCGACCGGACATTACGTGCGCCGCAAGCCGCGCGGCAAGCAAGTCCGGTACAGCGCGCAGGCCCACCTGATGCAATTGCTGGGAGCGCCCGATGGCGGATCGCCATAAAGCGCCGCCGGATGCGTCCGGCCTCAAGAAGGGGAAGAAAATGGACTTGATCCTGTGGCGGCACGCGGAAGCCGAAGACGCCGGACCCGGCCAGTCCGACCTGGAACGCGCGCTGACGGCCAAGGGCCAGAAGCAGGCGCGGCGCATGGGCCAGTGGCTCGATTCGCAATTGCCGGACAGTTGCCGCATCCTGGCCAGCCCGGCGCTGCGCACGATCCAGACCGCCGACGGCCTGGGCCGCAAATACAAGATCCACGCCGACCTGGCGCCCGGCGCCGATCCGGCCGACATCCTGAAAGCCGCGAACTGGCCTGGCGCGCGTGAAACCGTGCTGATCGTGGGCCACCAGCCCACGCTGGGCCAGGCTGCCGCGCTCTTGATGACGGGCGAGGACAGTGAGTGGGACATCAAGAAAGCCAGCGCCTGGTGGTTTTCGCAGCGCGAGCCCGGCGATCCCAACAGCCTGTACCTGAAAGCCGTGATGGCGGCCGACCTGGTGAAATGATGGCGTGTGCCGACGCAACAGTGCAGTCAGCGCGGCGTTACTGCTGCTTGAAAAGTCACCAGGGCCTGCTAAAGTTTAGTTGTATCAACTCTAGGGAGCAGCCGCCGGCAACCGCGGTTGAAACATCATGTTCACCCTGCTCACCATCGGTGTTTTTGGCGCGATCATCGGATTGATTGCGTTTGAAATCGTCCAGGAATCCCGGGGGAGTCACGACAAGCTGACCGACCGCTATCACGAATAGCCCCGCGCTCGAACCAGCGCCGGCGCCTGCGGCGCACCCGCCAGGGTGTACGGCAGGCGCTTTCTATTTGAACGGTTTATTTTGTTCGGCTGCAGC
>CBIHOX010000097.1:0-23084 GCA_966211685.1 uncultured Pseudoduganella sp.
TGGCGGCGGCGCGCTCGGCGCCGGTCAGGCGGCGGATGTATTGGATCGGCATGGGGTTCCCTTCGGCACAGTCCGGATCATGATAACCCGGAGCGCCGCCATTGGACCATGCGGGGCTTACGCCGCGTTGACAAGCAATCCGCGGCGTCCGGCTATGCCTTCATGGCGGCCAGCACCGGCGCCAGCCGCCGTCCCATCTCGTCGCCCAGCGCCTGCAGGCCCGACATCGGCCGCACCATGACTTCAAACTCGACGATCCTGCCCTCGCCGTCGAAGCGGATCATGTCGATCCCCTTCAATTCCTTGCCATTGACCGTGGCGGAAAATTCCAGCACCACCGACAAGCCATCCGCGCTGGCCAGTTCGCGGTGGTAGGTGAAGCCTTCGAACACGCCCAACACCGTACCGAGGATCAGGCTGGTGGCCTGCGGTCCCGGATACGGCGTATGCGCCATGGGCGAGCGGAACACCACCGACGGCGCCAGCATGGCGTGCAGCGGCGCCAAGTCCCGTTGCGCCACCATGGCGTGCCACTGTTGCAGCGATGCCGCGGCGGCGGGTTGCAATTGCAGTCCGGTCATGCGGTTCCCCTCAAATTGCCGCCGCCACGCGCGAGCCCTGGTTGATGGCGCGCTTGGCGTCCAGTTCCGCCGCCACGTCGGCGCCGCCCACCAGGTGCACGGTTTTCCCGGCCGCCACCAGCGCATCGTTCAATTCGCGCAGCGGTTCCTGGCCTGCGCAGACAATCACGGTATCGACCGGCAGCACTTGCGGCTCACCGCCCGCCACCCGCACGTGCAGGCCGGCGTCATCGATCTTCAGGTATTGCACGGAATTGAGCATCTTGACTTTCTTTTTCTGCAACCCGGCGCGGTGGATCCAGCCGGTGGTCTTGCCCAGTTGCGCGCCGACCTTCTCGTCCTTGCGCTGCAACAGGAAGACCTGGCGCGGCGACGCGTGCGGCTGCGGCGCGATGCCGGCCACGCCGCCGCGCGCTTCCAGCGCGGTATCGATGCCCCACTCTTTCCAGAATGCGTTGCGATCGAGGCTGGTCGACTGGCCGTCATGCGTGATGAGCTCCGACACGTCGAAGCCGATGCCGCCGGCGCCGATCACGGCCACGCTCTTGCCGACTTCCTTGCGGCCCAGGATCGCATCGAGGTAATTGATGACCTTGGGGTGGTCGATGCCGGGAAAGGCCGGGGTGCGCGGCGCGATGCCGGTGGCCAGCACGATCTCGTCATAGCCGCCCTGCGCCAGCTCTTGCGCCGAGACGCGGGTATTGAGCCGCACATCGACGCCGGTGGTGTCGAGCTTGCGGCCGAAGTAGCGCAAGGTTTCATGGAATTCCTCCTTGCCCGGGATGCGCTTGGCCACGTTGAACTGGCCGCCGATTTCAGGCGCCGCGTCGAACAGCGTGACCTGGTGGCCGCGTTCGGCCGCCACCGTGGCGGCGGCCAGGCCCGCCGGCCCGGCGCCCACCACGGCGATCTTCTTGACGTGCGCCGCCGGCAGATATTGCAGTTCGGTTTCGTGGCACGCACGCGGGTTGACCAGGCAGCTGGTGATCTTGCCGCTGAACGTATGGTCCAGGCACGCCTGGTTGCAGCCGATGCAGGTATTGATTTCATCGGCGCGGCCGGCCGCCGCCTTGTTGACGAAGTCGGCGTCGGCCAGGAAGGGGCGCGCCATCGACACCATGTCGGCGTCGCCCTCGGCCAGCACCTGTTCCGCCACTTCCGGCGTGTTGATGCGGTTGGTGGCCACCAGCGGAATGCCGACCTGGCCGCGCAATTTCGCCGTGACTTTCGTGAAGGCCGCGCGCGGCACCTTGGTGGCGATGGTCGGGATGCGCGCTTCGTGCCAGCCGATGCCGGTATTGATGATGGTGGCGCCCGCGGCTTCGATGGCCTTGGCCAGGGTCACCACTTCATCCCAGTTGCTGCCGCCTTCGACCAGGTCCAGCATCGACAGGCGGTAAATGATGATGAAATCCTTGCCCACCGCGGCGCGCACGCGCGACACGATCTCGATCGGCAAACGTAGGCGGTTTTCCAGGCTGCCGCCCCAGCGGTCGGTACGCTGGTTGACTTGCGCGGCGATGAACTGGTTGATGAAGTAGCCTTCCGAACCCATGATTTCCACGCCGTCGTAGCCGGCTTCGCGCGCCAGCGTGGCGCAGGTGACGAAATCGGCGATCTGCTTTTCAATGCCGGCTTCATCGAGTTCGCGCGGCGCGAATGGCGTGATCGGCGATTGCGCCGCGCTGGCCGAAACGGCTTTCGGGCTGTAGGCATAGCGGCCCGCGTGCAGGATCTGCATGCAGATCTTGCCGCCTGCTTCATGCACGGCGCGCGTGACGATGCTGTGCTGCTGCGCTTCCTCGCTGGTGGTCAGCTTGGCCGCGCCGGCGTACACGCCGCCTTCCACGTTCGGCGCGATGCCGCCGGTCACGATCAGCCCCACCCCGCCGCGCGCGCGCTCGGCAAAGAACGCCGCCATGCGCTCATAGCCATTCGGCGTTTCTTCCAGGCCGGTGTGCATGGAACCCATCAGGACGCGGTTTTTCAGCGTGGTGAAACCCAGGTCCAGGGGCGCCAGCAGGTGCGGGTAAGTCGTAGCCATCGGGTCAACTCCTCAGTGTAAACTTATCAGTGCAAAGATTAGGGTCGGTTGCGGCATTTTTCAGCGCTAATGCGGCAAGTCTAGGATTCAATCTTATCAGTGTCAAGATATTTAAGCGTGATAAGATTCGCGCTGAAACAACACCCCGATCACCATGGCAAAAACTGCACGAACCCGCGGCACCTACCACGTCGGCAACCTGGCGCCGCAACTACTGTCGGCGGCGCGGGACATGCTCGATGAAGTGGGCCTGGCCAAGCTGTCGCTGCGCGCCGTCACGGAGCGGGTCGGGGTCAGTTCCACGGCGGCCTACCACCACTTCGCCAACCGCGCGGAACTGGTGGCGCACCTGGCGGTGCAGGGTTTCAATGAACTGGCGCAGGCGATGGCCGACCGCGACCCGCGCGCGCCGGCCGATGAAAAACTGCGCCAGGCCACGCTGGCCTACGTGCGCTTCGCGCGCGCCAATCCCGCGCTGTACCAGCTGATGTTCGGCACGGAACTGGGCGGCGGCAGCGACATCCGCGAATTGAAGCAGGCGCGCGAAGCATCGTTTGGCGAATTGAAAAAAATCATCGCGGAATTGCTGGGCAAGGACGTGCAATCAGCCGAAGTGCGCAGCGCCGCGCTGGCCGGCTGGTCGTATACGCACGGGCTGGCGTCGCTGGTGATCCACAACGTGCTGCCGGCCGACGATGAGCGCTATGTCGACCGTACACTGCAAGGCTTCGATTACCTGTTCAGGGCGCGGCTGCCTTCATGAAGTCCACCCACGCGCGCAGCGCCGCGCTCATGTGCCGGCCGCTGGGGTAATACAGGAAAATACGTTCGGCCGGCGGCGCCCAGTCCTGCAACACATAGGCCAGCCTGCCCTGTTCCACCCACGGCGCCGCATACGCTTCATACGTGTAGCACAGCCCCGCGCCGTCGAGCGCCGCCTGCAGCATCGCCAACAGATCATCGAGCACCAGGCTGCCGTTGGTGGCCACCGCCAGCGGCGCGCCGTCGTGCTGGAATTGCCACTTGAACAGCGCGCCGCTGGGAAAGCGCAATTGCAGGCATTCGTGCGCGGCCAGGTCTTGCGGCGTGGCGGGGGCGCCGTGGCGCGCCAGGTATTCCGGCGAGGCGCAGACGGCAAAGCGGATGTCCGGTCCCACCGGCACCGCCACCATGTCCTGTTGCAGCAGTTCGCCAAAGCGCATGCCGGCATCAAAACCCTCTTGCACGATATCGACCACGGCGTCGGTGGCCGTGACGTCGAGCGCAACGTCGGGACAGTGGGCGCGCCAGCGCGCCAGCAGCGGCGCCAGCACCAGTTGCGCGGCCGCGCGCGGCACGTTCAGGCGCAGCCGCCCGCGCGGTTTGGCGCGGTCCGCGTTCAATTCATCGAGCGCGGCCGCCACGTCGGCCAGCGCCGGCTGCAGCCGCGCCAGCAGTTGCGCCCCGGCCGGGCTGGGACTGACGCTGCGCGTGGTGCGGTTCAACAGGCGCACCCCGAGGTCGTGCTCCAGCTTGCCGATCGCATGGCTCAGCGCCGACGGCGACACGCCCATGCCGGCGGCGGCCTTGCGGAAACTGCGGCTGTGCGCCACGCGGACAAAGGCATCGAGGCCATTCAAGTCGATTGTCATTGGTGAATTCCGCTCAATGGATTGATGAGCATTATGCCGATTGTTCACACAATTGACAGCCCGCATACTGGACTTTCCGACAACACTGACGACTGGAAGGATACCGATGGCGACATACATGGACACACATTCGGCGCCGAATACGGCGGCATTCGGCGGCAAGACCGCGCTGGTGACGGGCGCCTCCTCGGGCATCGGCCTGGCCACCGCGCGCGCGCTGCTGGCGCAGGGCGCGCGCCGCGTGTACCTCACGGGGCGCGACGCGGCGAAATTGCACGACGCCGCCGCCAGCCTGGGCGAGTGCGCCGTTGCAATCGTTGCGGACAGCGCCGACATTGCCAGCCTGGCGCGCCTGCACGCCGACATTGCCGGACGCGGCGACCGCCTCGACATCCTGTTTGCCAATGCCGGCGTGGCCATCAACAATGCCTTTGGCGACACGTCGCCGGCCGCCTATGACGCGCTGTTCGACATCAACGTCAAGGGCGTGTTTTTCACCGTGCAAACCCTGCTGCCGCTGCTCAATGACGGCGCGGCCGTAGTGCTGAACGCCTCGATTGCCGGCAACCTCGGCATGCCGAACCTGAGCCTGTACAACGCGTCGAAAGCCGCGGTGCGTTCGTTTGCCCGCTCGTGGGCCAGCGACTTGAAGGCGCGCCGCATCCGCGTCAACGCCATCAGTCCCGGCGTGACGCGCACGCCGATCCTGCACACGGGCCTGGCGATGAACGAGGCACAGGTCGACGGCCTGGCGCACTATCTGGCGGAAACGTCGCCGGCCGGCCGCATGGCCGACGCCGGGGAAATCGCCGCGGCCGTGCTGTTCCTGGCATCGCCGGCCGCCAGTTACGTCAATGGCGCGGAACTGGTGGCCGACGGCGGCTTCAGCCAAGTGTGACGGCGTTCATGTCGGCATCGTGTGCCGTGGCAGGCTGATCGCGCACAGCCGCCCGGAGCCGGGTAACTCACGCACGGTCAGCACGCCATCGTTGACGGCGACAAAGCGGCGCGCCAGCGCCAGGCTGAATGCATTGCGCTGGACTGCCGGGTCCACCTCGCCGGCGCTGTTGCCGGGGTCCATGATATCGATGCGGATGCGGTCGCCCGACGCATAGACCGCCAGCGTGATGTCCGCTTGCGGCGGCGCCGTGTCGATCGCGTTTTGCAGCAAGTGCGCCAGCGCGGCAAAAATCGACTCCCGATTGCCGCGCAATGCCAGCGTGCGGTCCACCGGCGGCACCACGAGACGGCACCCATTGCTGTTTGCCACCGGCTCCGTTGTGCCGCGCACTTCTTCGATGACATCGGCCAGCGAAAACAAGTCCAGTATGTCCACCGTATGGCTGTCGAGGTCGACCGCAAAATTTTCGATCAGTCGACCAGCTTGCAACAGCGTGCGCTCCAGGATGGTGCCGGTGGCGCCATTGACCGACAGGCCGCCTGAACGGGTGGCGGAAAACGCCAGGCTGGCCGTGCCCAGCAGCTTGCGCAGCTCTTGCAGGAAGGCCGCCGTGCGCGCATTCGTCACCAGTGTGCTTTCCTGCGCCGTCACGAAATCGTGGTGGTAACTGAATTCCGTGACGGCATGGGCTATCGCATTATCGAGGCAACGGTTCAGCGTACGGTAGTCATCAACGTCCAAATCCACACCTTTCTCCGCCGCCAAATCCGTGATGGCCTGACACACGTCGCCATAGTGATGCACCACATCGGTAACGTTCCAACCCAGCGCCAGCAACTCCTTGCCATGCACCGCGGCGGCCGCGCCGATTTCCGTACGCATTTCCATGCCGCTAGCTTCCCCGGACAGCATCAGGTTGTCTTGTGGCCGGCTGGAATGCTCGATCGCCAGCGCCGCGATTACCTGACGCACAAATACGTCGAGGCCTTCGATCGCAGTGGGCGAGACGCCGGGATTGCGCCGCATTAACCGGGCGCGGCAGCGGCGGATCACTTCATCCTGGTGTGCCAACAAGAATTCGTTCATCATGAGGGACCCCCGGAACAGGCGTATAGGCGCGGACTTTCACCTTACCCGATGGATTGCATCATTGCGAGCACATCAATGGTATTTTTTTAACGTTGTCGCACCCGCCATTCTCCGACCCCGGCACAAGGCATCGTCCTACTGGAGGGCCCTGGCCGCGGCGCAATAATGGGCGCTCCAACCACGTAGCAGGAGATGCCCATGAACACGAAAATCAGCCTGCTGCTGGCCGCCGTCCTGGCTGCCGGCAGCGCCGCCGCCCAGACCGGCGATGTCCAGGTCAATCCACGCAATCCCACCGATTCGCCCGCCTTCGATGTGATGGAAACCGACCAGGGCCCGCCTACCGCCGCCGACCGCCAATACGCGAAACCCAAACACAAGAAACATGGCAAGAAACACCGCTCGGCCGACACCCAGCCGTATGACGGCTCGACCATGAATTCCACCGGCGCCAGCGGCAATACCGGCACGACCGGCAGCGGCATGGCCCCGCAATGGCAGCAGCCATCGTCGCAGCCATCGCAACAATCGCAACCACAGTCCGGCGACCTGCGTTCGCAACCGGACCGCGAAACCACGCCCGACCAGCCACGGGTCGACCGCTGACCGCCAGCCGCCCCCTGCCGCAGCGCCCCCGGCGCTGCGGTGTCGTCATGCCCCCACGCCACACCCTGCCCTGATTTACTTGCCCGGTATTAATCTGTTTACTACAATCAATTAAACATCCCCTACCCGCAGGCCGGTCCAGGCTGAGTTCCATGACAACAGCAAAATTTTCCGCCGGCCTCCTGGCGACCGCCCTGGCGTATTACGCGCTGGCCCGCTTCGGCATGGCGATCTTTGCCCTGAAACCCGCCAACATTACGCTGCTCTGGCTGCCTTCCGGCATGGCGCTGGCCATGTGCCTGCATTGGGGCTACCGCGCCGTGCCTTTCATTACCCTGGCCAGCCTGGCCGCGAATTTCGATGGCATGGCGGCCGCGAGTTCGCCGGCCCACCTGGCCCACACCATGGTGGCCGCGCTGACCGACGGCATGGCCGGCGCGCTGGCCATGGCCATGTTCCGCCGCGTGTTGCCTGGTGGCCTCGCCAGGGCGGCCGACCTGCTGCCCTTCATTGTCTATGTCTGCCTGGTGCCCACCGCACTGTCGAGCGCGATATTGGCGGCCAACCTGGCGGCCGGTGGCTACATCGGCTGGCACGAAGCCGGGGCGCTGGCGCGGGTGCTGGTGCTGGCCGACAGCCTGGGCTTGCTGCTGGTGTATCCGGCATACCAGGGCTGGCGCCAGCGCAGGAATGAACCGCCATTGCAGGCCCAGCCGCTGCTGGCGGCAACCGCCGCCGTGCTGGCGCTGCTGCTGGCGGGGCGCGCCGGCATGTCCGGCATGGAATATTTCATTTTCCCGGTGTTGCTGGTGCTGTCCTTCCATACCACGTTGCTGGGCCTGAGCGCGGCCAGCGCACTGACCATCGTGCTGGTGATGGCGGCTGCCGCGCACCATGCCGGCCCGTTTGACGCGGCCGATGGCGACGGCGCCTTCCGCATGGCGGCGTTTGCTTTTTCCAGCGCGCTGACGCTGCTGGGCGCGGCGCTGCAACATGGCCAGCTGGAACATTCCGAACGCACGCGGCGGCTGTGGCAGGACGCCGCCGAACATGACGCGCTGACAGGCTTGCCGAACCGCCGCCTGTTCATGCCCAAGGTGCAGATGGAACACCAGCGCTCACTGCGCAGCGGCAAACCATACGCCATCGCCATGCTCGACCTCGACCATTTCAAGGCCGTCAATGACCGTTACGGCCACGCCGGCGGCGACCGCGTGCTCGATGCGGTAGCGGCCGTGCTGCGCGACAATTGCCGCATGATCGATACCCCGGCCCGCGTGGGCGGCGAGGAATTCGCCATCCTGTTGCCCGAATGTAGCGGCGCGCAAGCGCGGCCATTCCTGGAAAGGTTGCGCGGCAAGCTGGCCGCGCTGGAAATCTTCATTGCCGACCAGCGCGTGAGCGTCACCGTCAGCATCGGCATCGCCTCGTACAGCGGCCCGCACGACACCGCCGACGCGGTGGCGGCGCGCGCCGACCGCGCGCTGTATGGCGCCAAGCAGGCCGGGCGCAATTGCAGCATCGTCGACGCGCTGGCCGCATAGAAATGGTATAAACCATTTAGTCTTTTAGTCCCGCTCATTCCTGTTTTTCATGCTGCAGCGCGGAATCGACATTCATTGACCACCGTCTGGCGGGCTGCGATACTTTCTGAACAGACAGGGCTGATGGCAAAAGTGAAATGACAGAAATTCATGCTTCGCTGACCGGCGGTGCACGCAGGTTTTCTCTGAACTGGGGTTACCTCAACGCGATCGCCAGCGGCGTGTCGGCAATCGACCTGGAAGGGCTGGCGCTGCGCAACCTGCACGATGCGCGCCAGTTCGTGCTGGAATATGGTTTTGACCTGGCCCAGCCGGCCGCGCCCGGCGTGATCGCCCGCGCGCACCGCGAAGCCGTGGCCTTCATCACCACTACCTTCCTGGAACCGTGGCAGCACGGACTGATTCCCGACGCGGTGCGCCACCCGGACGATCCGCTGCAATTGCTGGTGTATGCCTCGCGCCGCGGCCAGCAAGCCGACACCTTGCGCATGTGGTCGTGCGCGGTGCTGAAAGTCATGCACGGCATCTTTTACATCGACAACAACCTGAAGCTGCGGCATTTCAACACGATCCGCGAACAAGTCTTTGCCACGCTCGATGAAGTCATCCATTGTGAAGACGGCCACTATTACCTGCGCTACGACGGCGCCTGCCTTCCGCTGCTGCACTTTGACCGCAAGAACAACAAGGGCCGCAACAGCATCCTGCTGAAACTGCTGCAAAAAGCCGCCTACCTGGCGGCCGACGTGTATGACCACCTGGGCGTGCGCATGATCTTCAACACGCGCTTCGAATGCCTGCTGGCGCTGCAAACCCTGCAGCACGCCCACCTGCTGTCGGTGACCAATGTCGACAGCCAGCGCACCCGCAACACGCTGCTGGACATGGATGCGGCCAAGGAAGTGTTCATCAAATACCGCGCGCGGCTGGAACGCTGCGAAGATTACCCGGCGGAACTGTTGCAGCAGATGGACCTGGAACTGGCCGCGATTGCCAAGGCGCAGACGCGCAGCGACAACCCGCACAGCGGCGAAGGGTTTTCCAGCATCCAGGTCACCGTGCGCAAAATGATCCACCTGCATGCGGACGACGTCGGCGGCGCCAGCCTGCCGGCCTATGCCGCGCAGGACGGCGTCGAGATGCCGGCCGAGCCGGATTATGACGTGGGCTTCTTCTTTGAATATGAGATCCAGCTGATGGACAAGGCCAGCCACGATCTCAGCCTCAGCGGCCCGGCCAGCCATGAAGCCTATAAACGGCGCCAGGTCGACACGGCGCGCATCCGCGTCTTCGGTCGCGAATTGCTGCGCTGGATCGCCAGCCAGCCCGGCGCGCCGGCGCCGGCCGCGGCGGCCGAAGCGGCCGTCTCCACCGCCTAGCCCGCGCCATGCCGCGCCCGTCCACCATTGCCGCCCGCGCGTTTCCACGCATGGCGCGGGCGATGGCGCTGGCCGTTGCGCTGGCCGCGCCGCCGGTACAGGGCGCCACACAGGGGACCACACAGGCGACCACCGTGCTGCGCACCGCGGCGCAGGACAACAACACCATCAAATACAACCTGAAGGGCGAGCGCAAGGGCTTTTGCGTGGAAGTATTGCACGCCATCGAGCGCATCGAACCGGGCTTGCGTTTCACCGGCTGGGACCAGCCTATGTCGCTGCCGCGCATTGAAAACGCGCTGGCCGACGGCCAGCTCGACGTATTTTGCGGCTTGATCCGCACGCCGGCGCGCGACGCGAAATTCGGTTTCATCGACGTGCCGGTCTATACGGTACGCCACAAGATCGCCGTGCGCGCCGACGATCCGGTACAGGTGCGCAGCCTGGATGAGATCCGCAAACTGGGCCCGGACAACGTGATCATCGTCGGCAAGGGCACGGCGCACGAGGAATTGCTGAAGCGCCAGTCCGGCTTGACCGTGGACGCCAGCGCCTCCAACCTCGACGTCAATTTGCGCAAGCTGTCGCACGGGCGCGGCCGCTTCCTGTATCACACGGAAAATGCGCTGCTGCGCTATATCGACAAGGAAAAGCTGGGCCACCAGGTCAGGCTGCTGCCCGCCGTGTTCAGGGAAGACAATATGCTGTTTGCCGTGTCCCGCAGCCTGCCTGCCGCATCGGCCGACCTGTTACGCAATGCGTTGCAGCAGTTGGCCGACCGTGGCGAACTCAGGAAGCTGTACGCCGGTTACCGGGAAGATTGAACAACACGTTGCACGCTGCGCGGCCATCAAGGCGCCTGCGGCATTGACATAACGGCAAGTGCATTGTTACATTTGCACCCGTTCCGGGCGCCGGCGCCGGAACGGGTGCAGGCGCGTGGCCGCGCACCGCGGGCCGGCACAGGAGTCCCGATGAAAGAACGCGTGCAACAGGCTGGTTTCAATGCGCAGCGCCTCGACGAAGCGCTGCGCGCCTTCACGTCCGGCGCGCCGAACTTCCACGGCCTGGTGATCCTGCGCCATGGCGAGCTGGTGGCCGAAGCCTACCGCGCGGGACGCGACCGCCGCCTGTACGGACTGGTGGCGCGCCGCCGCCAGTTCGACGCGCAGCAATTGCACGACATGCGCTCGGTCACGCGCGCCATCACGGGGTTGTTGTGGGGCGTGGCGGAAAACCTGGGCCTGGCGCCCTCCATCGACACCCCGGTCATGCAGCTGTATCCGGCGCTGGCGCAATTTGCCGGGCGCGGTTGCGAGACCGTCACCGTGCGCCACCTGCTGACCAATACCAGCGGCTTGTCGTGGCGCGAATCCAACACCGCCACGCTGTTCAACCATGAATTGCGGCTGTACTGGCGCGCCTATGCGCCCTACCTGTTCCGCCGGCCGGTGGCGGCGCCGCCCGGCATGCGTTTCAACGCCAATGCCGGCGGCACGTCGCTGCTGGCGGAAATCCTGGGGCGCCGCACCGGCATGGCGCTGCCGGAATTCGCGCGCCGCCACCTGTTCGAACCGCTCGGCATCACGCACTGGGAATGGGTCACCGACTTGCGCGGCCGCGCGCTGGCGTTTTCCGGCCTGCGCCTGCGGCCGGCCGACCTGGCCCGCATCGGCCAGCTGGTGCTGCAACATGGCCAGTGGCAGGGCCGCCAGCTGTTGCCGGCGGCGTGGGTCGACGACGCGATCCGCCCCCACATCGACACCGGCGACGGGCGCCAGTACGGCTTCCACTGGTGGCTGGGCAAGGTCGATGCGCTGGGCGCGCGCCACCAGTGGGCCGGCGCGTTCGGCAATGGCGGCCAGCGGCTGTACATCGTGCCGTCGCTGGACCTGGCCATCGCCATCACGGCCGGCGCCTACAATTCACCGGCGATCGGCCAGCACTGCACCACGCTGCTGCGGCAAATCGCGGCGGCGGCCGAACGCTAACCGCCAGCCGCCGGCCATCAGTCGTTCCTGTAATCGAATCCGAAAATAGCGCGGAAACGCTGCTTTTGCGCCGCCGTCGCATCCGGCCTCGGCGTGATGTCGTGTTCCAGCATGAACAGGAAGTGTTCGTACTCGAAGCCCAGTTCCGCCATCACGGGTTTCAGGTCGAATGGCGTGGTGGCGGCGACGATCTTTTGCAGCAGCGGATCGAGGTCCACGCCGCCCACCTGCCTGGCCACCCGCACGATGTCGGCGTGGGTGTAGGTCTTGCCGGGCTGCGCGAATTCCGCGTACAGCGCCTTCATCACGTCCGGCAAGCCGACCTTGTTGTGCGTGGCGCGGCGCAATTCCACGTCCATCGCCAGGCCGGCGATGGCGCCGCCGCCATACACCAGCAGCCACGCATTGTGCTTGTCCTTGACGGCGTCCTGCACGGTGGCCGTCAATCCCTGGCCCTGGCGCGCCACGCTCTGGCCGCGCCCCAGGTTTTCCAGGAAACGCGTCACGTGCGCCTGGTTGAACAGGCCATTACGCGCCATGGTGGTGACGGTCAGGTAATCGGTCACGCCTTCCTTGAACCATTCTTCCGAAGCCTGCGCCGGCACCAGCGATTGGCCATTCCAGAAGTGCAGCAATTCATGCGCCATCACGCGGCCCCAGAACGGGCGCGTCATGGCGTTGATGTCGCCTTTCAGGAATTGGCTGAAACTGCCGGCAAACGCGCCCCCGTCGCCGGTGGCGCCCGGGTTGGCGATGATCAGGTAGCGCTCGGCCAGTGGCGGGCGGCCGAACAGCGCCACGTAGCTGGCCAGCTGGCGTTCGATCAGTTCGCGCATGATGGCGCGCTGCGGCCAGTGGCGCTTGCCCAGCACCAGGGAAATGCGCATGCCGCCCGACGTGAACTGTTCCTGCCGCGCGGTGCCCATGAACAGCGCATTGTTGACCAGTTCACGCCGTGTGGCGGCCGTGAACACATTGGGCGCGTCGCCCTGCTTCCACGGCGTGCGCGCGGTCCAGCCCTTGGGCAGGTCGAATTCCACCCGGGTCTCGCCACGCATGGTTTCGCCCGGAACCAGGAACAGGTAATACCCGGCCGCCATCACGCCTTCGTCAGTGTGGTACAGCACTTCTTCCTGGCCTGGCGGCCAGTCGTACCGGTCGTGTTCCAGACGCACGTCATAGCGCAGCCGCACGCGCCGGTCGCCCTGCAGCGTGTATTCGCCCTCGCCCTTGCCGGTGACGGCGAGCGGCTGGCCCTCCATGGTGCGCACGTCGAGTCCCTCTATGAACGCGGCCTGGCCATCCTTCAGGCCGGGAATGGCGGCGGTATTGAACATGGCCAGTTCCCTGCCCTCGATCCATATGTCCGCCTCCACGTGCGCGCGCCGCGCCCCGGCGTCGATGCGCACCTTGTAATGGTTGGGCTGCTGGTCCCAGGCGCGGGCGCCGGGCGCCAGGCCCAGCGCGGCGGCAAATAGGGCCATGCCGATGGTCTTGTTCAATTCGGTCTCCCTTCTGTGGTTTTTGTGTGGGCCGCACTGTAAGTCACTTGCCGATTGCGAGCCAGCGGGGCGCGACAGGATGCATTCCCGGCGGCACAGGCTGCGGAAAATCCGCGAAAACCGTTGGCTTTGCTTTTTATTTAACTATTTCTTGGTTACAATCAGCTTCCCCTCATTCCCGACATTGTGCACCTTGATCGATGGCCGCTTATCGCTGACGACGCCGGAAGGCACGCGCCTGCTGCTGACGCCCGCCGGCCCCGCCGCGCGCGCCTGGGCCTGGTCCATCGATGTGGCGGTGTGGCTGGTGGTGGTGACCGTGTTCGCGCTGCTGACGCAGGGCGTGAAATTGGCGCAGGGACTGCACTTGCTGCTGCTGTTCGTCACGTACTGGGGTTACCCGATCCTGTGCGAAGTGTATTGCCGCGGCCAGACCCTGGGCAAACGCATCATGGGCCTGGAAGTGCGGCGCGCCAATGGCTTGCCGGTCGGCTGGCGTGAATCCATGCTGCGCAACCTGTTGCTGGTGGCCGACTTCATGCCTTTCCTGTACGCCACCGGCCTGCTGGCCATGCTGTTCGACCGCCAGTTCCGCCGCCTCGGCGACATTGTGGCAGGCACGCTGGTGGTCTACCGCGACAAGGCGCCTGCCCGGGCCGCGGCGGCCGATGGCGGAGCGGCCGCGCCGCAGCCGCTGCCGTTCCCGCTGCCGGCGCACCAGCAGCGCGCGCTGGCCGACCTGTTCGAGCGCGAAGCCATGCTGCCGCGCGCGCGGCTGGAAGAACTGGGCGACATCGCGCAACCGCTGACTGGCGCCACCGGGGCCGCCTCGCTGGCGCGCCTGCGCGCCTATGCCGCCGGGTTGCGCCTATGAAGCAGCAGCAATTCGAACAGCAGCATGGCGCGCTGTGGGAAGACATCACGGCGATCCTGGAAAACCGTTCGCCGCAGCCAGCCGCGTTGCCGGCGCTGTACCGGCGCCTGTCCCAATGCCTGGCGCTGGCCGAGCAGCGCGGCTATTCGCCCGCGCTGACCGATTACCTGCACGCGCTGTCGTCCGGCTGCCACCAGCGCTTGTATGGCGCGGTGGCGGAACGGCCGCGCGCGCTGGTGCAATGGATGCTGCGTGACTTTCCGTGCCGCGTGCGGGCCGAATGGCGCCTGCTGGCGGCCTCCTTGCTGGCTTTCTGGGGCGTGGCGCTGGCGCTCGGCCTGCTGGTCTGGCTGCACCCGCAATGGGCTTACAGTTTCATCGACCCGCAACAGCTCGAACGCTACCGCTCGATGTACAGCCCGGGCAATATCCGCCTGGGACGCGGCGGCGCCGAGGGCGACGTCATGATGTTCGGCCACTACGTCTGGAACAACGTGTCGATCGGATTCCGCACCTTTGCCGGCGGCATCTTCGGCGGCTTGCCGGCGCTGTTCAGCCTTGCCTTCAATGGCGTGCAGATCGGCATCGTCGGCGCCTGGCTGTCGCGCGATCCGGCCACCAGCACGAATTTCTGGTCGTTCGTCATCACACACAGCAGCTTTGAAATCACCGGCCTGGTGCTGTCCGGCATGGCCGGCATGCGCCTGGGCCTGGCCCTGCTGGCGCCGGGCCGCATGACGCGCCGCCATGCGCTGCTGGCGGCCAGCCATGCGATCTTCCCGGTCGCGGTGGGCGCGGCGCTGCTGACGGTGCTGGCGGCCTTTGTCGAGGCATTCTGGTCGGCCAGCACGGCCATCAGCCCCGCCGTGAAATACGTGGTGGGCGCGGCATGCTGGCTGGCCGTGGCGGCATTCCTTGCGCTGGCCGGCCGCGGCCGCGCGAAAGGCGCCGATGCAGCTTGACCGGCTCACCATCGCATTGCGGCCGCGGCCCGCGCGCCAGGCGCTGGACCTGGGCTTCGCGCTGCTGCATGCGCGCGCCGCCACGGTGTACAAGGCATGGCTGGCGCTGTGGCTGCCGCTGGTGGCGCTGGCCGCCGCGCTGGTGGCGGCGCTGCCCGATTATGCGGGGCTGTGGTTCATGCTGCCGTGGTGGCTCAAGCCGCTGCTGGAGCGCGCGCCGCTGTACGTCCTGTCGCGCCAGGTGTTCGGCGAAGACGTCACGTGGCGCCAAGCGCTGCTGGCTTGGCCGGGGCAGCTGGGCGGCGGCTGGTTCCGCATGCTGACGTGGTGGCGCCCGTTCATGGCCGGGCGCGGCCTGTACCAGCCGGTCTGGCAGCTGGAACAGGCGCGCGGCGAACAGGCCGCCAAGCGCCGCGCCGCCATCGGGCGCGACCGCGCCGGCCGCGCGGCCTACATGTTCGGCATCGCGTGCGCGCATTTCGAAGCGGTGCTGCAAATCGGCCTGCTGGCCTTCATCGGCATGTTTACCAGCGCGGACCAGTTCAAGCTGTTTTCCTACCTGGTGGGCGGCAACGCCGGCGCCGGCGGCGCTGCCGCGATGCTGGTGCCGCTGGCCTGCTATGCGGTGGCCGGCGCCATCGTCGGGCCGATCTACGTGGCTTGCTGCTTCACGCTGTACCTGAACCGCCGCGCCACCATGGAAGCATGGGATATCGAACTGGTCTTGCGCCAGATCCGTGCGCCCGGCGCGCAGCGCGAACCGCACGCGGCGCCGCTGGCGGCCTGGCTGCTGGCGCCGCTGTTGGCGGCGCTGGCCATGCTGGCGCCGCCTCCGCCCGCGCAAGCGGCGCCTCAGCCGGAGCAAACCCGGGCCCGTGCACAGGCCCAGGAACAAGGCGCCACGCAGGCGGACGGCGCAGCACCGCCCTCGCGCGCCGGACAGTGCGCCAGCATGCCGGCCCTGTTCCAGTCCATCCATGCGCCGCCGCGCGATGCGCAACAGCGCGCGCTGCACCAGGAACTCGACGACATCTATGCCGGCGACGAATTGCGCGGCTATGACTGCGTGGCCGGATGGCGCCTGAAAAACCGCGCCGACGATCAGAAAAAGCCCGTGCCTTCGGCCGCGCCGGACCTGGCGCTGGCCGCCAGGATCATCCGCGACGTGCTGGTGGCGGGGGCCATCGGCCTGTGCGCATGGCTGCTGTACCGTTACCGCGACCGCCTGCGCGCGCTGTTGCCGCGTCCCGCCGCCCCGGCGGCCGCCACGCAGGTCGCCGGTCTCGACATCCGCGCGGCAAGCTTGCCGGACGACGTGACGGCGCAAGTGCGGACCCAGTGGCAACAGGGCGAGCGGCGCGGCGCGCTGGCGCTGCTGTACCGCGCCACGCTGTCGCGCCTGGTGCAGCGGCACGGACTGGCGTTGCCGCAGGGCGCCACCGAAGGCGAGTGCCTGCGGCTGGCGGAACTGGCGTGCCGGCGCGGGCAGCTCGACGACGCCGGCCATGGCGTGATGGCGGCCGTGACCAAACTGTGGCTGGAAGCCGCCTACGCGAACCGCTGGCCGGCCGATGACGCCGTACAGCACGCGTGCGATGCCTGGGATGCGCGCTGGCGCGCCCGGGCCGGGAGCGCCGTATGAAGGCGCCATCGCACCTGTTGCGCAACAGCGTGATCGGGCTGGCCATCGTGCTGACCGTGGCCCTGTGCACCTGGCTGTGGTTCGAAGTCATGGAACAGGTCTGGGAACCGCAGCGACGCCTGGGAGTCAAGCTGGCGGGCAAGCCCATGCTGGCCGCCACGCGATTGCTGGAGCGGCGCGGCTACCAGGTCGACGTCTATCCATTGCTGGGCGACGCCAACCTCGACGCGCTGCCGGACGGCACACTGATCCTGGCCGACAACCATGGCCGCATGAGCGATATCCAGGCGCGCCAGTTGCTGGCGTGGGTACGGCGCGGCAATACGCTGGTGGCGCAGCCGCGCTGGTCCGGCGACATGGACGTGGACCCGGCCGGCAAGCATCGCGGCGACAAGCGCATCCTGCGCCGGCTCGACGAACCCGACCCGCTTGGCGCCCATGCCGGCGTGACCATGACGTTCGTGCACAAGGTGCGCGACCATTGCGGCGCCGCCATGGCGCCGCAACAGGCATCCCCGGCCGCGCCGGACGGCGGCGATAGCGGCGATGGCGACGACGGCAACGTCCCTGCCGACAACGGCGGCAACGAGGACGGCGACGAGGAAGAGGAAGACGACGATGCCGCCGGCGAGCGCCAGTTCACCTGCGTGACGCCGCCTGGCGGCCGCCATCCGCTGGTGCTGGAAATGACGCATGAAGTCATCGTGCCGCTGGCGCACGCCAGGCCGGCGTTGTGGGGCGATCCGGACGGGGAAGCCGTGCGCGTGCTGGAAGAAGGCCGCGGCAAACTGGTCATGGTGTCCGACAATTTCTTCAACAATGGCCGCCTGCCGCGCTACGACCATGCGGAACTGCTGCTGGCCCTGGCCGCGCTGCAGCCGAACGCAAAACACGCCTTCATCGTGCAAGACCTCAACGCCGTGCCATGGTACGCGGCGCTGTGGCGCGCCGGCGGCATGGCGCTGTCCGCGCTGGCGGTGCTGGCGGTATTGCTGCTGTGGCGCGCCGCCATCGGCGGGCGTTTCGGTCCGCGCCTGCAGGAACCGGCCACCGCGCGCCGCGCGCTGCTGGAACACGTCGAAGCGTCCGGCAACTGGCTGTGGAAGGCGCGCGGCGGGCGAGCCCTGCTGCTGGCGGCGGCGCGGCGCGAAACACTGGCGCTGCTGGCGCGCCGCGCGCCGGAATTGCGCCAGCTGGAAGGCCACGCGCTATGCGCGCGGCTGGCCCGCCTGCACGGCCTCGATGAAAGCGCGCTGCAGGAAGCGCTGTACGGCGAAGCCGGCGCGCAGCCGTCGGCCTTCACGCGCCAGATTCGGTTACTACAACAAGTGAGAACATCCTATGAGCATTCCGAACGACAGTGACACCATCAGCGCGGAACGCCTGCAGCAGGCGCTCGACATCGTGCGCCGCATCGGCGAGGAAATCCGCCGCGCCGTGGTGGGCCAGCACGAGGTGATCGACCAGGTGCTGGCCTGCATGCTGGCCGGCGGCCACGTACTGATCGAGGGCGTGCCGGGCCTGGGCAAGACCCTGCTGGTGCGGGCGCTGGCCAAGACCTTCGCCGGCGACTTTTCCCGCATCCAGTTCACGCCCGACCTGATGCCCGCCGACGTCATGGGCCACGCGGTGTTCGACATGAAAAGCCAGAGCTTTTCCGTGCGCAGGGGCCCGGTGTTCGCGCATCTGCTGCTGGCCGATGAAATCAACCGCGCCCCGGCCAAGACCCAGTCCGCGCTGCTGGAAGCCATGCAGGAACGGCAGGTGACGATCGAAGGCGAATCGCACCCGCTGGCGCCGCCGTTCATGGTGCTGGCCACGCAAAACCCGCTGGAAAACGAAGGCACCTATCCGCTGCCGGAAGCTCAGCTCGACCGTTTCCTCGTCAAGGTGCGCATCGCCTACCCGTCCGAACAGGAAGAGCAGGACATGCTGGCCGCCGTCACGCGCAACCGGGTCGGCGACGGGCTGGACGTGGCGGCCGTCGCCACCCTGGTGCGGCCCGACACCATCGTCGCGCTGCAACAGTTGACGGCGCGCGTGCGGGTCGACGACAGCGTGGCCAATTACGCGGTGCGCCTGGTGCGCGCCACGCGCGACTGGGCCGGGATCGCCATCGGCGCCGGCCCGCGCGGCAGCATCGCGCTGGTGCGCGTGGCGCGCGCCATGGCACTGCTGGCCGGCCGCGACTACGTGACGCCGGACGACATCAAGCAGGCCGCGCTGCCGGTGCTGCGCCACCGGATCGCGATTTCGCCGGAAAGCGAACTCGATGGACTGAGCGCGGACCAGCTGCTTTCGGCGCTGGTGCAGCAGGTCGCGGCGCCGCGCGCATGACACCAGCGCGCAAGCTGCTGCGGTGGACGCTGGCCTGGTGCGCGGCCGGGCTGGCCGCCAGCGTGCTGGCGGCCCTCGCGCCGGCGCTGAAGGGCGCGCTCACGGCCGTGTTCTGGCTGGCCGGCCTGGCGCTGCTGGCGGCCGCCCTCGCCGATGCCTGGCGCGGACGGGGCGCGCCCGCCCTGCGCGTGGAGCGCCAGGCGCCCGGCGTGTGGCCGGTGGGCGTGTGGCACGCGGTTTCCGTCACCGTGCGCAATGACGGCGCGCGCGCCGTGCAGGTGGAACTGTTCGACGACTACCCGCCCGGCTGGGAACTGGAAGGCATGCCGCATGCCTGCACGGTGGATCCCGGCGCATTCGTCACGGTGGCGTACCGGCTGCGCGCCATCCGCCGCGGCGACGCGCGGTTCGGCCAGCCGCACCTGCGCGTGGCCACGCCGCTTGGCCTGTGGCTGCGCGGCCACCGGGTCGGGCCTGCACAGGATGTGAAGGTGTTCCCGGACTTTTCCCGCATGCTGGGCCAGACCCTGATGGCGACCGACCGCCGCGCGCCGGCGGCCGGTTCGATCCGCCGCCGCCGGCGCGGCGAAGGCACGGACTTCCGCCAGCTGCGCGAATACCGCCAGGGCGACAGCCTGCGCGCGATCGACTGGAAAGCCACGGCGCGCCAGCGCAAGCCGATCAGCCGCGAATACCAGGAAGAGCGCGACCAGCAAGTGGTGTTCCTGCTCGATTGCGGCCGCCGCATGGCCGCCGAGGATGATGGAGGCACGCACTTCGACCATGCGCTGCACGCCGTGTTGACCTTGGGCTTCATCGCGCAAAAGCAGGGCGACGCGGTGGGCCTGATGAATTTCGGCCACGACCCGGCCGACGGCAAGGCGCGCTGGCTGTCGCCGCACAAGGGACGCGCCGGCTTCGACCGGCTGCTGGCCGGCATTTATGACTTGCACCCGAGCGACCAGGCGCCTGACTACCTGCAGGCGGCGGGGGCGTTGATGCGCAAGCTCAGCAAGCGCGCCTTCGTGGTCTTGATCACCAACCTGCGCGACGAGGACGACCTGGCCATGCGCGGCGCCTGCGAATTGCTGGGCACGCGCCACATGGTGCTGTGCGCCAGCCTGCGCGAACAGGCGCTCGACAGCGCGGCGGCGGCCGCCGTGCCGGACTTTGCCCACGCGCTGCGCCAGTCGGCGGCCTTGCATTACCTGCAACAGCGGCGCGAAGCCATCACCCGCCTGGGCCTGCGCGCCTCCAACCTGGTCGACGTGGCGCCGGCGCGCCTGCCGGGCGCGCTGCTGAACCGCTACCTGGACATCAAGGAAAGCGGGCAACTGTAGCGGCGCGGCCCCTTTACAGCAGGGGCCGGCCGGTGCCACACTGGCCGGGTCACGATGGAGCCTGCCTTGAACGCTGCCGATTACCTGCTGTATGCCCTGGCCCTGCCGGCCGCCTGCGCGCTGGCGCTGCTGCTGTTCGACCGCCTGGCCCCGGTCACGGCGGCAAAGCTGGGCCTGGCCCTGGAACAGCGGCTGTCCGGCCTGCGGCTGCGGCACGGCGGCGCCGAAGGCCTGGCCATGCCGTATTTGGAAGGCGGCCGCGGCGAGCCGCTGGTGCTGATCCACGGCTTTGCCGGCGACAAGGACAACTTCACCCGCATTGCGCGCCACCTCACGCCGCACTACCGCGTCATCATTCCCGATTTGCCCGGCTTTGGCGATGCCGGCCGCGATCCGTCCGCCCCGTACAGCATGGCGGACCAGGCGCGCCGACTGGCCATCCTGCTGGAGCAGGTTGCGCCCGGCCGCGTGCACCTGGGCGGCAATTCCATGGGCGGCTTCATCGCCGCGCAATTTGCCGCCATGTATCCGGAACGGGTCGCGTCATTGTGGCTGCTCGACGCGGCCGGCACCGAGGCGTCGCACAGTTCCGACATCCTGCGCCATTACGAAGCCACCGGCGAGATGCCGCTGCTGGTCAGGCGCGAGCAGGATTTCAATACCCTGATCGCCGCGTGCACGGACAAAGAACCGTTCCTGCCGCACTGCGTGCGCGTGATGCTGGGACGGCGCGGCGCGGCCGACTTCACGCTGCACACGGCATTGCTCAGGCAATTGGCCGAAGCGCCGCTGCTGCAGCCGCAAGCCGCCTATGCCGGGATACCGGCATTGATCGTATGGGGAGAACAGGACCGCATTTTGCATCCGGATGGCGCCGCGGCGTTCGCTGCGCTGTTCCCGCGCAGCCGCACCATCATGATGCCCGGTGTCGGGCATTTGCCGATGGTGGAAAAGCCGCGCGAGACCGCACGCGATTACCTGCGCTTCCGGCAAGCGCTGTAGGAAAAGTCGAGACGGCGGCGCGCCGCTGGCGCAGGCGCCGCCCCGGCCACGGTCACTTGTCGGTGACGGTGAATTCGCCGAATTCCTTCAACTGGTCGGCAATGGCCTTGTCGCCCACCACCACGATGGACTGGCTGGCCGGATCGAAGTATTTCCTGCCGATCTCGCGCACCTGTTCCGCCGTCACCTGCTGGATCTTCGGCACGTACTGGCCAAGGAATTCCGGCGGCAGGCCGATCAGCCAGTTGTTGGCCAGCGTGCCGGCCACGGCGCGCTGCATCTGGTTGGTGACCAGGTAAGTGCCAGCCACGTAGCGCTTGTTCATGCGCATTTCATCGTCGCTGACCAGTTCCTCGCCAAGCTTGCGGTATTCCTTGAAGAATTCGCCCAGCGCCTTGCCCGACACTTCGTTGCGCACGTCGGCGCCGCCGATGATGGCGCCGCCTTCGCGGAACATGCGCGCGCCGGCCGAGGCGCCATAGGTGTACCCCTTGTCTTCACGCAGGTTCAGGTTCACGCGGCTGGAAAAACCGCCGCCGATGATGGTCGAGGCCAGCCGCAGCGGCACCTGATCCGCCACCGTGGCCGGGGCGCCGGGACGGCCGATGCGCACCGTCGACTGCACGCTGCCCGGACGCTCCAGCAGCAGGCGCGCCGGGGCCGCGGCCGTGCGCGCGGCCGGGGTCTCCGGCAGCGCCGCGCCGGACGCTTTCCAGTCGCCGAACGCGGCTTCGGCCAACTGCATCGCTTCTTTTTCCGAAATGCGGCCGGTGATCACCAGCAGCGCGCGGTCGGGACGGAAACGCTTGGCATGCTCGGCGCGCAGCAGCGCGGCGTCGGTGGCGTTGATGGATTCCACGGTGCCGGTGGTGCGCGCGTACGGGTGGTCGCCATAGATTACGCGCGACAGCGCGCGGTCGGCGCGGAACGACGGCTGGGTTTCCGCCACCTTCAGCGACTGCAGCGCATTGGCCTTGGCCAGCGCCACTTCGGCGTCCGGGAACGCCGGTTCGCGCGCGACTTCGGCCAGCAGCTTCATCATGTCGGCCGCGCCGGAAGCCAGCGCATTGGCCGATACCGTGATGCCGTCCTGCGAGGTGCTGCCGCCCACGCCGCCGCCCAGCGCCTGCCCCGCTTCGGCAATGGCGCGCGAGCTGCGCTTGGCGGTGCCTTCGTTCAGCAGCGACGCCAGCAGGCCGGCGAAGCCCGGATGCTGCGCATCGTCGGCCGCGAAACCGGCGCCGCGCATGGCCAGCACGTAGTCGACGCGCGGCACGCCCTGGCGCGGCACCACCCACACTTCCAGCCCGTTGGCCAGCGTCTTGCGGGCGATATGCGGCACCGGCAGCGGCTTGTCCGCGCCATAGGCCGGCAAGCCCGGCGCGGCGGGCGCGGCGCCCTTGGCGGCGGGGGTCTTGGCGGCGGCATAAGCGGCCGGCGCCAGCAGCGCGGTGGCGGCCGTGGCAGCCGCGGCAATCATAAGCTTTTTCATCAGTGGCCTCCGTGTTGGTGTTCTTCGTCGCCATGGAAATGCGCGGCGGGCGGCGTCAGCATCGCCTGCGGCTTGCGGTCGATGACGGTGCGGTTGGCCTTGGTCAGGTAGGTGGCGGCCACGCGCTGGATGTCGGCCGACGTCACGCCCTCGATCCAGGCGGGAAT
>CBIHOX010000098.1:0-22831 GCA_966211685.1 uncultured Pseudoduganella sp.
CCATCGCGCCCATGTTGAAGTCGCCCACGGCGACGATCATGAAGCGGTCCAGGTCCAGTTCCAGGCCAAAGCGTTCCTCGTCCCAGCGGATACTGTTTTTCAGCGATTGCATCGCATAGTCGGTCTTGTCGAGGTTGCCCTCTTCCACCCACACCTGCAGCAACACTTCGCGCCCGGATTTCAGCGTGTAGGTCTCTTCCTGGCACACGAGTTTGGCGGCCACCAGGGCAAACAGGTACGACGGCTTCTTGAACGGGTCTTCCCACTTGGCGTAGTGGCGGCCATCGCCGAGGTCGCCCTGCTCCAGCAAGTTACCGTTCGACAGCAGCACCGGATAGCGTTCCTTGTCGGCGCGCAGCATCACGGTGTATTTCGCCATCACGTCGGGACGGTCCGGGAAATACGTGATGCGGCGGAAGCCTTCCGCTTCGCACTGCGTATAAAAACTGCCGTTCGACACGTACAGGCCGGACAGCGTGGTGTTTTCCACCGGCGCGCACAGGGTTTCGATTTCCAGCGTCACGTCCTGCGGCGCTTTCGGGATCGTCAGCGTGTTCGCGCCCAGCAGATACAGGCCCGGACGCAGCGCCTTGCCATTCATGCGCAGGGCAACCAGTTCGATGTCTTCGCCGTGCAAGACAATGTCCTTGTTCTTGCTGCCGGGGTTGCGGGTCAGGGTCACGCGGTTGGCCACGATGGTGCGTGCCGGATCCAGATCGAAGCCCAGTTCTACCGTGTGTACCAGGTAGCTGGGAGGAGTGTAGTCTTTACGGAAGATCGTCTGTGGGCTGTCTGTGCGCATAGGAATTTCGACCGGACGTTTGATGGAAAAGGCTATTTTACCAACACCGGCCCTCTCCGACGCGCGGCAGGACCGAATACCACTTACCGCAGCCTATTACAGCAGAGGCTGGAAATTTTGCTGCTCTTCCCCGGCCCGTAACAAACTGTAATAATCGTACGCAATAAAGTGTGCCGCCATACACTGAAATATCCATCAGGAGCAACATCATGAAAACTTTCGCGATACTGGCTGCGGCAGCCAGCTTGCTGCTGACCGGATGCGCCAACACCATCCGCAGCAACGTCACCACATTCCAGCAATGGCCGGCCGCTGGCGTGCCGGACAAATCGTATGTGTTTGAAAATCCGCCGCCGACGGAAAATACGCTGGAACTGAAGACTTACCAGAACATGGTCAGCGCCGAACTGGCCAAGCTGGGCTTCACGCAAGTGCCCGACAACGCCAATCCCAAGCTGAAAGTAGGCGTTCACTTCAGCACCGTCGACCGCCCGGTCAGGGTGTTGCAGGCCACCGACCCGTTCTGGATGGGTCCGTCGTATTACTGGGGCCCGCGCTACTACCGCGGTTTTTATCGCCCATACTGGGGTCCGCGCCGTTGGGGCGCCTTTGGCTCGTACTACGATCCGTTCTGGTATGGCCCGCTGGAAGTCGAGGAAACCATCCGCCACAACTATGAACGCCAGTTGCGCGTGTCGATCAATACCATCGATGGCCAGAAACTGTTCGACGTGACCGTGCAAAACACCAGCCGCAAACAGTCGACCCCGGCAGTGATGCCGGCGCTGGTGCAGAGTGCGTTTGCGGGATTCCCGGGGGAGAATGGGAAGGTCAAGCAGATCGAGTTGCAGGTCGAATGAGTTGCAGGCCTGGGGCGCCTCCGCCGCCCCAGGCCAGCGGTTCAGCTGTAATACGCCTCGCTGGCAAACGTCACCGCCACCACCACCAGCACCGCCAGCACCAGCACTATCAATAAACGGCCGAATTTCGGCGTGCCGTCATCGTCATCGGGTTGCTGCTGGCTGGTTTCGCTCATGTCAGTTCAGGTCGGTTCGCTCAAGGGATCAGGATGGTCGACCCGGTGGTCTTGCGCGCTTCCAGGTCGATGTGGGCTTGCGCCACGTCGGCCAGATTATAGCGCTGCTTGACCGGCACCTGGACTTCGCCGCTCTTGACCACGCCAAACAGCGATTTCGCCATGGCTTCCAGGTTTTCGCGCTTGGCCGTATGCGTCATCAGGGTCGGGCGGGTGATGAACAGCGAGCCGCGCGACTGCAATTCGTTCAGGCTGAACGGCGGCACCGGACCGGACGCGTTGCCGAAACTGACCAGGGTGCCGAGCGGGCGCAGGCAGTCGAGCGAGCCGGTGAAGGTATCCTTGCCGATCGAATCGTAGACCACGGCCACGCCCTCGCCGCCGGTGATTTCCTTCACCTTGTCGACGAAGTTGTCCCGGTTGTAGTTGATCACGTGGCTGGCGCCGTTTTCAATGGCCAGCGCGGCTTTTTCTTCCGAACCCACGGTGCCGATCAGGTTCAGGCCCATGACCTTGGCCCACTGGCACGCGATCAGGCCGACGCCGCCGGCGGCCGCGTGGAACAGGATGGTGTCGCCCGCCTTCAGCGGTACCGTGCGGTGGAACAGGTATTGCACCGTCAAGCCCTGCAGCATCATGGCCGCACCGGTTTCAAAATCGATCTTGTCCGGCAACACCAGCAATTGCGCCGCCGGCATGTTGCGCGCCTGCGCATAGGCGCCGTTGGGCCGGCCCGCGTACGCCACGCGGTCACCCACCTTGACTTCCGTGACGCCCTCGCCCACGGCTTCCACGATGCCGGCGCCCTCCATGCCCAGCCCGGCCGGCAGCGGTTGCGGATACAGGCCGGTGCGGAAATACACGTCGATGAAATTGAGTCCGATGGCCTTGTGGCGCACGGTGGCTTCGCCGGGGCCCGGCGGCGCCAGTTCCACGTCCACGTATTCCATGACTTCCGGCCCGCCGGTGCGGGACATGCGTATCGCCTTGACCATCGTACTCGTCGTACTCATCGTGTTTTCCTTTCAGTTCAGTCTCGCTATTTGACGAACCCGCGCTCGCGCAGCCACTGCGTCATGCGCGGGTAGTGTTCGCGCGCCCAGTGCGTGGAATGGATGTACGCACTGCCGCCATCGACGTCGGTTTCCCACAGGCCATGCGCCGCGCGCGGCAGCATCCACACCTGGTGGTCCTTGTGGCCCGCCTGGTCCAGCGTTTCCTGGAACAGCCTGGCGCTCTTGTGGACGGGCACGAATGCATCTTTTTCACCCAGGATATATACCACCGGGGCTTTCAGGTTTTTCAGGTCCGGCAACGGGTCATAGCTGTAGAACGCCGTCGATTCCGCGCGGGGCTTGTCGCGCAGGGTGTCCGGCACGATTTCCACCCGGTCGGCCCAGCGCGCGTGTTCGTTGGCGCGCGCCGCCGCCAGCAGTTCGGCGCGGTTGGCGCCGCCACTGGTGACCCAGCGCATCAGCTTTTCCTGGTACGCCGCGCCCGCCTTGACTTCCTCTTCACTGTAACCGGCGGCGCGCAGCGACTGTTCGATACGGTAAACCTCTTGCTCGGCAGGCGGCACACCGGACGCCGCCTGGGCAATCACGAACGCGACTTTTTGCGAGCGCACCGCCGCCAGCGGCGCCAGCCAGCCGCCCTGGCTGTGGCCCCAGGTGCCGATGGCGTTGGCGCGGATATCGGTGCGCCGGGCCAGCAAGTCGATGCCGGCCACCGCGTCGTCGGCCAGCTGTTCCATGGTGGCCTTGTTGAATTCGCCGGTGGACTTGCCCACGCCACGCTTGTCGTACATCAGCGCCGCCATGCCGTGGGCGGCAAAGTAATAGGCCTGCAACGCATAGGCGCCGCGCGGCGCCGGACTCGACATCTGCGTCAGCACGACGGCCGGAAACGGTCCCTTCCCTTCCGGCAGCACCAGCGTGCCCGACAGCGTGACGTCGCCATTCTTGAACGTGACGTCTTCCGAGCGGAACTGCAGGCGGCGCGCGCTCTGCTGCTTGCCATCCTGTTGCCATACCATGCGCGTGACGTTGCCGGCGCGGTCTTTCTCGAAGCGCATCGTGGTTTCACGCACGGCCACGTCCAGGTTGGCGGCGCCGGCATACCAGGTGGTTTCGCTTTCAGCAAACATCGATGCATGGCGGCCGCTGCGCATGTCGCTGTAAAACATTTGCGGGAAATCGCCCCACTCGGACAGCACCACGATGTGCTTGTCGGGGAACTGGTAGGCGCCCAGCAGCGGCTGGTGACGGCGCGGGTCGTCGGCCACGCTGCGGCGGAAGGCAAACGTGCCCTGCTTGCCGTTCAGCGTGACTTTCCCGGCCAACAAGTCGCCCTGCAGGCTGCCATCGAATTGCAGCACGCCATCGGGACCGGGCAAGGCAAAGCGCACGGCGCCGGGCGATGCCTGGACGTTTTCCAGCGGCACGCCATTCTTGCCAAAGGCCGGCAAATCCACGGTGCCCTTGCCGTCGCCGCTGAAATGGGGGCGCAGGAAATTCGCGTCGGCGCCGACCTGGTAGCTCCCGACCCAATGGCCGGGCAAGCCTTGCTGCGCCGGCGCGGCCCAGGCCGCGGTGGAACAGGCAATGGCAATGGTGGCGGCAACGCCGCCCAGGATGGTGTTCATGTCTCTCCCTTCAGTTTTTATTTGAGGGCGCTACATTGCCAGCGCACAAGGCGCCGGACCACATCCATGCGACAGACTGCTATTTTGCGGCGCCAGCCTGCAATTGCGACAGCACCAGGTGGGCCGACGACAAATTCGTGGCGCAGGCGACATTGTGCACGTCACACGAGCGCACCAGCGCATTGATGTCCGGTTCGTGCGGCTGCGGCGTCATCGGGTCGCGCAGGAAAATCACGGCATCGATTTCGCCTTCCACCAGCAGCGAACCGATCTGCAAGTCGCCGCCCATCGGACCGGACAGCTTGCGGTCCACTGTCAACCCCACTTCCGCGATCAGGCGCCCGCCCGTGGTGCCGGTCGCGCACAATTTACAGCCCAGCAGGAAGTCCTTGTATTCGCGCGCCAGCGCAACCATGTCGTCTTTTTTCTTGTCGTGGGCAATCAGGGCAATACGGGGAGTCATGTCGGGGTTCCGTGTAAATGGGTGGGATTACTTTTTTTGCGACAATAAATATATACCGGCCAGCACCAGCCCGGTACCGGCCAGCTGCCAGTTCGTCACCGGCTCGCCAAGCACCAGCGCGCCAAGAAACAGGGTTGAAACAGGACCTATCATACCGGCTTGCGACGCGGTGCCGGCGCCGATGCGCTGCACCGCCATCATGGTCATGAACACCGGCATCACCGTGCACAGGATGCCGTTGACCAGCGACAGGCCATACACCTGCACCGGCTGCACCAGCAGGTGCGCGGGGCGCAGGATGAAGAACTGGCCGATGCACGCCACGCTGGACACGCACATCGCGTACGACACCAGCCGCAGCGAACCGAGCCGCTGCACCATTTCACCGGACAGCAACAGGTAGGCGGCATATGCCATGGCCGAGCCCAGCACCAGGGTCGATCCCAGCGCCACGTCGGCGCCGCCGCCCTGCAAGTCGTGCAGGAACACCAGCACGATGCCGGCATAGGAAATGGCCAGCGCCAGCCACTGGCGGCGGCTGATGTGGTGCTTCAGGAACAGCGTGGAAATCAGGAGGACGAACGTCGGCGTCAGGAACAGGATCAGCCGCTCCAGCCCGACGGAAATGTATTGCAGCCCAAGGAAATCCAGGAAGCTCGACAGGTAATACCCGACCAGCCCCATGGCAATGATGCGCCAGCGGTCGCCGTTCGACAGCGGCGCCTCGGTGCGCATTTTCCACACGGCGATGGCGGCAAACACGGGTAGCGAAAACAGCATGCGGAATGCAATCACGGTGACCGCGTCGAGCTGGTACCGGTACATCAGCTTGGCCACGACAGCCTTGGTGGAAAACAGAACCGCGCCGCCAATCGCGATGGCCAGGCCGGTCAGATAGGCACTGCGGGACGACGGGGAGACGCCAGGTGTAGGAGGTGTTGCGCTTTTTTCCATGGAAAGATTGTACGGTGATTCGCCATTTGTTGCTGGCGGGCCGTGGAAGCCTTTCTGCTTGTCAAGAAAGCACTATACATAGCGGACACATCTGGTTCATACTGAAATACTGACAAACAGCAAACAATTTGGTCCGCGGAGAGCGAGATGGCGGGAACAATACGGCTGGCGCTGGTGTTTTTATGGTTGATGTCCTGGGGAGCGAATGCGATGGGTAGCATGGGAAAAGTCATGTTTTCGGAAGTGCACGGGGTCGTGCTGAACAATGGCGCGCCGGTGGCGGGCGCCAGGGTCGTCCGCGAATACACCTGGGCCTGGGACAACAAGAAAGTGCGGGAAGAAACCACCAGCGACGCGCAGGGCCGGTTCGCGTTTGCCATGGCCAGTAAAAAATCGCTGTTGACGGGCTTGCTGCCGCATGAACCCGTGATTTCACAGCTGATCACGATTTCCCATGACGGCAAGGAGTACATCGCCTGGGATTTCCGCAAGCACAATTACGACCCGCAGGGCGAGCTCAAGGGCAAGCCCATCAATCTCAATTGTGAACTGACCCGCAAGCCCAGCTCGTCCTACATCAATGACGACGTGTATGGCATTTGCACGCTGATGTAATTCCCTCGGAGACCAACATGGCCAGTCCATTAACACCGCAAGTGGCTGCATCGATCGCACAAAGGATATACAACCTCAAAAACGAAGACGACTGGAACCGCCTGAAGGCGCGCGGCAGCGAGGAACTCGACAAGGCGATGGGCTTGTCGGGCAATTTCTCGGTCGATCCCGCGACCGGGCGCTTCCTAGGAAGCAGCGGCGGCCACATCCTGCGGGCCACGTCGGGCTTCGGCCACATTGCCCAGGGCGTCGGCAGCCGCCAACGTGAATTACTGATTGCCATCCGCGGCACCGCCAGCGCGTATGACGGCCTCACCGACCTGCTGCAGGGCATTTCCCGCGGCCCGTCCGGCTACATGGTCCATGCCGGCTTCAACCGCACGTTCGACTCCTTCCAGCCCGCCATTGCCAATGCGCTGAAAAACGCGCAGGGCAAACCCACGGTGGTGCACCTGGTCGGGCACAGCCTGGGCGGCGCGCTGGCCACCATCACGGCCGACTACCTGGCCAGCCAGAACATCGCGGTGAAGCTGTACACCTTCGGCTGCCCGCGCACCGGGTCAGAAGGCTTTTCCCGCCAGCTCACGCAAAAAGTCGGCGCCCACAACATGTACCGCACCCACCACGCGTCCGATCCGGTCTCGATGATCCCGATCTTCCCGTTCCTGCATGCGCCGCTCAACATCGAGGGTTACATGCTGCCGTGGGACGGCATGAGCGTGTCGGTCAATGCGCACTTCATGGACAATTACATCCGCTCGATCGGCGACGCGGGCTGGGAAGGATTGAAGCGCGCCAGCCCGGACAACGGGCGCTGGGAAAACATTGAAAACTGGCTGGACCAGGCCGGTAGCCAGGGCAGTTCCGTGAAAATGTACTCCGCCAAATCGCTGTGGATGATCATGAAGGCGATGGACTGGATCCTGTCGCTGATCGGCAAGACCATCGGCGTCACCTTGCTGGCGGCCGTGACCATCCTGGACCGGCTGGCGCAAGTGCTGTACCAGGGCGCGCTGGCGTCGGTGCAGGTGGCCAGCCACGTCGCGCACCTGATCGGCGCCGTGATGCGCTTTTTGGGCCGCACCGTGGGCACCGGCGTGAAGCTGACCGTGGACTTCATCACGTGGGTGCTGAATTTGCTGTTCAGCTTTATTTCCGGGGTGGCGCAGTCGGCGGTGCAGCGCTTGTCGTGACGGAGGGACGCCTGGGTTGTCGTCGGGCTGGAGGTAACCAGGATGTGGCGTGCAGGTCCCACCGCCACATTGCAAAGCTGGCAATTTGCTTGCAAGTCTGGTTACAATTCGTTGCCTACCGACATTTTCCTCAAGCGTCCCATGACAACCTACACCTGGTCCGGAATCCAAAACAGTTCGATCAACTACATCGCCGGCGACATCATTGAAGTCACGGACGTCAGCGCCACGTCACTGCGGGTGACGCTCTCGTCCGACGCGATCCTGTTTAGCGGGGCCAAAGGCGTATTGACGTTGCGCTCCGCCACGGCCACCCTGGCCGACCTGGCGGGCCTGACGTTCCAATTTACGGATGGCAGCAAGTTCGTATATGGCAACTTCACCGATACCGCCACCGTACCGCTGTACGGTTTGGGCAACGCCAGCGCGAATTCACTCTATGGCGGCAGCGCCGGCGATGTGCTGGACGGCGGCGATGGCAACGACACGCTGTTTGGCGGCGCGGGCAATGACGTGCTCAATGGCGGCATGGGGAATGACCGGCTGCATACGCAGGGAGGCAGGGACACGGTGTCGGGCGGCGACGGCGACGATGAGCTCGACGCGCGTTCGAAACTGGTGTCCGACGCCTGGGTCAACAGCAGCGACGCGGTATTGCTCGATGGCGGCGCCGGTGCGGACCAGATCTTTGGCGGCTTGGGTAATGACACCATTCTGGGCGGCAGCGGCGATGACCGCATTTATGGCGGCGATGGTATCGACACAATCAATGGCGGCAGTGGCAACGACACGATCGATACCAATGGACGCTATGACTACAGTGCCAAAGCCTGGGTCGGTACGCTGCAGTCCAGCAGGGTGGATGGCGGTGAAGGCAACGATCTCATCATCGCTGGCGCCGGTAACGATACGCTGTCGGGTGGCGACGGCAATGACAACATCAACGGCGGCGATGGCGCGGATACCATCACTGGCGGCGCCGGCAATGACACTTTGCAGGGCGGCGCCGGCGCCGATACGCTCGATGGCGGCACGGGCGCCGATTATGTCGACGGTGGCGAAGGCAATGACAGTGTCAATGGCGGCGCCGGGAATGACACCCTGCGCGGCGGCGCCGGCCTCGATACACTGGCCGGTGGCGACGGAGCCGATTCGCTGGTTGGCGAAGACGGCAATGATGTGCTGGCGGGAGCGGATGGCAACGATTCCCTGTTCGGGGGAAGCGGCAACGATCAACTCGATGCCGGCGCGGGCGACGATTATCTCGATGGCGAAGATGGCGACGACAGCGTCAGCGGCGGTACTGGCAACGATACCCTGAACGGCGGCGCCGGCAATGACTTCCTCGACGGCGGCGAAGGCGCCGACACCATGGATGGCGGCAGCGGCTTCGACACCTACATCATCGACAATCATGGCGATACCGTCTACGACGCCGATGCCGATTCCAAGCTGGTCGTGAAAATCGACTGGTACAAGGCGCCAAGCAACTTCACCAATATCGAATACCAGGGGCAAAAGTTACCGTACTGGATAGACAGCCTGCAATTCTTCACCGGCTCGGGCATAGGCCAGGCACTGGGTTCCGGCGGTGTCATCCACTACTACTATGCCGACGCACCATTGGCAGGCTTCACTGAAGCCGACAAGGAAGGATTCACTTCTTTCAACGCCACGCAAAAAACCTACACGCAGCGCGCATTCGATTACGCCAGTTCCCTGTTCAATGTGCGCTTCGAAGAAGTCACGGACGCTTCGCTGCCCTACACGATCGTGCTGGGCAATAATGTCCAGAAAATGTCCGGCGGCTATGCCAATACCGTCTACAAGACGGGTTTCAGCGTTTTGATGATGAACATCGAGACCTATGCCCTGAACCCGGACCTGGACCACGGTCACAATTTCAATTGGGTCTTCCTGCATGAACTGGGTCATGCGCTGGGCCTCAAGCATCCCTTCTCCCATGCCGATGCCAATGTCGTTATCGGGCCGGGCCCTTACCTGAGCGATGCGGAAGACTCCAAAACGTATACTGTGATGAGTTATACCGACGTGCCCACGCGCGACGTCAGCACCTATGCCCCGCTCGACATCGCTGCCTTGCAAGCGACGTTCGGCCCGGCCGCCGGCGCCCACGGCGGCGATTCGACGTACAAGCTCGACCCCGGCGCCGCCAATTTCATCTGGGATGGCAGCGGCATCGACACACTCGACGGTTCCGCCCTGGCGCAAGCACTCCGGTTGTACCTGGAGCCCGGATACTGGGGCTACATCGGCAAGAAAGCCGACTTGATCACGGCAGCCGGCCAGGTCACCATCAACTTCGGCAGCGCGATTGAAAACGCCAGCGGCGGCAGCGGTAACGACACCATCAGCGGCAACGCACTCGATAACACGCTGTCCGGCGGTAATGGCGACGATGTGCTGGAAGGCGGCCAGGGCAATGACCGCCTCGATGGCGGCAACGGCCTTGACACCGCGTATTACAACGGCCTGCGCAGCGCCTACACGGTGACCGAACAAGGCAGTGGCACATGGCTGGTTGCCGGCAGCGAAGGCACCGATACGTTGGTCAATATCGAATCGCTGCGCTTTGCCGACACCACGCTGAAACTCACGGCCACGCTGCCCGACACCACCCCGCCCGCCGCGCCCACCGTGCTGGCAGCCGGTGGCGCCGCCATCGACCGCCGCGTTTTCTCCGGCCTGGCAGAAGCCTATGCAACCGTCGAAGTATTTGATGGCGCCACCCGCCTGGGCGCCGTCAACGCCGACGGCAACGGCGCCTGGACCTTCAGCAGCGGCCTGCTGGCGGAAGGCGTGCACGCGATTACCGCCAGGGCCACCGATGCGGCCGGCAACATCTCGGCGTCATCGTCTGCGCTGGCAGTAACTATTACCGTGCCGGATACGGTGCCGCCTGCCGCTCCCACGCTGGCGGTAACCGACGGCGTATTCAGCAACCGCCCCGTCCTGTCCGGAACCAGCGAGGCCTATGCACGGATCGACCTGTTCGATGGCGTCACTAAACTGGGCACAACCACCGCCACCGCCAGCGGCGCCTGGACGTATACACCAGACTTGCTGGCCAATGGCAGCCACAACATTACCGCACAAGCCACCGATGCGGCAGGCAATGCGTCGCAGCTTTCCGCCGCCGCCACGGTGGCCATAGCCAGCTTGCTGAATCGCACCGGCACGGCCGGCGCCGATACCATCGGCGCCACTGCCGGCAACAATTACATCGATGGCGGCAATGGCACCGACACGGTGATTTTCAGCGGCAACCGCGCCAACTTCACGATTGCCAAAACCGGCGCCAGCACCGGCGCCTATACCGTCACCGACCAAGCCGGCACCGGCGGCACCGACGTGCTGGTCAACGTCGAGCGGCTGCAATTTGGCGACAAGATGGTGGGCTTCGACGTGACCGGCAACGGCGGCCAGGCGTACCGCCTGTACCAGGCCGCGTTTGACCGCGCACCGGACCAGGCCGGACTGGGCTTCTGGATCAAGGCGCTCGACAGTGGGTTCAGCCTGCGCGATGCCGCCGCCGGCTTTATCGCCAGCCCGGAGTTCGCCAGCCTGTATGGCAGCAATCCCTCCAATACCGCCTTCATCACCAAGCTGTACAACAATGTGCTGCACCGGGCGCCGGAACAGGAAGGCTTTGATTTCTGGCTCAACGCCATGAACAACCATATCGTCGATCAGGCTGAAATTCTCGTGCAGTTTTCCGAGTCGCAGGAAAACCAGGCGCAATTGCTGGGGGTGATCGGCAGTGGCTTCGACTATGTTGCATACACCGGCGCCTAAGCCGGTTCAAGCATTGACCATTTGATATTGAGCAAGGAGCGTGAGGGAATTTAGTTAGAATGGATGGCGTACCACTTCAATTCGACTGCCCTCATGCCTTCCTATACCTGGTCCGGACTGCAAGATAGTTCCATTGCCTACGCTGCCGGCGACACCATCCAGATCACTGGCGCCAGCGCCACCGCGCTGCGCGTGTCGCTGCAAACCGGCGCGATTTTGTTTTCCGGCCCCGATGGCGTGCTGTCGCTCACGGCCGCCAACGCCAGCCTGGCCGACCTGGCCAAGCTGACATTCACGTTCGACGATGGCAGCAAGTTCGTTTATGGCAACACCAGCGGTACGGCGACCTTGCCCGTCTATGCCCTGGGTAACAGCGGCGCCAACACCCTCAACGGAAGTTCCGCCAACGACGTGCTCGATGGCGGCGAAGGCAACGACACCATCAATGGCGGCGCCGGCAACGATGAACTGTATGGCGGCGGCGGCCGCGATTCCATCCTGGGCGGCGCCGGCAACGATTTGTTTTTCACCAACCAGCGGCTCGATTACGCCACCGATACCTGGGTCGATGTGTTCGACGCCACCTACCTCGATGGCGGCGACGGCAATGACACCATGCGCAGCGGCATGGGCGACGATACCCTGCTGGGCGGTGCGGGCGACGACGACCTCAACGGCGGTGGCGGCAATGACGCGATTGCCGGCGGCACCGGCAATGACACGATATCGGGCGACTGGGGCGACGACAACATTACGACCGGCGACGGCAGCAACGCCGCGTGGGGCGACGCCGGCAACGACACCATCGTGGGCGGTATCGGGGCCGATACGCTGTACGGCGGCCTGGGCAACGATTCCATCGATGGCGGCGCCGGCAACGACATCATCGATGGCGAAGAAGACAACGACACGCTGGCCGGCGGCGACGGCAACGACACCTTGTACGGCCGCGCCGGCGACGACGTCGTCAACGGTGGCGCCGGGACCGATAGCCTCGACGGCGGTGAAGGCAACGATGCGCTGTCCGGCGGCGACGGCAACGATACCCTGACCGGCGGCGACGGCAACGACGCCCTCGGCGGGGGCCTGGGCCTGGACTCGCTCGATGGCGGCGACGGCAACGACACGCTGTCCGGCGGCGATGGCGACGATACCCTGACTGGCCGCGCCGGCGACGACGCGCTGGACGGCGGGGCCGGCGCCGACCTGCTCGATGGCGCCGAAGGCAATGACACGCTGGCGGGCGGCGACGGCAACGACACGCTGGCCGGCGGCGCCGACAATGACGCCATCGATGGCGGCGCGGGCGCCGACTCCGCCGATGGCGGCGACGGCGACGATACGCTTGCTGGCGGCGACGGTAACGACACGCTGACCGGCGGCCTCGGCAACGATAGCGTCGATGGCGGCCTGGGCGACGACCGGCTCGACGGCGGCGACGGCAATGACACGCTGGCCGGCGGCGACGGCAATGACACGCTGACGGGTAGCCTTGGCAACGACAGTCTCGATGGCGGCTTGGGCGACGACCGGCTCGATGGCGGCGACGGCAACGATACCCTGGCCGGCGGCGCCGGCAATGACAGTATCGACAGCGGCCTGGGCGACGACAGCCTCGATGGCGGCGATGGCAATGACACGCTGGCCGGCGGCGACGGCGCCGACACGCTGGCGGGCGGCGCGGGGCACGATGCGCTGGCCGGCGGCATCGGCAACGACAGCCTCCAGGGCGGCGCGGGCGCCGATACCCTCGACGGTGGCGACGGCAACGACGTGCTGGGCGGCGGCGACGGCAATGACGTGCTCAATGGCGGCAATGGCGACGACACGCTCGATGGCGGCGCCGGCGCCGATACCATGAATGGCGGCGCCGGCGCCGACACCTATGTGATCGACCATGCCGGCGACGTGGTCAACGACAGCGCCGATTCCCGGCTGGTCGTGACTGCCGACTGGTACAAGGCGCCGGCCGCGTTCACGAATATCGAGTACGTGGGCAAGCGCCTGCCATACTGGATCGACGCGCTGCAGCAGTACACCGGCACCGGCATCGGCCAGGCGCTGGGCTCCGGCGGCGTGATCCGCTATTACATCCCCAGTACCGCCCTGCCCGACTTCACCGCGGCGGAAAAAAACGGCTTCAACACCTTTACCGCCGCGGAGCGGACCTACGTCAAGCAGGCGTTCAATTACGTCAGCTCGCTGCTCAATGTGCGCTTCGAGGAAGTCACGGATGCCAGCCAGCCCTACACCCTGGTGCTGGGCAATAACGTACAAGCCAACGCCGCCGGCGACGCCGGCCTGGTCAACGGTGCGCGCTACGCCACGCTCCTGCTTAACAGTACGCTGCTGGTGACCAATCCCGACTTTGACCAGGGCAAGGAATTCCTGCGCGTCTTCCTGCATGAACTGGGCCATGCGCTGGGCCTCAAGCATCCCACGGCGGGCGCCAACATCGATGGCGCCGTGAATGCCGGCCCCTACCTGGGCGCGGCTGAAGACATCCCGGCCCTGACCGTGATGGGCAGCGGCCAGGCTGCCGGCATCACCACGTATTCCACGTTCGACATCGCCGCCCTGCAAGCCACGTTCGGCGTGGCGGCGTCGGCCAACAGCGGCGACAGCATGGTCCAGCTGAACGCGGCGGGCGCCAACCTGGTCTGGGATGGCGCCGGGAACGACACACTCGACGGTTCGGCGCTGACGCAGACGCTGCACCTGAGCCTGGAAGCAGGCGACTGGAGCTATATCGGCGCCAAGGCCGCCACGATTACCGCGCCCGGCCAAATCACCATCAACTTCGGCAGCGCAATTGAAAACGCCACCGGCGGCAGCGGCAGCGATGCCATCACCGGCAATGCGCTGGCCAATCTCTTGATCGGCGGCGCCGGCAACGATACCTTGCAGGGTGGCCAGGGCAACGACACGCTGCAAGGCGGCAGCGGCGACGACGTGCTCGAAGGCGGCTTGGGCAACGACATGCTGCAGGGTGGCGCAGGCGCCGATACCGCGGTCTATGCCGGCGCGCGCAGCGCCTACGGCGTGACGGAAATCGACGACAACGTGTGGGTGGTCACGGGCGACGATGGCGTCGATACGCTGACCGAGATGGAATCGCTGCGTTTCAGCGACGGCGCCGTGCTGCTCAGCACCTTGCGTGTGCCCGACACCACGCCGCCGGCCCCGCCGGCCGTCAGCGTGAACCTCACGGGCGGCGCAGCCAGCAACCGCCCGCTGCTGTTTGGCGTGACGGAGAAAAATGCGCAAGTCGAAGTGTTCGATGGCGCGGCCAGCCTGGGCAAGGTCACGGCCGACATGACCGGCGCCTGGTCGCTGACGCCGCAATGGCTGGCCAACGGCAGCCACAGCTTCACGGCGAAAGCCACCGACAAGGCGGGCAACACGTCGCTGGCGTCGGCCGCCACCGTGGCCACGATCGCCAGCCCGTTGAACCCGACCGGCACGGCCGGCGCCGATACCTTGAACGCCACGGCCGGCAACAACGTCATCGATGGCGGCGCCAGAACCGATACCGCTGTCTTCAGCGGCAAGCGCGCCGATTTCTCCATCGTGCACAACGCCAGCGGCTACACGGTGACCGACCAGGCCGGCGCCGGCGGCGCCGACCTGGTGCTCAACGTGGAATACCTGCGCTTCGACGACGGCATGGTCGGCTTCGATGCGGCCGGCGTGGGCGGCCAGGCGTACCGGCTGTACCAGGCCGCGTTCGACCGCGCGCCAGACCCGTCCGGGCTGGGATTCTGGATCTGGGCCCTGCAGCAAGGCGTCAGCCTGGACGACGTGGCAGGCGGCTTCCTCAACAGCCCGGAATTTACCAGCCTGTATGGCGCCAACCCGTCCAACAGCGCCTTTGTTACCAAGCTGTACAACAACGTGTTGCACCGCGCGCCGGAACAGGGCGGCTATGATTTCTGGATGAGCGTGCTCGACAACAACCTGGCGCCGCGCACGGCCTTGCTGGTGGAATTCAGCGAATCGAAGGAAAACCAGGCACAGGTGATTGGCGCCATCACCAACGGGTTTGAATTCATCCCGTACGGGTAAATTGCCAGTTGTCGGCAGCGGCGGATTACGGCGTCCCGCCTTTAAGGCACTCCGGCAGGAGTGCCTGCCGTACGATGGGGCCTCGGGGCGGATTGGCCGGCCCTGGCCGGCTAATCCGCCCTACATCGGCCCATTCCACAATGGCTGCCGTAGGGCGCGATGAGCGGGGACGCCGAGTCTGCGCAGCAGCGTCATCCGCCATTGCCGGCGGCACCGGTACGCCGGCTACCCTCAGGCGACGATCACCGACGGCGAGCCGGCCAGCACGGTCGCATACGTGATGCCGGCAATGGTCGACGCCGGCGCTGCCGCGCCCACCAGCCTGTTGACTTGCTTGAATTGCGCCGCCACGCTGCCCGGGGTCAAGGTCACCACGGTATAGCCCTGCGCATCGGTGTTGACGTGTTTCAGCCACGGGTTGCTGTTGAGCGCGGCCAGTTGCTGCGCCAGCGGCACCAGCTGGCCGGTAAAGGCGGCATTGGTCTTCAAGCCCGCCTGCAGCGCCGCGACCGTGGAATCCAGTTGCGCTTCCGGCACGCCCTTGGCGGCCAGCGCGCCGCGCAGGCGCACGCGGAGCTGTTCGGCCAGGCTGTCCACGGTCGGCGCCGCCTTACCCAGCGTGTAGTCGAGCAGGTTGACATCGATCGTCACCGTGCCCAGGTTCGGCACCGGCAGCGCCAGCGGGTACGACACCAGCGTGGCCAGGTCGCCCAGGCTGGCCGCGGCGTCGCGCAGGTAGACAAAGAACGAATCCGAACTGACGCCGGCCGAGACCAGGTCCACCATGACCGGCGTGCCGCCCTCGGGCGCATCGTAGTCGTCATGCACGGCGCCGGCAAAGAACGAATGGATGTCGCCGGTCAGCGCCACCACGTTCTTGATGTTGTTGGATTTCAGGTGCGCCATCAGCGCCTTGCGTTCGCTGTTATAGCCATCCCACTGGTCGCAATTGATCAGGAAGCGGCGGAAATACGGACCCAGCGCGGCAGCCTTGCCGGACGCCGCGACAAACGGCGACTCGACTTTCCTGGCCAGGATATCGGGCTTGATCCAGCCAAAGGCAATGATTTGCGCGCCCGCCACGGCGGCCGCCTGCGCCGCCAGCGTCGGGGTCGAGGCATTGGCGGCCAGCGCGGTTTGCGCCGCGCCATACGTGCCGACCGCGATGGTGGCCTGTTGCACCGACAATCCGGCCGCCACGGCGGCGGCGCCCTGCACGGTCTGGCTCGGGCCGGCGCCGGCAATCGCTTGCGCGGCCGCCTGCGCCACGGCCGGCGAGGCGCCCGAGGTCGAGGCCGACACCATGGCGGCCGCCAGCGGCACATTGCCGGTCGAGGCGGCCGCCGCGCCGATGCTGGCGGCCAGCGTACCGACCGCGTTCAGCGCTAGCAGGGTCGCCACCGCCTCCACGCCGGACATGCCCATGCGCAGCAGCGACACTTCATTGCCCCACAATTTCCATGTGGTGGCGGCCGACTTCATCCTGTCTTTCCACCAGTCGCGCTGGGTATTGCCCAGCATCGAGACCGGCGTCAGCGGATCGGCCCCGGCCTTGGCGGCCGCGGCCATTTTCTGCGCTTCGGCGCCATTGAACACTTCCTGCGGCACCAGGTAGCGCGCCCCGATAGCCCCGACCGGCTTGCCGTCCACCGGGTTGGGCGCGGCTTCCGGTATCACGTGGTCGGACCGGTACAGGCGCTGGTCCGTCATGATCAGCGACATCAGGTTGCCGAACTGGAAATCGCGGTAGATGCGGATGTTCTGGAAGCTGGCGTTGGCAGCGTCGAACGATACGTCGGCCGGCATGAATTCAAACCAGGCCTGGTTGGCGTTGCGGCGGCGCGGCGCATCCTTGACGTTGCCGCCATCGGCCGCGTTCTGGCCTTCATAGGTTTGCGCATCCTGCCACGCATCGTCGGTGAATTCGTGGTCGTCCCAGATGGCGATGAAGGCAAAGCGCTCGTGCACGGCCTGCAGGCGCGTATCGGTGCGGTATTTCTTGTACAGATAGCGGTAATCGGCCAGGGTGGAAGCGTATTTCGGGCCGGACGCGCCGTTCTTGAACACGCCATCGGGCAATTTCAATGCATCATGGCGCGCTTCCACGGCGCCGGCCTGGAATGCTTCGCCCACCGTTTCATAGATGTAATCGCCGAGGTGGACAATGAAATCGAGTTCTTCATTGGCGGCAATGTACGCCAGCGCGCCCCAGTGGTTGATGCTCCAGTCCTGGCACGTCAGGTAGGCAAAGCGCAGCTGGTTGACGGCGGCTCCGGCGGCGGGAGCGGTCTTGAAGCGGCCGATATTCGAACGCACGTCGCCGGCGGTGAATTGGTAGTAATACGTGGTGCCGGGCTGCAAGCCCGTCAATTTGTGGCGGATCGTATTGTCGTATTGCGCCTGGGCGGCAATGACGGTGTCGGCCACCATGGTCCCGGCCAGCGCGGCATTGCTGCCGGGCGTGTGGGGGTCGGCCGTCACGCGCAATTGCACACCGACATTGGCGTTTGCGGACGGCACCGTCGCCACCGCGCCCAGCGCGGCCGGGACCACGCGCGTCCACAACAGGATGCTGTCGGGGCGCGGATCGCCGGACGCCACGCTTTGCGGGAATGTCCAATCCTTGCCCGTCACGGCGGGAATGCCGGGCGTCGTGGGCGCGCTTCCGCTGCCGCCGCAACCGGCCAGGCCGCCGGTCGCGGCGGACACCGTGATGAAGCCGCCGAACTTGATAAATTGCCTTCTATCCATTTTTTAAGCCCGCCTGATAAAAAAAGTACGAGCGGTAGATATTAGCGAATTCATATTTCAAACAGATAACAATTCCCGGGTTTTTCGCATGACTTTGGAAGCCATACAACATGGCCTGGCGAGCCAGCCCCCTGCCGGAGGCGCGAAAAACACCATGCCCTTATGTTAAAATACCGGCCTCACTGGCATACCGTCGAAGGAAGATTGAACATGGCTGGACACAGCAAATGGGCCAATATCAAGCATAAAAAGGCAGCAACCGACGCGAAACGCGGGAAAATCTGGACGCGCCTGATCAAGGAAATCACTGTCGCGGCACGCATGGGCGGCGGCGACGTCAGCTCCAACCCGCGCCTGCGCCTGGCCATCGACAAAGCCGCCGACGCGAATATGCCGAAGGACAATGTGAACCGCGCGATCTTGCGCGGCACCGGCGGCGAAGACGGCGCCAACTACGAAGAAGTGCGCTACGAAGGTTACGGCATCGGCGGCGCCGCCATCATCGTGGACTGCATGACGGACAACCGCGTGCGCACCGTGGCGGAAGTGCGCCACGCCTTCAACAAATACGGCGGCAACATGGGCACCGAAGGTTCGGTGTCGTTCATGTTCAAGCACTGCGGCCAGTTCCTGTTCGCGCCCGGCGTCGATGAAGACAAGCTGATGGAAGCGGCGCTGGAAGCCGGTGCGGAAGACGTGATTGCCGATGAAGAAGGCGGTTTCGAAGTCATCTGCGGCCCGAACGATTTCGCCACCGTCAAGGATGCGCTGGAGTCCGCGGGCTTCAAGGCCGAAGTGGCGGAAATCATCATGAAGCCGGCCACGGAAACCACCTTCACCGGCGAAGACGCGGTCAAGATGCAGAAAATCCTGGACGCGCTGGAAAACCTGGACGACGTGCAGGAAGTCTATACCAACGCCGTCATCGAAGAATAACAACCAGCTGGGAACCTGATTCGTAGGCCGGATTAGCGCAGCGTAATCCGGCGAGCGGCACGGCAGCTCACACATGGCGGATTACGCGCGCTAATCCGCCCTACGGCGGCAGGCAGCCGCCTACCGGATTTCTTTAATCAACGAGTCCTTATGAAAATTTTGGTAGTCGGCTCCGGCGGCCGTGAACACGCGCTGGCCTGGAAATTGGCGCAATCGGAAAAAGTGCAGATGGTCTACGTTGCCCCCGGCAACGGCGGCACCGCACGCGATGCGCGCCTGCAAAACATCAACATCACCGACCTGAACACGCTGGCCGCGTTCGTGGAACGCGAACACATCGCGCTGACCGTGGTCGGTCCGGAAACCCCGCTGGCGGGCGGCATCGTCAACCTGTTCCGCGCACGCGGCCTGAAAGTGTTCGGCCCGACCCGCGAAGCGGCTCAGCTGGAATCGTCGAAAGACTTCGCCAAGGCCTTCATGAAGCGCCACGGCATCCCCACCGCGGAATACGAAACCTTTTCCGACGTGGCGCAAGCCCATGCCTACGTGGACGCCAAGGGCGCCCCGATCGTCATCAAGGCCGACGGCCTGGCGGCCGGCAAGGGCGTGGTGGTGGCAATGACCTTGGAAGAAGCGCACCAGGCGGTCGACCACATGCTGTCCGATAACCGCTTCGGCGACGCCGGCGCCCGCATCGTCATCGAGGAATTCCTGGCTGGCGAAGAAGCGTCGTTCATCGTCATGTGCGACGGCAAGAACATCTTGCCGCTGGCAACGTCGCAAGACCACAAGCGCCTGCAGGACAATGACCAGGGCCCGAACACGGGCGGCATGGGCGCCTACTCCCCTGCCCCGATCGTGACGCCGGCCATGCATGCGCGCGTGATGCGTGAGATCATCAACCCGACCATCGCCGGCATGCACAAGGATGGCATCCCGTTCACCGGCTTCCTGTACGCCGGCCTGATGATCGATGCGGCGGGCAACCCGAAAACCCTGGAATTCAATTGCCGCATGGGCGACCCGGAAACCCAGCCCATCATGGCGCGCCTGAAGACCGACCTGGTGTCGGTCATGGAACACGCGGTCAACGGCACGCTGGACGCGGTGGAACTGGAATGGGACCGCCGCACCGCGGTCGGTGTGGTGCTGGCCGCGGCCGGCTACCCGGACGATCCGAAAAAAGGCGACGTGATTGCCGGCATTCCCGCGGAAACCCCGGAATCCGTGACGTTCCACGCCGGCACCACCGAAGCCGACGGCAAGCTGGTCACCAGCGGCGGCCGCGTGCTGTGCGTGGTGGGCCTGGGCGACAACGTCAAGATGGCGCAAAAGACCGCTTATGACGCGGTCGAGAAAATCCACTTCGATGGCGTGCAATACCGCCGCGACATCGGCTGGCGCGGCCTGAAGCACTAAAGCACTCAACGGCTGTTCGCCGGGCGCACAAAAAAGCATCCTTTGCGGGATGCTTTTTTTACGTCCGCGATCTTCTTATTGCAAATGATTCTCGTTTAACGATAGAATAGCATTCTGACATTGTTGACCGATCCATTAACACCGGACGATCGCCTGTCATCCCTACTCAGCCAGCCTGTTTTTCCTGCCCGGGAAAGCCGCCAGCGTTTTCGCGACAGCTTTTCAAAGGAAAAACATGAATGCATCGGCATGCTGGACCACGTTCAGCGACGCACTGGCTTCCCCCTGCCACGAGATGGCGCAGCGCCGCGTATTGCGCCAGTTGATCGAAGCGCTGCTGTTCGAACACGTGTTGACGGCCCGCGCCATCGAAGATAGCGGCAACGAACGCAGCGGCTGTGCATTCGAGATCGCGGCGCGCGACAGCGAAGGCCTGCCGGTCGCGTACCGCTGCCATGGCCACGTCAGCGACAGCTTCGGCCGCATCCGCCTCGACGATACGCCGCCGATGCGCCTCGCCGCCGATGGCGCGTCCACGCCGGCAACGGTCCAGCAATTCCTGCTGGAAGCCGGACCGGCCAACGGCGCCGACGGCGTGCTGCTGGCGCGCTTCCTGCACGAACTGCAGCAAACCGTGTTGAAAGACACGCTGGCGCTCTACCTGCGCCAGCCGCCCGCGGGCGAACGCGACCTGGCGGCGCTGGAAGCCCAGTTGCAGGACGGCCATCCCTACCACCCGTGCTACAAGTCGCGCATCGGCTTCGATCCGGTCGACAACCTGGCCTACGGCCCGGAATTCGCCCCATCCGTGCGCCTGGTGTGGCTGGCCCTGCACAAGCGGCACGCGGTGCTGGCGGCTTGCCGCGATATCGACGCGGCCGCGTTCCTGCGCGACGAGCTGGGCGAAGCGCAATTCACGCGCCTGACCGCGCCGCTGCACCGCCTGGGCCTGGCGCCGGACGACTACCTGCTGCTGCCGGTCCATCCATGGCAATGGCGCGAGCACATTGCCGTGGAATTGTTCCCGCTGCTGCACAGCCGCGACCTGGTGTGGCTGGGCGAAGGCGACGACATGTACCGCCCGCTGCAATCGATCCGCTCGCTGGCCAACGCCAGCCAGCCGCGCCGCGCGCACGTCAAACTGCCGATCAGCATCGTCAATACTTCGGCCGACCGCATCCTGTCGTGCCACAACGTGCAAAACGCCGCGCCGGTATCGGACTGGCTGTGCGATATCCAGGCGCACGACGCGGCGCTGCGCGGCTATGGCCTGGTGTTCCTGCGCGAAGTGCTGGGCGTGACTTACCGGCCGGCCGGCTTGCCGCCCTTCCTCGAACAACGGCGCTATGGCGTGCTGGGCGCGGTCTGGCGCGAAAGCATCGAGACGCATCTGCGGGCCGGCGAGGCGGCCGCGCCGTTTTCCGGCCTGTGCCAGTGCGAAGCCGACGGCCACCCCTACATCGCGCCGTGGGTGGAGCGCCACGGGCTGGACACGTGGCTCGATGCGCTGCTGGAAGCGACCGTGCCGCCGCTGGTTCATTTGCTGTATGCGCATGGCGTCGGCATGGAAGCGCATGCGCAAAACATCGTGCTGATCCACCAGGCCGGCCTGCCGCGGCGCATTGCGCTGAAGGATTTGCCGGGCGGCCTGCGCTTCCTGCGCGCGTGCCTGCACCAGCCCGAACGGTGCCCGCCGCTGGCGCCGACGCCATCGTTCCGCAAGCAAGTCAACGCCACGGCCGGCATGGAAGCGGCCACGCCGGAACAGGTGCGCGATTACTTCCACGATGCGGTGTTCTTCATCAATTTCGGCGAATTGTCGCTGTTCCTGCGCCGCCATTACGGCTTGCACGAAGCGGACTTCTGGGGCCGCATGGCGGACTGCATCCACCGCTACCAGGCGCGCCACCCGGAACTGGCGGCGCGCTTTGCCGCGTTTGATTTGTTCGCGCCTACCGTCGTGGTGGAACAGCTGGCCAAACGCCGGCTGTATGCGGAAACCGAGGCGCGCCTGCAAACGGTGCCCAATCCGCTGCACCGCCACCGCCGCGTACACGGCAACACCCTGCATGGCGGCGCCAGGGCCGCATGAGCACGCGCCGCATCGTTGCCGCCACCCTGGCCGGCCACTTTGCCG
>CBIHOX010000099.1:0-22614 GCA_966211685.1 uncultured Pseudoduganella sp.
TGGTGCTGTCGGAACCGTCATACATGTGGTTGTGCTCGGACGCCATCAGGAAATCCAGGCCGCGCCCCTTGGCGTAGGCATAGGCGTCGGCGGGCCCATAGGCCGCGCTTTGCGGCGCCTGCGCGCCGGTGCACGAGGCCAGGTTGCCACCGCCGTCGCTGTGGTTGGTCTGGCTGTGCAGGTTGCCGTAATACACGGTGTAGGGCAGCGATGCGGTGGCGGCCACGGCGCCCTGGCGCGTGCGCTGCGCCGCGCCACCCTGGGCGGCACTGCCCGGCGTCGCGCCTGCCTGGACTCCGTTGGGCGGGATGCCACTGCCTGGCGCCCCGCCGCCCTCGACTCCGCCTCCATGGGCTGCGCTACCCTGGGCAGCGGCACCGGCGCTCCTGGTCCTGGCCGCATGCGCGGCGCTGTTGGCGCCGGCCGGCAGGGCCTGGAACGCCGGCATGGCCGGCGCTTCGGGCCGGCCGATCGCCAGGTCCCATTCCTGTTCAATGATTTCCGTCCCGGTGCGCGCCAGCGCCTGCGGCACGGCTACGCCGGCGGCGCCGGCCGGGGCGTCGGCCGCGTCCAGCGACACGGCGCGCAGGCGCACCTGGTAAATGCCGTCCGCCAGGCTGGCGCGGCCGCTGCGGCCATCCCAGTCCACGCTGACCCGCACGGCGTCGCGGTGCAGCGCCTCGACGCCTTGCCAGCGCTGCAGCACGTCGCCGGCCGGCGTCACCAGTTCCAGTTGCCAGTGCACCGCCTGTGGCTGGGCTACGTGCGGATAGCTGAACGCCAGCGTGAAGGTGCGCGCTTCACGCTCGGCCGCGTTGGCGGGGGCTTCGGTACGGTAGGGGGCGTGCAGGGTGGCGTCGAATTCGCGATGGTCCGCTTCCGATGCCAGGGCTGCGGCGGCAGCGGCGCTGGCCAGGGCCAGCAGGGTAAGGCGTGGCAGGTGGTGCATGGGTTCCCTCTTGTTGTAGGTGGCGGGCCCGGCGTCCAGGCCGGTCAGCCGCGTGGCAATGAGTAAAGTGACAGCGAGGCCACTATGCCCTTGCAAAACAAGAGGGACAAATTCAAATTAGCTTGCTGATTCAGTCGAAATATTTATAAACCGCTTTGATTTGTTTCATATCAAACAATGCAGTGATTTTGTTTTAGATCAGACAAAATCACTGCCGGATCAAGCAATTCCATTCATGGAAACCAGGGAACGTTTGTGCGAGGTTAATGGCGCGGGATGTTTTTGCGCGGAACCGGCGTAGCGTTCGTGCAACGTAAAGACCGCCACCGCCTCCTGCAAGGTCGCGGCCTGCTCTTTCAGGCTGTCCGAGGCCGCCGCCGCCTGTTCCACCAGGGTGGCGTTTTGCTGGGTCATTTCATCGATCTGCGCGATCGCCTGGTTGACTTGTTCGATGCCGGAACTTTGTTCCTGCGCCGCGGTCGTGATGCCGGCCATGATGCTGGTGATGCGCTCGACGCTGGCCACCACGTCCTGCATGGCCTTGCCGGCCTCGCCGGCCAGGGCATTGCCGGTTTCCACCTTGTTTACGCTGTCGCCGATCAATTCCTTGATTTCCTTGGCGGCCGACGCGGAGCGCTGCGCCAGCGAGCGCACTTCCGACGCCACCACGGCAAAGCCGCGGCCCTGTTCGCCGGCACGTGCCGCTTCCACGGCGGCATTGAGCGCCAGAATATTGGTCTGGAACGCGATGCCGTCGATCACGCCGATGATGTCGACAATGCGGCGCGAACTGTCGTTGATGGCGCCCATGGTATCGACCACCTGCGCCACCACCTGGCCGCCGCGCGCCGCCACGGCGCTGGCGCTGCCGACCAGCTGGCCCGCCTCGCGCGCATGCTCGGCGCTGTTGCGGACCGTGGCGGTGATCTGTTCCATCGATGCCGCGGTCTCTTCGAGATTGGACGCTTGCGCTTCGGTACGGGCCGACAGGTTGGCGTTGCCGCTGGCGATCTCGCCGGATGCATTGCCGATCGCGTCGATACTGCCGCGCACGCTGCTGACGATGCCGGCCAGGCTGTCGCTCATGGCCTTCAGCGCGCGCATCAGTTGCCCGGTCTCGTTGCCGCCGCCCGTGTCGATGGCGGTGGTCAGGTCGCCCTGCGCGATGCGTTCGGCAATGTGCACGGCCTGTTCCAGCGGCACGCTGACGGAGCGCGCGATCGTGCGCGCCAGCAGGCCGGCCAGCACGATCAGGCCCAGCATGGCGGCAACCATGATCCAGCGGGTCCGGCGCAAATCCGCAACCTTGTCGTCCATCAGGTCTGCCAGCCGCTTGCTGGCGGCCTGGTTGGCGGCAAATTGCGCATCGATCGCGGCGGTGGTCTGGGCCACGTATTCGGTGCCGGAAAAGTCCAGCGTATCGGCCGCGACGATATGCTTGCCAGCCAGCTGCATCACGTTGCCGGTCATCTCATAGGCCTGGCGCCATGGCGCCTCGAGCTTGTCGCGCAGCGCCGGATTGGCGAGGAAGGCCTTGTTCAAGGCGGTGTTGGTTTGCGTCAGCCGGTCATTGACCCGGCCGATGATGGCGGCCAGCGCTTGCCGGTCTTCCAGCGTGGCTTCACGTTTGGCCAGCAGTCCGGCGCCCTTGGCGCGCATTTTGCCGGTCTCTTCGGTCAGGTAAGGCAACTGGTAATACATCGACTGGATCAACTGGTAGGAATCCACGTCCGGATCCAGGCTCAGGCCGAACAGGTCGCTGGTCAAGTCATTGACCACCAGCAGGCGCGGCACCAGCGCCGTGTGGGCCGCGTAGCTTTCCAGGGCCGTCAGGCTGCGGCTGCCGACGCGGTTGCGCAGCGCTTCCCATTCGCGCCGGGGCGCCGCCCACGCTTCCTCGATGGCGGGGTTGTTGAAGCTTTTGACCAGCGCGTCGAATTTTTCATACGCCTGGTCTGCTTCTTTCTGCTTGGCTTGGCGTTTGTCGGCCACGCCGTCCACGCCGCCCAGCAGCAGGGCCGACAAGCCGCGGTGCTGTTGCGTCAGCTGGATCACTTGCAGGATGGTGGCGGTCGGCCCCAGGCCGGCCTGTTCGCCCAGTGCCGCATCCAGGTTCTTGCCGGTTTCGCGCAAATACAGGGTGGCGGGGATACCGGCCAATACCAGCGCAATAACGCTGAGCAATATGAACTTTTGCCAGAGCAATAATTTGTCCAGCACAGTATGCATCTTCACGTAATCCCCCGTATGGAATATCTTTTTTTAGCACAACACAAAAGGGGATTCTAAGCTTTATTCCTGTGGAATACGAGGCGCCGTGTTGTAAGCGCCTCGGCCATATAGTCAAGGGTAATCAACTTTCTCCATAGCAGTTAATTTTTTATACCAACAATTAAATCCTGTCGCTTTCCTTGCGCACCACGCGCCCGATCACGATGCAGTCGCCGCCGCGGCAGACCTTGCGGTGGTATTTGCGCTGGTCCGGATTGTCCGAGGTCAGCCACCATTGCCCGGCGTCGCGCGCCAGCCGCTTGACCACCGGTTCGCCTTCGTAGTTGAACGCATAGACGATGCCGTCGACCAGCTTGGTGTCGGCCGTGTTGATGATGACCAGGTCGTCTTCGTACAGCGATGGTTCCATGCTTTCACCGCGCACCTTGATGCCGATCAGCCGCTCGGGGTCATAGCCATTCCGGTCGGCCCAGTCGCGCGGCACGCTGATGGTGCTGCCGTCATGGGTTTCCGGTTCCACCGCGAAGCCGCTGATGCCGGCCGACAGCCGCAGCCGCACCTTATCGATGCGGTAAAAGCGCTCGTCCTCGTCGCGCGCCACCACCACCGGAGTGAAATAGGGCGTGGTGACGGCATGGCCGTTGCGTTCGCGGCGGCCGGTACCTTCATGCAGCCATTCGAACGACACGTTGCAGGCCACCGCCAGCGCCGCCAGCGTATGGGTTTCCGGCCCTTTCTTGCCGACCCCGTTGAGGATGCGGTTGATGGTCGGTTGCGGGATGCCGGACGCGCGCGCCAGCGCGCTTTGCGATTCGTAACCCGCTGCTTTCATGGCTTCACTGAGCCGCGTAGAGATGTCCATGCTGCGACTATACATCCGCGCATAGTTTGATGCAAATATTTATTCAAACGTGTATTGATGCTGTATTCATTCTTGTATATATTGCCAATATGGCAGTGCAGAGCCTGCATTGCAACCCTCAACCTGAAAGGTGCCCCATGCCTGAACCTGTTACTCCCGCATCGATTGCGATTGCCGCCGGCACCATCACGTTGAGCGGTTCCGTGTTTGGCGTGCAATATGATGCCTTGCTGGCCGGCCTGCTCGGCGGCCTGGTGTCGCTGACATATTTGCCGGCCATGTCCTGGCTGAAAATGGCGGGCGCGGCCGCCGGCTCGGCCTTGCTGGGCGGCTTTTTCGCCCCCGTGCTCGCGGCCGCCGCGCTGCATTACTTTCCGTGGCTGCAGTCGGTTGGCGACTTCCTGCGGCTGGCGGGCGCCGCAGCGCTGGGCCTGGGCGCGCAGGCGCTGGTCCCGGCCGGTTTGCGGCGCCTGCGCACGCTGGTGCGCGACCGCACGGCGAAATAACGCCGGATGGCGCCGACGTGGCCTGCAGCGACCGGTATACACGGAGCGCGCGACGCCGCCCCATGCCCGGGGCGCGCCGCCTGAAATCCGGCTTGTGCGGCGCAGCGCACTCCGGTGCCCCCTGTACGGCCCTGGCGCCGGGCGCCGCCGGACTGTGCGCCAGCGCGCAGCACGGCCGCTATACTGGGCTGGCTGTGCGGCTGGCTGTAGCGAGGGAGGTAGCCCAATGCGTCCACATCCTTTCAACCTGACGATCTGGGAGCGGTTGCTGAAATTGCGGCAACTGGAGACGCGCCTGGCCGCCGCCGGTGTGCCGGCCGTGCTGGCGCGCCTGCCGTACGGGCTGTTCGCGCTGCAGTATTGCTGGGAAATGGAGTCGAAGATCGTGCGCATCCGCCGCATCGGCGCGCGCATCGAAGCATGGCACGCGTCCATGCAGCGGCTGTGCATGCGCGACGGCGCGGAAATGGAACTGGTCGACGTCGGCATGGGCATGCGCGACGATATCGAAGCCACCAAGCGCACCTTGGCCGACTTGCGCGACATTTGCACGGACGTCACGCGCCTGTTCCGCGACGTCGGCTACAGTTCGCGCCGCCTGACGCGGCTGCAGGACGATTTCGTAGCCTTGCTGAACCATTCCTATGACACGGCCAACGCGCTGCAGCACATGCTGCATGAACACGACACCCGGGCGCTGGCGCTGTTGCGCCAAATGCACGAGCAGGCTGGCGCGGGAGCGCCGTGCGGCCCGGTCGCCGGACCGGCCTGACGGGACAGGGCGGTTACCGCGCCACGGCCGCAGCCGGGTGCGGCCTTGACGCTCGTTGCAGTACCACCGCAGGCAACGCACCTGGCGGCAAGGTCTGCAACCACGCCGTGGGCCTGTTGAAATCGCGTCTTAGAAGCCTTCCAGCACGATCTTGCCCTTGGCGCGGTTGCTCTCGATCAGCGCATGGGCGCGTTTCAGGTTGACCGCGTTAATCGCGCCAAAGCGTTCGCCCACGGTGGTGGTGAGCACGCCGCTGTCGACCAGCGCCGCCACGTCGTTCAACAGCGCGTGCTGTTGCGCCATGTCCGCGGTCTGGTACATGGAGCGGGTGAACATCATTTCCCAGTGCAGCGACACGCTCTTGAGCTTGAGTGCGCGCACGTCCAGCGTTTCCGGGTCGTCGATCAGCGCCAGCTTGCCTTGCGGCGCGATCAGGTCGGCCAGCGCGGCAAAGTGGTGGTCGGTGTGCGTCAGCGCCGCCACGTACTTCACCGGCGGCAGGCCCAGGCGCCTGATTTCCTCATTGAGCGGCTTGCCGTGGTCGATCACGTGGTGCGCGCCCAGCTGTTCCACCCAGGCCGCCGTGTCGGGGCGCGATGCGGTGCCGATCACGGTCAGGCCGGTCAGCTTGCGCGCCAGTTGCACCAGGATCGAGCCGACGCCGCCGGCCGCGCCGACCACCAGGATGGCCTCGCCGCGCTGCCCGGGCGTGCGCGGCACCTGCAGGCGGTCGAACAGCATTTCCCAGGCCGTGATGGCGGTCAGCGGCAGCGCGGCGGCCTTGGCGAAGTCCAGGCTCTCCGGCTTGCGGCCGACGATGCGTTCATCGACCAGGTGCAATTCACTGTTGGTGCCCGGACGGGTCAGGTCGCCCGCATACCACACCGCGTCGCCCGGCTTGAACAGTGTCACGTCCGGCCCCACGGCCTTGACCACCCCGGCCGCATCCCAGCCCAGCACCTTGGCCTGGCCCGGCGCCGGCGCCACGTTGCGGCGGATTTTCGTGTCGACCGGGTTGACCGACACGGCCTTGACTTCGACCAGCAAATCGCGGCCCGATACCTGCGGCGCCGGCAGGGTGATGTCGACCAGGGCGTCGGCGTGGTCGATCGGCAGGCTGGCGTGATAGGCAATGGCTTTCATGGGAACTCCTGTTTCAATGGTTGCGATGGGAGTATCATCATTTATCCGGAAGTGAAGAAAAAGATGCTCTGCAATGAAACAATTTCAAAGGAATTTTGAAAAAGGGAGGCACTTTGCTGCGCCTCGATGATTTGACCGTATTTGTGCGGACCGCCGATGAAGGCAGCCTGTCGGCTGCCGCGCGCACGCTGGAAATGTCGCCCGCGCTGGCGTCGGCCGCGCTGAAACGGCTGGAAGGCACGCTGGGCCTGCGCCTGTTCGTGCGCACCACACGCTCGCTGCGGCTGACGGACGAGGGCGAGCAATACCTGCTGCATGCGCGCGAAGCGTTGCGGCAGTTACAGGAGGGACACGCCAAGCTGGTGCAGCGCAAGGAGACGCCGGGCGGCTTGCTGCGCATTGCCATGCCGTCCGACCTGGGCCGCAATACGCTGCTGTACTGGCTCGACAAATTCCAGGCGCAATACCCGAACGTGCATTACCAGCTCAGCGCCAGCGACCGCCAGGCCGACATGTTCCGCCAGCCGGTCGACCTGGCCCTGCGCTATGGCCGCCAGGACGATTCCTCGATGGTGGCCATGCCGATCGCGCCCGACAACCGGCGCGCGCTGGCCGCGTCGCCCGATTACCTGCGCAGGCATGGCAAGCCCGCGTCGCTGGCGGACCTGGCCCGCCACAACTGCCTGTGTTATGTGCTGGAAGACGTGGTGCACAACCGGTGGACGTTTTATCCGGCCGGCGAAGAGGGGACCGGCAAGCCGGTCACGCTCCAGGTGCAGGGCAACCGCTGCGCCGACGACGCCGACCTGGTGCGGCGCTGGGCCGTGGCGGGGCAGGGCATCGTCTACAAGTCCCGCATGGACCTGGCCGATGACGTGCGCCACGGCCGCCTGCAAGTCTTGCTGCCTGAATGGCTGGGAGAGCCGACGCCGCTGCACCTGGTGTGCATGCACCGTGCGCAGGTGACGCCGACCGTGCTGTTGCTGCGTGATTTTTTACGCGAACAATACCAGCAATTGTGACCGGCAGCGCCACGCAGTGGTGGCGCCCATCGCCGGCCGGCCACGGCCGGAGGCTACTCAGTGCATCGACGCTTTCGACAGGATCAGCAGCCAGCGGCGCAGCAGCAGGATTTCCACGTGGCCGGGCTGGACGCCGGTGTCGCATTCGATCAGCGGGTTGACGGCGTAAAAGCGCTTGCGGAAATCACGGCATACCAGCACTTCGCGGCGGCCAAAGCGCGCCAGGAAAGACGTCGGGGCATATTCCAGGCCAAAACGGGAGCCGAAGCTGCTATTCATGGTAGTCATTGCTGTTCCTTCGTAGTGAGGTAAATCGCGATCAGGTGTTGTAGGTAATGTGTTCTGTGCTGCAATGGATAACACTGTATCACAACTACTGTATGAAAACACAGGACTGTATGAAAAATCAGTAAATTTTGACATTTGTTGTTTTTCTGGACACTTCTTATGTGCGCTGGCATACCGACGGATGAGCCGGAATGGACCAAAATCGCCCGTGAAAAGGACCAGATCATGAGCGACGCATTTGAACAATTCACCAGCCACGGCCTGCTGCAAGCGGAAGTGCGTGTGCTGGACCACCTGCCACCCGCGCTGGCGCAGGGCATCTTCAGCCAGCCCGCCAGCTATCCCGCCGTGGTGCGGCTGTCGTCGGCCCCGCTGTTGCGCGGCATGGCCGTGAAAGTCACGGTGCCCGACGGCGGGCGCATGGTGCAGCAGGATTTCGTCATGGGCGGGGCGCCGGACCGGCGCCTGCTGGGCGAGACGTATTTCAGCCAGGCGCGCATCCATTACGGCGAGCACGTGGCGCAACTGTGCGCGGTATCGGTGTCGCGCGGGCAGGCGCCGCGCCGCCTGCCCGGGCCGCAGGGCTTGCGCGATGCCTTCATCGAACATTTCGCCACCCACGGCGCCGAATGGGAACTGCGCGTGTGCCTCGAGTACGGCGGCTTCGGCTGGCTGGAAGACCCCAGCCGCTACGCGCCGGTGGCGCGCATCGTGGCGCGGCCGCAGCCCGCGTGGAGCAGCACGCTGGCGCGGGCGGAGGACCAGGCCGTCACGTTCAGCCCCTGGCAATGCGTCGATGAACACCGGCCGATGGGCGCCATCATGCGCGCGCTGCGCGACGGCTATGGCGCCTCGGCGCGCTTCCGCGGCGTGTCCGGCGCCGATATGATGGCGGCACCGTACAACTCCGGGGCGCCATCCTCGCCCAACTGACTGCCTTGACTACCCGTGCCGCATCCCGTTTTCCCAGCCGCGTGCTGCGGTTCATCGAAGCCCGCCTGGCCCCGGGTACGGAATTCGGCCTGCACCTGACGGCCGGTATGGCGCTGCTGGCGCTGGCGACGTGGCTGTTCGCCTTGCTGGCGGCCGACGTGCCGGGCGCCGAGGGGTTGGCGGCATTCGACGTGCGCATATCGCAGTGGCTGCACGAGCGCGCCAGCGATCCCGCATGGCGCCCGCTGACCTTGCTGATGCTGGCGCTGACCCACGTGCACGGCATGGCCGGCATGGCGCTGCTGGCGGCGGCGCTGGGCTGGCTGATGTGGCGCCGCGGCCAGCGCTATTGGCTGGTCGCCCTGGCGCTGGCGGTGCCGGGCGGCATGGGATTGAACGTCGTGCTCAAGCACGTGTACCAGCGCGCCCGCCCGGTGTTCGAGGAACCGCTGGTAAGCCTGCCCACCTACAGTTTCCCCAGCGGCCATACCTCGTCCGCCACGCTGTTCTACGGCGTGCTGGCCTGCTGGCTGGTCATGACGGCCGCCCGCCTGCACACCCGCGTGCTGGCCACATGCGGCGCCGCGCTGATGGTGCTGCTGGTGGGCGCCAGCCGGATCTACCTGGGCGCGCACTATCCCACCGATATCCTGGGCGCCATGCTGGAAGGGGCCGGCTGGCTGGCGGTCTGCATCACCGGTGTCTCGACATGGCGCCGGCGGCGCGAAGGACGGGCGCCATGACTACGCCGGTTGCCGTCATCATCAATGCCGGCGCAGGGCTCGGCTATTGCACGGAATTTTCCCGGCAATTGCACGAACAATTCGCAAACCACGGCATGCTGGCCGATATCGCGCTGGCGCACAGCGGCGAGGAACTCATCGCGGCCGCCGAAGCGGCGCTGGCGCGCGGCGTGGGCCTGGTGGCGGCCGGCGGCGGCGACGGCACCATCAACGCGGTGGCGTCGGTGCTGGTGCGCGCGCAGGCTGAGGTGCGCTTTGGCGTGCTGCCGCTGGGCACCCTGAATCATTTCGCGAAAGACTTGCACATTCCGCTCGAGCTCGACGGCGCCATCGCCAACTTGGCGCACGGGCGGCCGGCGCGGGTCGACGTGGGCGAAGTCAATGGCCGCATCTTCCTCAACAATTCCAGCCTGGGCCTGTATCCCGACATCGTGCGCGACCGCGAACGCCAGCAGCGCCGGCTGGGGCGCGGCAAGTGGCTGGCGTTTTGCTGGGCCGCGCTGGCCGCGCTCAGGCGCTTTCCCTTCCTCGGCGTGCGGCTGGACATCGATGGCGCGGTGCACCGGCGCAGCACGCCGTTTGTCTTCATCGGCAACAACGCGTACCAGATGCAGGGCTTGAACATCGGCGAGCGCGAACGGCTCGACGGCGGGCAATTGAGCTTGTACGTGGCGCAGCGGCCCACGCGGCTGGGGCTGGTGCGCCTGGCCTGGCATGCGCTGATGGGCAGCCTGGCGCAGCAGCGCGACTTCGACATCGTCACGGCCCGTGAAATGACCATTGAAACCCGCAAAACCCGCCTGCGGGTCGCAACCGACGGCGAAGTCACCGTCATGCAGCCGCCGCTGGCATACCGCATCCGGCCAGGCGCATTGACCGTGATCGTGCCGCGCTGAACAGGAGACCATCATGCGTACTTTGGTGCATTTGTCGGACTTGCATTTCGGGCGTATCGACGCGGCGCTGCTGGCGCCGCTGCGCGCCTGTATCGAAGGGCTGTCGCCCGACCTGGTGGTGGTGTCGGGCGACTTGACGCAACGGGCGCGCAGCCACCAGTTCCAGGAAGCGCGCGCCTGGCTCGATACCTTGCCCGGCCCGCAAATCATCGTGCCGGGCAACCATGACATCCCGATGTTCAACGTACTGGCGCGCTTTCTCACGCCGCTGTCGAAATACCGGCGCCACGTGACCGACGACCTGGCGCCGGCCTACGTCGACGATGAAATCGCCGTGCTGGGCCTGAACACGGCGCGTTCGCTGACCATCAAGGATGGCCGCATCAACCAGGAACAGGTAGCGCTGCTGCGCCAGCGCTTCGGCGAACTGGACGGTTCGCGCGTGCGCATCGTGGTGACCCACCATCCGTTCGATTTGCCCGAACATTACGACCCGGACGACCTGGTGGACCGCGCGCCGATGGCCATGCAGGCGTTTGCCGAGTGCGGCGTCGATATCCTGCTGGCCGGGCACGTGCACACCAGCCACGCCGGCAGCAGCGAAGCGCGCTACCCGATCACCGGCTATGCCGCGCTGGCGGTGCAGGCCGGTACCGCCACGTCGACCCGCACGCGCGGCGAAGACAATTCATTCAACGTGCTGCGCATCGCATCGGAACGCGTCGAGGTGGCGCGTTACCGCTGGGACGGCGCCGCCTACGTGCCGGACGGTACGGATGCGTTTTGCCGCCGCGGCGACGTCTGGGCGGCCGATAACTGCGCTCACAGCCAGTAATCCCACAGCCGCGCCGACCACTCCTTGAAGCGCATGCTCCAGGGGCGGGCGCGCCAGCTTTCCAGCGTGACTTGCGTGGAATTTTTCAAATCTTCCTGGAAGGCGCGTTCCATTTCGTCGCCAAAGCCGGCGCCCATGACGATCACGCTGACTTCGCTGTTGTGCAGGAAGCTGCGGGTATCGAGGTTGGTCGATCCGACGGTCGACCAGACCCCGTCGATCACGGCGGTTTTCGCGTGCAGCACGGCCAGCTTCAATTCATGGATCTTGACGCCGGACTCCAGCAATTCGTCATACAAGGCGCGGCCGGCATGGAACACCAGGCCGCTGTCGGACACGCTGGGCAGCACGATGCGCACGTCGACGCCGCGCCGCGCCGCGGCTTTCAGCGCGTCCAGGGTCTGCTGGTCCGGCACGAAATACGCCATCGTGATGTGGATGGATTTTTTGGCTTCCTGCATGGCCAGCAGGTATGCCTTGTAGATTTCAAATTTGCCGCCGGGTTTGCTGCCCAGCACGCGCACGATGCGGTCGCCCTGCGCAGTCAGTGGCGGGAAATACTCGGCGTCGCGCAAGTCGTCGGCGTCCTGGTTGGTCCAGCCCTGGATGAACAGCCACTGGAACGCGGCGGCGGCGGGGCCCTCGATGCGCACGTGGGTATCGCGCCAGCCCACCTGCGACTGGTCGGTGGGGCGGGTCTTCGAGCGGAACGGCGAGCTCTTGGAATAGGTGTCGCTGATGTTGATGCCGCCGGTGAAGGCGACCTTGCCGTCGACGATGAGGATCTTGCGGTGGTCGCGGTTGTTGACCTTCCAGCCATTGCCGCGCACCCGCGCCGGGTTGACCGGGTTGAACGCCACCAGGTGGATGCCGCCGGCGCGCATGCGGTCGAAGAATGCCTGCGGCACGCCGATGGTGCCGACGCTGTCGTACATGATGTTGACGACCACGCCCTGGCGCTGCTTGTCGAGCAGCAGGTTGGCGAATTGTTCGCCCAGTTCATCCTGGTCGAAGATATAGGTTTCGAAATTGATGTTGTTTTTCGCTTGTGCAATGGCCGCCATCATGGCTTTCATGGTTTGCGGGCCATCGAACAGCAAATCCACCTTGTTGCCGGCGATGAGCGGCACACCGGTGGCGGCTTCTTCCAGCGCTGCCTGCTGGGCCAGGTCGAGCGCGCCTTTGGCCCAGCGTTTTTTCAACAGCGAGACGGCGGCCGGCGGCGCCACCTTGCCGTTGGCGGTCTCGATTTTCGGGGCCGCCACGGGCGCGATTTTTTCCGGCGCGACGTCGGGCAGCGAAGCGCAGGCCGCCAGCGACCAGCAGGTGGTCAGCACGGCAAGCCAGCAGCGCAAGCGGTGGATGTTCATGATGGTCTTTACCCGTGTTTTTTACTGTCATTTCCTGAGCACATTGTGAGTGAACTCAGCACTTGCTGGCGCATGGTTGGCGCAGTCCGTCAGTGTGAGCGCGCGCACAGAATCGGCCTGGCCGCAGAGGTAAGGTGGATCATTATGAACACCCTGCACTGGACCATGCGCTGGACCATTTTGTTATTGCTGCCGCTGCCGGCCATGGCGCAAGACCAGCAAGCCGCCACGGTGTATGGCACGCTCGATGCCGGCATCGTGGCCGAGCGCGGCTGCGCCGGCGGCTGTCCCGCCACCCGCGTCGCCAGCGGCGCCGCCACGGAATCGCACATCGGCGTGAAAGGGCGCGAACCGCTGAACCGCGACGTCGCCGCTGTCTACACGGTCGAGGCCGGTGTGCACCTCGACACCGGCGCCGGCGACGCCGACAAGCTGTTCGGGCGCCAGGCGTTCATCGGGCTCGACAGCCGCTGGGGCGTGCTGACCCTGGGCCGCCAATACAGCCTGCAATATGAAGCGCTGACCGGCGTGGCCGATCCCTTCCATGGCGGCATGGCCGGCGCGGCTACCAACATTGCCGGTTCGGCCGCGCGGCGCTTCGACAATACCGTCAAGTATGTGTCGCCCACCGTCAATGGCTGGAGCGCGGGCGCCATCTACAGCTTTGGCGAATCGCCGTTCAGCAGCAAGTTCAACCGCGCTTACGGCGCCGTGATCGGTTTCGAGCAGGCGCCGGTCACGGTGCGCATCGCGCACCAGCGGCGCTACAACCTGTCCGACGCGACCGGCGTGGTGCCGCTGGTGGATTACTCGTCGCGCAATACCCTGATTGCCGCCAACGTCACGCTCAAGTATGCGACCGTGTATGCAGGCTATGGCGTCAACCGCGGCTTCGGCAGCGCGCCGTACGATCCGGTGGCGCCCTACGGCGCGCTGGTGGTGCCGGCCTTTACCGACCGCAGCCGCGACCTGATCGGCGGCATCTCGATCCCGTACGGCGACGCGACCTTCATGCTGTCGTACATCCGCAAGGATGACCGCTCGGTGGCCAACCGCGATGCCTCCCAGGTGGCGGCGGGCGTGGCGTACGCGCTGTCGCGCCGCACCAGCGTATACGCGGCCTATGGCCGGATCGACAACCGCAACGGCGCCCGCTATACGGTGGGCAACGCATCCGAACGCGGCAGCGGCAACCGCGCCCTCAGCATCGGCCTGCGCCACGCGTTCTGACTTTCTGTCACCGTTGCGGCGCATGGCCGCCGGCGCTGCCGTGGAGCGCAATCACGGGGCGGTCACTGTCCCGACAAAGTCCCATACAGCAAGTGCGCAGCCAAGGCGCAGCCCCAACACAGCCCCAACACAGCCCCAACACAGCCCGACATCGCGTGCAAACACCGCGCAGAAATACCGCGCAAAAGAAAAGGGCCGCAGTGACAGCGGCCCTTCGGGGGCGGGTATATCATGGCAACTGCTGCCTGGCAGAAGCTGCCAGCATATACCCGTGATGCATCCGTGATGCGCTAGATTCCTCGTCCGCTGATCAGGCGCAGCAACACCATGATGATGGCCACTACCAGCAGCACGTGAATGAAGCCACCGATCGTGTACGACGTCACGACGCCCAGCAGCCACAGGATGAGTAATACGACGGCGATTGTGTAGAGCATGATAATGTCCTCTCGACTCGTAGTTATCTGGAGGTTTCATTATCGGCGCGCACGCTTCCGGCATCTGTACGTTGGCGTACAGTGCCGTGGTGTGCGGCGCGGCGTGTCATTCGCCGCCCTGTTCGCCGGCGCGCGGCAGTACCCAGCCAAGCAGGCCGCACAGGCCGGTGGCGCCCACCAGGCCGGTCAGCAGGCCGCCTGTCAACAGCAGGGTGGCGGTGACTTCCGGCGATGCGGTTTCCGGCATCGCCAACTCGTTATATCCCAGCCGGGCCAGCATCAAGCCAGCCAGGATGGTCCAGGCCCACAGCAGCTTCCCCATGACGTTCTCCACTGATGAGTTGTTTGCAATTGATTGTCCGGGGGCGATGCCTGGCGGCTCTGTGCGCTATCACACATTCCGGCTTGACAGTATAAAAATGCAACATTCCTGCTCACATACCCAACAAAAAACCCGGCCGGGGCCGGGTTGCGGGGGAGCAGGGTCGCGTCAGTCCGCGCGCAGCGCGCCGTTCACCACACGCACGTGGTCGCCGGTGCGCCAGCCGGGCTGGGTGCTCTGGTGGAAGGTACGGACCTTGCCGTTATCCATGCGCACGGTGATGGTATACGTAGTCGTGGCGCGCACATTGCCCTCGACCTGGTTGCCCAGCACGGCGCCGCCCACCGCGCCGGCCACCGTGGCCAGCTGGCGTCCCGTGCCGCCGCCGATCTGGTGGCCCAGCAAGCCGCCCACCACCGCGCCGGCGCCGGCGCCCACGCCGCTGCCCTGGGCGCGCTGGGTGTGCTGCTGGACGCTCTCCACCACGCCGCAACTGTTGCAGACCGCTGGCGCCGGGGCTTGCGCGACGCGGTGCGCCGGCTCCCGTTCACGCACCGGAGCCGGTTCGCGCACCGGCGCGTACTCGCGCGCCGGCGTATAGTCGCGCGCCGGGGCGGGACCGGGCGCATAGGCAGGCTGCGGGACCGCGTTGAGCGGTGCGGCGCCGCTGCCGCTGGCGCCATAGGAAGACACACCGGACGATACGCCCGCCGCGCCGGGCGCCGCGCCGGCGCCATACGCGGCGGCCGTGCCGGAATCGCCGGCGGTATAGCCTGGCATGCCGGCCAGGGTGGCGGGGTTGGCGGCGGGAACGCTGTCATTGCCGCGCGATGGCAGCCAGCCGAGGATGGCGGCAATGCCGAAGGTGCAGAACAGCACCACGGCAACCGCGGCCGCCAGCAACAGCGGATGGGTAGGGTGGCGGGTGTGATTGGTTTCCATGATTTTTCCTCAACAGTTACTCAGTGCCCGCATTGTCCCGCGGCGGGCCGTGCGGTTCCGTGCGTCACCGTACATACATGGGTATGGCCTCCCTTTACGCTTGGGAGCCATGAACCTGACCTATGCCCAACTTCCTGGAAACCCGTTGCCGCCACAAGCGGCCGGCAACCGTTTGCTGGCCAGCCTGCCGGAAGACGATATGCTGCACCTGGACGGCATGTGCGAACACGTGCACATGGCCATGGGGGACGTGGTGTATGAGCCGGGCCAGGCGATTGAATACATTTACTTCCCCACCGACAGCCTGATTTCGCTGCTGGCCGTGGCCGAAGGGCGCATGACCCTGGAAGTCGGCTCGGTCGGGCGCGAAGGCATGATCGGATCGTCGGTGGCGCTGGGCCACCAGATGGCGCAGGTGCGCGCCGTGGTGCAGCGCGCCGGCGGCGCCACGCGCATCCATGCCGCCGATTTTTGCGCGGAATTCGCGCGCATGGAATCGCTGCGCCAGCTGCTGTACCGCTATACCGATACGCTGCTGGCGCAAGCCATCCAGATCGCCGTCTGCAGCCGCTTCCACGTGCTCGAGGCGCGTCTGGCGCGCTCGCTGCTGATCACGCGCGACCGACTGCAGTCGGAAAAATTCCACCTGACCCACGAATTCCTGGCCCATGCGCTGGGCGTGCGCCGTGTCGGCGTCACCAAGGCCGCCAGCGCGCTGCAGCAGCAGGGCCTGATCACCTACAGCCGCGGCAACATCGAGATTCTCGATTCCGCAGGGCTGGAAGCCGTGTCGTGCCGCTGCTATGAAATGGTGAAGGATACCGGCAGCATCGGCATGGGCAACGTCTACCTGTAGGCAGCCACCGGTCCACGCCGGCGCCGCCTCCCATCATTTCCCTTCCACGCCACATAAAAAAAGCCCGCCATCGCTGGCGGGCCATGTTGCGCCAAGCTGCCGATCAGCGTGGCGGCTTGTTGACCTGGTTGCCGATCACGCCGCCGACCGCGGCGCCGCCGACCGCGCCGGCCGTGCTGCCGCCGGTCAGGACCGAACCGGCCACGCCGCCGATGGCGGCGCCAACCGCGGTGTTTTTATCCTGCTGCGTCATGTTCGAGCAGGCGCCCAGCGACAGGAAGGCGGCAATCGCCGCAAGGGTTTTGATGGTGTGCATGATGTACTCCTTGGCTAAGTTGTTTGACGCTTATTTCACGCGCATGTCATTGGTGACGCTCTTTACCCCGGCGATGCTGCGCGCGGCGGCCAGGGCGGTGTCGAGTTCCTGCTGGCTGGCCACGAAGCCGCTCAGCTGGACCTTGCCCTGCACCGTTTCCACGGTAATGTCGGCCGGATTCAGGCCTGGCTGGCTGGCCAGCGACGCCTTCACATTGGCCGTCACGACGTTGTCCGCCACATAGGCGTCCGCCGGTTCGACGGTGGTGCGCGATGCGCATCCCGTCAATGCCAGCGCCGCCGCAAGGATGGACGTGGACAGTAAAGATTTCATGGCATGCTCCTGTTTTTATACTGACAGGAATACTGTAACGGCCGGGGTCGCAACGATCTGTTCGCCACTTAACCCACCTTGCAACCGTTTTGCGCGCCGGGCCTTCGCCGGCGCGCAAGACTGGCGGTCAGCGGGCCTTCTTGCCCGGCGGCGGGGCTTGCGGCTTGACGCGCGCCTGCGCCAGCAGCGCGGCGCACGCGCTGTCCTGGTCTGGTCCGGCATTGATCAGCGGGATCAGCGCGGCCGCGGGCGCGGCCACTACCGCCAGCGCCACCGCGCCGCCGGCCTTGAGCGCCAGCACTTTCTTGTCGATGCTGACGTCCGGGTCCTTGAAGGTGCCGGTCAGGTAAATCGGCGAGCGCAGCGTGATGATGCGCAAGCCCTTGCTGTCCGGCTTCATGGTCAGGTCGAGTTTTTCCGAAGCCAGGTCGACCGAGCCGGTCACGTGCACGGTGGCGTCGTCGGTGTCGACGATGAACTGGCGCGCGTCGGCCTTGCCGTCGGTGACCTTGAAGTCGGCCGCCATGCAGTGCAGCTTGACCTGCTTGTCGCCCATCAGCTTGGTCAACACCACGTTCCCGAGGTTCAAACCCATTTGTTCCAGCAACAGCTTGCTGATCGAGCCCTGGTTGATCAGCGCCTTCAGTTCGCCATTGGATTTGGCCAGCAGGGTGGCCACGGAATTGCCGGTGGCCGACAGCGAGGCGTCGCCATTGATTTCACCGACGCTGGCTTTCAGGTCGGGCAGGGTGGGGAACAGTTCGCGCAGCTTCAGGTGGCGCGCGCTGGCCTTGAGTTCGGCGGCGATCGCATCCTTGACCTTGGCGCCGCTGCCGTCGAGCCGGACGTTGGAATTGAGTTCGCCGCCGGCCCAGTTGAACTTGAGCGGCGTCAGCGCCAGCACGCCATCCTTCAAATGGAATTCCGTGTACAGGTGGCTGATCGGCAACTGCTTTTCACGCACGATGCGGTCGGCCTTGAACGTGACGTCGGCATCGATGCTGGTCCAGCGCTCGGTCTTGAAGGTTTCCACCGGCAAGACCTTGTTGGCGGGCTGCACGGCGGGCAGCCCGCGCGCCTGCTTGCTGGCGTTGGGCGCCGGCGGGGGTGTGTTGGCTTTCCCCCCGCCATGTCGGGGGGGGGGGGGCCCCCGGGCGCCCCCCCCCCGCGCCTGCTTGCTGGCGTTGGAATCGGCGCCGACCAGCGGGCCGAGGTCGGCGAACTGCAGCAGCTTCGAGGCCATCGTGCCGCTCAGGTAGCCGCGCGGTTTCTTTTGCCGGTATTCGAGGTGGCCGCCGATATCGCTGGAGCCGACTTTCCCGGTGAACTTGTCATACACGTAGTGGCCGCTGTCCTTGCCCAGCGTGGCGGTCAAATGGCCGGAAGTGGAAAACGGCGGCGTTTCCGGCAGCACGATGCCGGTCAGCGCATACAGGCGCGCCATGCTGGGCCCGGACAAGTGCAGCTTCATGTCGAGCGCGGCCAGCGCGGTGGGCTTGGTCAGCGTGCCTTCCACGGCAATGCGGGTGCCGCCCAGGTTGACGTCGGCCATCACCGGGAACGGCGTGGTCTGCTGCTGCAGCGACAGCACGGCGCCGGCCTTGCCGTTGCCCGTCACCGGCGCATCCTTCCACGTGCCTTTCAGGCGCCATGAAATACCGTAGGTGGGATCGGCGTTGATGGTGTCGATGTCGGCCGTGGCGTCGGCTTTCGCCACCGCGTCGCGGTAATGCACCACCCCCTTGTTGAACACGATGCGCTGCAAGTCCAGCTTCCATGGCGAGCGCTTGTCCTTTTTTTCAAAGGTCCAGTTGTTGGTGCCGTCCGCGTCACGCTGCAGCAGCACGGCCGGCGATTCGAAGCGCAGCACCGGAATGGAAATTTCATGGTGCAGCAGCGCGAACGGATTCAGGGAAAATGAAAATTCGCTGACGCTGGCCATGTCGGCCGGGGCGCCGGCCGCCGTCATGGCGGCGGGATTGCCGACGTGGACGTCGCGCGCCACCAGGTGCGGCCAGGGAATCCAGTCGCGCCAGCTGCGTTCGCGCTCGGGCACGACCTGTTTTTCCCAGCTCAGCGACAGGTTGCCGCGGATCGCGAAGGGGCGGCCGATGGCTTCGCTGGTCTTTTCATTGAGCCAGGGGCGGGCGCGGTTCCAGTCATAGTAATGCAGCGCAATCAGCGCGGCGGCCGGGACGGCGATGAGGACGCCGCCAATGGCCAGGGCAATCTTGCTGCGGCGTGGCAATGTCATTGGTTGGCCTTTCCGTGAAATGTGAAGTCAAGCATAGTCCGGCGCCCGCCGCCCCCTCTGTGCGTGCTCGCACGGACGGGGCATGGTGCGCGGCGCGATTCTGGCGCGGGCCGGGGCGGCCGTCAACCGCCTCCGCTGTGGCCGCGCGCCGGCTGGCGTTGTCATGGGCGCCGCTCTATGTGCGGCACCGTACTGAATGGCTTTCCCATCCGGCCTATAACGTCAGTACCCATCCAACCGAAGGAGAAAAACAATGAGCTCACGTCTGCATACTGTGCCAGCCCTGTGCGGTCTGGCGGTCATGCTGCTGGCCGGTTGCGCCAGCCAGAAGGCGCCAGCCACGGCCGATGTGGCGGTGTCGCGCGCCGCCGTGGAAAGCGCCGCGTCCGCGGGCGCGGCCGATGCCGCCCCGGCGGAAATGCTGTCGGCCCGCGCCAAGGTGCAGGAAGCCAACCAGGCCCTGGCCGCCAAGGATTACCAGCGTGCGCGTGACCTGGCGATGCAAGCCCAGGCTGATGCCAAGCTGGCGCAAAGCAAGGCCGGTTCCGCCAAGGCCACCGCGGCCGCCGATGCGCTGCAGGAAAACATCCGGGTATTGCGCGAAGAACTGGAGCGCGCCAACAGCACGACTGTCAAATAATGAAGGAGAAGATGATGAACAAGTCCATCCTCAAGCCGGCCGCGCTGGCGCTGGCCATTGCCTTGTCCGCCTGCAGCTCGGCGCCCACCACCACCAGCATGCTGGACCAGGCGCGCGGCGATTATATGGCCGCCCAGGGAAACCCGGCCGTGGCGCAATATGCGGCAGTGGAATTGCGCCAGGCCACGGCGGCGCTGGACCGCGCCAATGAAGCGGCGGCGCGCAAGGAAAGCCTGGCCGAAGTCGACAAGCTGGCCTATGTGGCCAAGCAGCGCATCGCCACCGCGCAGGAAGTGGCCAAGCAAAAATCCGCCGAAGCCGCCGTGGCCGACGCCGCGCGCCAGCGCGACCAGATCCGCCTCGAAGCGCGCACGATGGAAGCCGACCAGGCCAAGCGCAGCGCCGAGCAGGCCAAGGCCGAAGCCGACGCCGCCCGCATGGCCGCGGAAAGCCAGGCCGCCGCCACGCGCGATGCGCAAGCCCAGGCCGACGCCCTGGCAGCCCAGCTGGCCGACTTGAAAGCCAAGCAGACCGACCGCGGCATCGTGATGACCATGGGCGACGTGCTGTTCAATGTGGACCAGTCCAACCTGACGGCCGGCGGCATGCAGGTGCTGCAAAAACTCGCCGACGTGATGCGCGAACATCCCGACCGCAATGTGATGGTGGAAGGCTTCACCGACAGCACCGGTTCGGAAGAGCACAACCTGCAACTGTCGCAGCGCCGCGCCGAGTCGGTCCGCAGCGCGCTGATGAACATGGGCATCGAAGGCACGCGCATCAGCACGCGCGGCTATGGCGAAGCCTATCCGGTGGCCAGCAATGCCAATTCGGCCGACCGTCAACTGAACCGCCGCGTTGAAATCGTGCTGTCCGACGCGGGCCGCTCTATCAATGCACGCCGCTGATAACAAAGGAGAATACGATGGCAGCATCCACCATTTCCACGCTGGCCGGGCTGGATACCAATGCGATCCGGCAAGCCGCGCAAAACCTGGCCGACGGCCCGGTGACGGCCGGCTACAAAGGGAACCGCGAAGAAGTCATCAAGTTGCTGAATGGCGCGCTGGCCACCGAACTGGTCTGCATCATGCGTTACAAACGGCACTATTACACGGTTACCGGCTTGCAGAATGCTGCCATCAAGGCGGAATTTCTGGAACATGCCGAGCAGGAACAGGAACACGCGGATTGGCTGGCGGAGCGTATCATTCAATTGAATGGCGAGCCGGATTTCAATCCAGCAACATTGCTCGAGCGTAGCCATGCCGAGTATGATGAGTCCAGGGAGGTGCAATCGATGATACGCGCCAACCTGATCGCTGAGCGGATCGCCATTGAATCGTACCGCCAGATGATCGAGCAGATCGGCGATTCGGACCCGACCACGCGCCAGTTATTGATCAAGATCATGGCCGTGGAAGAGGAACATGCCGACGACATGCGTGATCTGCTGGAATGACCGATCCCGCCCGACTGCACGACACTGTTTTTGAAAACTCAACTGAGGAGCCCATCATGCTGGAAAATAACATCAGTACCGTGAACAACGACGTTAAAACCCTGGTCAAGGATGCGCAAGCGCTGTTCACGGCCGCCACGGCGCTGACGGGCGAAAAAGCCGAGGAACTGCGCGGCCGCGGCATGCGCGCGCTCGATACCGCACTGGCCAAGGCGCACGAAGCCCAGCAAAGCGCGGTCGCCGCCGGCAAGCAGATGGCGCAATCGACCGATGCCTACGTCAAGGAAAACCCATGGCGCTCGATTGCCATGGCTGCCGGTGTCGGCCTGCTGGTTGGCGTCATCCTGGGCCGTCGCTGATCCAGTGGCGACCATCGACATGGAGCAGACTGCGCCATCGTCCCCGGGCCTGATCGGATCGCTGGCCGGGGTGGCCCGCAACTCCGCGCGGCTGATGCTGTCGCGGGTGGAGCTGGCCGCCCTCGAGCTGTCCGAGGTGCGCAACCACGTGGTCGAACTGGCCGTGGTGTTCGCGCTGGCCCTGCTGGCCGGCTGGTTCGCCATTGCCTTCACCACGGCCACCATCATCTTCCTGTGCTGGGAGGCGATGGGGTGGAAAATCCTGCTGGTGCTGGGCGTGGCGTTCGTGCTGCTGACCATCGGCCTGATCATGGGCGCGCGATCCATGCTGCGGCAGGGCAAACTGTCGCTGCCGGCCACCATGGCCGAGCTGAAGGCTGACCGCGAAATGTTGTTGTAACAGGAGACCCAATGAGCAAACATGCCGACAGCGCAGCAATCGCCGTGGCCAAGGAACGGCTGGTGCGCGAAGGGGAGTTGTACCGCGTCAGCGTGGCCCACGCCAAGGGCCAGCTGGCCTATGCCTTGCATCCGGAAGCACTGATGCACAGCGCGGTCGATCATGCGGTGGGCGTGCTGCACCATCGCTTCGGTTCGCTGTTCAGCGGCCCGAACGGCGGTGGCGGCGGCCTGGCGGGCATTGCCGGCCTGGCCAGCGGCCTGAGCCTGCCGAAGATCTTGCCCTACGTGATCAAGGCCGGCTCGTTTATCGTCCGCCGGCGCCTCGTCAAACCCGTCCTGTTGACGGGTGTGGCCGCGGCCGTGGCCGGCCTGTGGATCACCCGCAAGCCGCGCCACTGACCCGCTTCATCCACCACCGGTCATACCGCCAACGCCGCAATTTGCGGCGTTTTTTCTGGCGCTGTCTGCGAGATTCGTGGAACCTTGTTTTGCGTCTCCGGTCCAAGGAAT